>NZ_JBITTJ010000004.1:0-421309 GCF_044541845.1 Streptomyces sp. NPDC085481
ACGCTCGGCTGGGAAACCCCAGCCGAGCGCCTGCATAAACTGCTCACGGCTTGATCAACACAACCGTGTGTTGCAACGACCGCTAGAAACCGCCACGTCGGCGGGGGCCCCTTCCTCGTACGTGCGAAGACCTGGTCGGCGTCGGTCAGCCGGTCGGGTCCAGGCCGTGGCTGCGCAGCCACGGCAGCGGGTCGATCGCCGCGCCGCCGTTCGGCCGGACCTCGAAGTGGAGGTGCGGGCCGGTGGAGTTGCCGGAGTTGCCGGAGTACGCGATGACCTCGCCGGCCTTGACCTTGCCGGAGCGGATCTTGGTGCTGCTCAGGTGGCAGTACCAGGTCTCGGTGCCGTCGGCGGTGGTCACGATCGCCATGTTGCCGTAGGCGCTGTTCCACTGGGTCCGCACGGTGCCGTCGGTCGCGGCCATCACGGGCGTGCCGTACTGCACGGGGAAGTCGATTCCGGTGTGCAGGGACATCCAGTTGACGCCGGACTGGCCGAAGCGGGCGCTGAGCTGGTGCAGCTTGACCGGGAGGAGGAACTTGGGGCGCAGGGCCTCCTTGCGGGCCGCCTCCTCCTCGCGCTTCTTCTTGTCCGCCTCCTGGCGCAGCCTCAGGTCGATGCGCTCCTGGGTGCGGCTGGCACGGTCGCCGAAGTCGCGGGCGTCGGCGCTGAGCGCGGCGAGCTGGGTGTCCAGCTTGCTGTTGGCGGCGACCTGCTTGACGGAGGCCGGGTCGGCGGCGGCGAGGGCCGTCGTGTCGTCCTTGGCGTCCGCGCCGGCGTCGGTGAGCCCGCTGACCGAGGCGGCGGCGATGCCGGCGACGCCCATGACGCAGGCGGATGGGACGGCGACGGTCAGGAGTGCGGACCGCTTGGCGGGCGTGCGGCGCCGGCCGCGGCTGCCGCCGCCGGAGGAGCGGCGCACGGGGCGGGCGACGGGGACGGCGGCGGCCGGTACGTCGGCGGCCGGTACGTCGGCGGCGCCGGCGCCATCGGCGGCGAATTCCAGGTCCTGGTCCTGGTCCAGGACCTGGTCGGTGCCGAGGTCCGGGTCGAGCTCGAAGCCGATCATGGTCTCGGCGTCGTGGAAGGTGTCGGGCGCCGGCTCGTGATGGTCGTAGGCCGGGTCCTGGCCGAAGGCCGGTTCGTGCTCGTAGGCGGCTTCCTGGCCGTAGGCCGGCTGCTGCTCGTACGCCGTCGTCTCGTAGCCGAGGTCGTAGGAGGGCTGCTCCTGCACGGTCTCCGCGTACGCGCCGAAGTCGAACTCCGCCGTGTGCTCGGGGGTGTACTGCTGCTCGGGCGTGTACTGGTGGGGCACGACCGGCTCGGGCGTGGCGGCGGCCTGGTTCCAGGCGGTCGTGTCGTAGGCCCCGGTCTCGTAGCCCGGCGTCGTCCACTGGCCGGTGGTGTCGTACGAGGCGAACTGCGTCGCGGCTTCGTACGGCCCGGTCTGCTGCGCCTCGGTCCAGGCGGTGGCGTCCCACTGCCCGGTCGTGGTGTACGAGCCGTAGGAGCCGGTGTCCCACTGGCCGCTGTAGTCGGTGTAGCCGCTGTACCCGTGGTGCGCGTTGTAGTCGGTGTAACCGCTCTGACCGTTCTGACCCGCGTCGTAGCCGACGTCGTAGGTGCCGAACAGGGGGTCGGCGGCGAAGCTGCCCGTGGTCTGGGTGGCGTCCGTGACGTACCCGGCGTGGGGGTGCTGGTCGTTCACCAACTTCTCTCTCGCCTCGGCAGCAGGGGGTCAAGCAGTGGCGTGACTGTACCCGGCGGTACGCGGGCCCGACAATCTTCCGAGGGTTTCGAGCCGCCAGGAAACGGGCAATCGGCCGTGTTTCGTCGGGTTGCGGGGAGAGCCTTGGCTCTGTGTTCGAGGAACGTTCGAAGAACGGCAACCTTCTGGCGGCCCGTCAGGCGACGGAGGCGGCTCCCGGCGCGGCGTCCTGCGAGCCGGCGGCCGGAGCGTCCGCGTCCAGGGCCTCGAGGATGCCGGCGGCGACCGTGGGGTGCACCGGCAGCGCGAGGTGCCCGATGCCGCTGACTCTGACGTTGTGGACGATCAGGTCCGGGTGGTCGAGCCGGGCCGTCTCCACCGGCACCATCACCTGGTCCAGGTCGCTCCAGAAGCTCACGAACCGCGTACGGCAGCCCGGCGCGGGGCCCGCCAGCTCGCGCAGCACCTCCGAACCGGGCCGCATCTGGCGCACCAGCGGGTGGGCGTCGGCCAGCGGCACGAAGCTGGTGCCGGAGTGCGGGGTGCCCAGCATGACCAGGGTGCGCACCCGGGCGTCGCCGCCGAGTCGCTGTACGTAATAACGGGCGATGAGGCCGCCCAGGCTGTGGCCCACGAGATCGACCTCGCTGCGGCCGGTCCGCGCGCAGATCTCCTCCACCTGGCGTCCGAGCAGCTCGGCGGCGGTCCGCAGGTCGCAGATGAGCGGGGAGTAGTTGACCGACTCCACGTGGTCGCGGCCGTGCCGGGCGAGGGTACGGCGCAGCAGGACGAACACGGAGCGGTTGTCGACGAAGCCGTGCAGCAGGACGACCGGGCGGGCGGCGGGCCCCGCGGATGGGGATGCGGATGTGGATGCGGGGGCGCCGCGGCGTTCGGCGACGAGTCCGGAGGGGTAGAGGACCAGGTGTCCGGCGAGGACCGCCAGCTCCAGGGCGGCGGCCTTCACACGGTCGGTGACAGCGGTGGGGGAGAGCTCCATCGCCGACCTCCGTCCGGTACGGCGGGCGCCGCACCTCCGTGCCGTGCGGCTGACGGCGCGGGGATACGGCGGCCCCGTGGCGGCTCCTCCGGGGAGCGAACAATGTCCCACGTGTGATTTCCCCCTCGGTGCCCTCCGCGAAACGGTCGCGTGCGGGATGCTGGCGCTAACGTTCGTTCACCTCCCCGCAAGCAGGCGCGGGGGTCGCATGTGGAGGCAGTGATGGGTGTGACTGGTCCGATCCGCGTGGTGGTGGCCAAGCCGGGTCTCGACGGCCACGATCGCGGGGCCAAGGTGATCGCGCGGGCGCTGCGTGACGCCGGTATGGAGGTCATCTACACGGGCCTCCACCAGACGCCCGAGCAGATCGTGGACACGGCGATCCAGGAGGACGCCGACGCGATCGGCCTCTCGATCCTCTCCGGCGCGCACAACACGCTGTTCGTGAAGGTGCTGGAGCTCCTGAAGGAACGCGACGCGGAGGACATCAAGGTCTTCGGTGGCGGGATCATCCCGGACGCCGACATCGCGCCGCTGAAGGAGAAGGGCGTGGCCGAGATCTTCACCCCGGGCGCGACGACCGCCTCGATCGTGGACTGGGTGAACGCCAACGTCCGCGTGGCGGCGTAACCAGGAGTAACCCCCTGCCGCGGGCGGCGGGGCGGCGCGGACGGTCGGGTCCGCGCAGCCGCGCCGCCCGTCTCCGCGCCCGGTCTTCGCCTTCGCGTCCGCCCCGCGCCCGTGCTCCTGCCCGTCCCCGCGTCCGCGCCGCGCCCGTCACCCCTCCGACAGCTCCGCGTGCATCGTCGCGCGCAGGTTCAGCGTCGCCACGAGCCGCTGGAACGCCTCGGACCAGTAGCCGCCGGCACCGGGGGAGGCGTCCTCCGCTTCGCACGGCAGGGCCGTCAGGGCGGCCAGCTGGGGGGCGGCGTCCGGGGAAAGGCAGCGCTCGGCGAGGCCCATCACCCCGCTGAAGCTCCACGGATAGCTGCCCGCGTCCCGGGCGATGTCCAGGGCGTCGACGACCGCCCGGCCGAGCGGCTCCGCCCACGGCACCGCGCACACGCCGAGCAGCTGGAACGCCTCCGACAGGCCGTGCGCGGAGATGAACGCGGCCACCCAGACCGCCCGCTCCTCCACCGGGAGGGTCGAGAGCAGCTGGGCGCGCTCCGCGAGCGAGGAGGTGCCAGGGCCGGTCGCCTGCGGGGCCGCGGGCGAGCCCAGCAGGGCCCGCGACCAGGCCGCGTCCCGCTGCCGCACGGCCGCACGGCACCAGGCCGCGTGCAGCTCGCCCTGCCAGTCGTCGGCCACCGGCAGCGCCACGATCTCCTCGGGCCCGCGCCCCCCGAACCGGGCCGCCCAGCAGTCGAGCGGCGCCGCCTCGACCACCTGGCCCAGCCACCAGGAGCGCTCGCCGCGCCCCGTGGGCGGGGTGGCCGTCACGCCGTCGTGCTGCATCCCGGCGTCGCACTCGTGCGGCGCCTCCACGACGATGGTCTCCGCCCCCTCCGTACGGTCCAGGGACACGCACGACCCGGCGCGCTCCGCCATCCGGGCCGCCAGCGCGGAGCCGGGCAGCGCCGAGAGCAGCTCGGCTGCCGTGGCCCGGACGTTGCGGCTGCGGTCGGACAGGGCCGCCTCCAGGAACTCCTCGTCCCTCCCGGAGAGCCCCGCGCGCAGCGAGTCAAGGAACATCAGCCGGTCCTCGGCCCGCTCGGCGCCCCAGGTCGACGCGAGCAGCTCCCTGCCCTGGTCCGCGTCCTGAGTGCGTACGGCGCCGAGCAGGGCGACCCGCTCCGCGAACAGGCCCTCCTCCCACAGCCCCAGGACCGCCACCCCGTCCGCGGGGTCGGGCAGTGTGCCACCCCCGCCCGCGCCGCGCAGCGCGAACTTCCACTCCGGGTTGAGCCGGGCCAGCCACAGCCCCCGCGGCCCGGCGAAGGCCAGCGCCTGGGGCCGCAGATCGGTCCTGGCGCGGGCGGCGTCGAGCAGCGCCGGCAGCGCGGCGGCCGGCGCGCGGTACCCCTGCTCGTGGGCCGCGGCCAGCCACTGCGGCAGCAGCTCGGTCAGGTCGGGCGCCGCCCCGCGCCGCCCCCCGGACGGCGCGGGCGCGGCCCGGCCGGCGAGCAGCCGGCCCAGCCGGCGCCTGGCCGCCTCGGGCAGCGGCCTGCGGCCGTCCTGCGGCGCGGCCTCCAGCGCAGGCGCGGCAGGGCCGGGCCGCAGCCCCGCCCTGCGCCGTACGGTGTGCACGGCCGCGGCGTCCAGCAGCGCCACGGGCGCCGAGTCGCCCGCGACCCGTGGGAGCGGCTTCCGGTCGGTGCCCAGCAGCGCCGCTGTGACGAGCTCTTCCCAGGCGTCCATGGACTCCTCCAGAGGTGTGTTCGACGTGTTCACACGAGCGGCACCGTCTCGCCCGGCGCGTCCGGGGACCAGGCGGCCAGCGGGGTGAAGCCCTGGTGGCCGCACTCGCCGAAGACCGTGACCGGGCCGCCGCCCGAGAGGGCGACCAGCCGCCACAGGCCCGGCTGGGACTGGGCGGACCGGGTCAGCGGCACGGCCTCCCGCTCCGCGCCCCGGCCGTCCGCCAGCTGCCAGCCGTACTCCGCGCGCGCCGGTACGACCTCGGCCAGGGTCACCGGCCAGGCGTCCAGCCACGGGTCGTCGCGCAGCGCGAGCCCGTAGGCGTCGAGGGCCGCGCCGACCGTGCCGCCGCGGGGCCGTACGCCGGTGGACGCGGGCACCGCGAACTGCTCGACCAGCTCCGCGCGGAGTCCGCCGCCACCCACGTACGGCCGCAGCTCGGCGTCGAGCACCACCCCGACGGGGAAGGCCTGCTGCGGCGCCCTGCCCGCCGCGCCGAAGGACAGCAGCAGGTGCGTGCGCCCGCTGGTCTCCCCGTGCAGCCAGATCCGGCGCGTCGTCAGCTTGCCGTCGGAGCCGTCGTACTGGGCGAGCACCAGCCAGCGGTCCCGCAGCGCGGCGCCGTCCGACGGGGCGGTGAGCCCCACCCGGCTCCGCACGGTCGCCGCCAGCGGACCCGGCAGCCGGTCCGCGGACAGCCAGGCCCGGTCGAGGAGATGGGTCAGCGCGCACTCCTCCAGGAGACGCACCGGCCACCCCGGTCCCGAGCCGGGTATCGACCCCAACTCCCGCACCCTCCCCGCGAGTCCGGGCGCCTGCGCGTCGACCATGCGGGCCGCCGTCTCCTCCCAGAGGCCGTACCCCGCCTGTTCGGCCGAGGCGAGGCCGCCCCGCAGCAGATCGGCCAGCCGCTGCTCCAACTCCTGTGCTCCCGCGGTGATCCGGGCCGCTCTTCGCTCCGCCCTGCGACGCGCCGCCTCCGGGTCGACGGTGGTCGTGGCCGTGGCGGCCCGCGCGCTCTCGGTGCGCTCCCGCCGGCCCGCGAGCCACTTCTCCGCCCAGTCGGGCACCTCGGCGGCAGCCGGAACCCGCGCCCCGCCGGTGTCCCCGGACCAGAGCAGCAGAAGTCCCAGCGCGTGCTTGCACGGGAACTTCCGGCTCGGGCAACTGCACGTGTACGCCGGGCCCGTGAGGTCCACGACCGTGCGGTACGGCGTCCTGCCGCTGCCCTTGCACAGACCCCACACGGCCCCCTGGCCGTCGAGCCCCGCACCGGACCACGGTCCCGCCGTGCCCAGCTTGCTTCCCGCTGTGCGTGAAGCGCCGTCAGGAGCCAGTGCCAGCACCTGATCCGACGTCCAGCGCACCCCCTGTTCGTCCATGTCCACGACCGTACGGGCACCCACTGACAACGGCCCCCACCTGCGGTTTCCACCGGCCGGAGCCGATTGTCAGTGGGATGGTGCACCGTGGTTCGCACAGCAGGTCGAACGATCTGGAGGGGGACCCATGACCCTGCCCGCAACCACCGCCGCAAACACCACCGCGACCACCGCCGACACGGCCGCCGAAGCCGTCGAGGCGGTCCTGCGGCCGCACGCCGAGGACGCCTTCGCCCACGAACTCGCCGCGCTCGCCGCCGCGGACGACCGGCCGCGCCCCGCCCGCTGGCGCCTCTCACCGTGGGCCGTGGCCACCTATCTCCTCGGCGGCACGCTCCCCGACGGCACCGTGATCACACCCAAGTACGTCGGCCCGCGCCGCATCGTCGAGGTCGCCGTCACCACCCTCGCCACCGACCGCGCCCTGCTCCTGCTCGGCGTGCCCGGCACCGCCAAGACCTGGGTCTCCGAGCACCTGGCCGCCGCCGTCAGCGGCGACTCCACGCTCCTCGTGCAGGGCACCGCCGGCACGCCCGAGGAGGCCATCCGCTACGGCTGGAACTACGCGCAGTTGCTCGCCCACGGCCCCAGTCGCGACGCGCTCGTGCCCAGCCCCGTCATGCGGGCCATGGCGCAGGGCATGACGGCGCGGGTCGAGGAGCTGACCCGGATCCCCGCCGACGTGCAGGACACCCTCATCACGGTCCTCTCCGAGAAGACCCTTCCCATCCCGGAGCTCGGCGAGGAGGTGCAGGCCGTCGGCGGCTTCAACCTGATCGCCACAGCCAACGACCGCGACCGCGGCGTCAACGAGCTCTCCAGCGCGCTGCGCCGCCGCTTCAACACCGTCGTGCTGCCGCTGCCCGCCAGCCCCGATGCCGAGGTCGACATCGTGGCCCGGCGCGTCGACCAGCTCGGCCGCTCGCTCGACCTGCCGACCGTCCCCGAGGGCGTGGAGGAGATCCGCCGGGTCGTCACCGTCTTCCGCGAGCTGCGCGACGGGGTGACCGCCGACGGCCGCACCAAGCTCAAGTCCCCCTCGGGGACGCTGTCCACGGCCGAGGCGATCTCCGTCGTCACCGGCGGACTCGCCCTCGCCGCCCACTTCGGCGACGGCGTGCTGCGTTCCGCCGACATCGCCGCCGGTCTGCTCGGCGCGGTGGTCCGCGACCCGGCCGCCGACCGGGTGATCTGGCAGGAGTACCTGGAGACGGTGGTGCGGGAGAGAGACGGCTGGAAGGACTTCTATCGCGCCTGCCGCGAGGTGAGCGCGTGACCCGCCCCACCACCGGCGGCCCGCTCGTGCTCGGCGTCCGGCACCACGGGCCGGGGTCCGCCCGGGCCGTGGCCGCCGCCCTGGAGGCGGGCCGGCCCAAGGCCGTGCTCGTGGAGGGGCCGCCCGAGGCGGACGGGCTGGTGGCGCTGGCCGCGGAAGAGGAGATGCGGCCGCCCGTCGCGCTGCTCGCGCACGCCGTGGACGACCCGGGGCGGGCCGCG
Source organism: Streptomyces sp. NPDC085481 (assembly GCF_044541845.1). NCBI lineage: Bacteria > Bacillati > Actinomycetota > Actinomycetes > Kitasatosporales > Streptomycetaceae > Streptomyces > Streptomyces sp. NPDC085481. Next base: position 7,949 of record NZ_JBITTJ010000004.1, read on the forward strand.
TTCTGGCCCCTGGCCGAGTTCTCCCCCGAGTGGGTCGCGATCCGCTGGGCCCTGGCGCACGGCGCCGAGGTGCGCTTCGTCGACCTGCCGGCCGCCCACACCCTCGCCGCGACGGACCCCGCCTGGGGCGGCGCCGAGGAGGGGGCCGAAGGACCGGCCGGCCCCGCCGAGCAGGGCCTGCGGATCGACCCGATCGCCGAACTGGCCACGGCCGCCGGGTACGAGGACGCCGAGCGCTGGTGGGAGGACGCGGTCGAACTGCGCGGCGCCGCCGACCCGTTCGCGCCCTTCGACGCCGTCGCCGAGGCCATGGGCGCCCTGCGGGAGGCGTACGGGCACGGCGGCCATCCGCGCGACCTGGTGCGCGAGGCGTACATGCGGATCCAGCTGCGCGCCGCGCAGAAGGAGTTCGGCGACGACGTGGCCGTCGTCTGCGGTGCCTGGCACGTTCCCGCGCTGCGGCGCGGGACCACCGTCACCGCCGACCGGGCGCTCCTCAAAGGGCTGCCCAAGGTCAAGACCGAACTCACCTGGGTGCCCTGGACCCACCGCCGGCTCGCGCGGCGCTCCGGTTACGGCGCGGGCATCGAAGCGCCCGGCTGGTACGCGCACCTGTTCTCCGTCCCCGACCGGCCTCTCGAACGGTGGATGACCAAGGTCGCCGGGCTCCTCAGGGACGAGGACCTGGCCGTCTCCTCCGCCCATGTCATCGAGGCGGTACGGCTCGCCGACACCCTCGCCGCGATGCGCAGCCGCCCGCTCGCCGGACTCGGCGAGACCACTGACGCCGTACGGGCCGTGATGTGCGAGGGCTCCGACATCCCGCTCGACCTGGTCCGCGACCGGCTGGTCGTCGGCGACGTCCTCGGCACGGTCCCGGACGGCGCCCCCGCCGTACCGCTCCAGCGCGACCTCGACCGGCTCCGGCGCACCCTGCGCCTCAAGCCCGAGGCGCAGGAGCGCGAACTCGGACTCGACCTGCGCAAGGACAACGACGCGGCCCGCAGCCGGCTGCTCCACCGGCTCCGGCTGCTCGGCGTCGACTGGGGCACCCCGGCCGCCGGACGCGCCTCCACTGGCACCTTCCGGGAGAGCTGGCGACTGCGCTGGGAGCCCGAGCTCCACGTGCAGGTCGCCGAGGCCGGTGTCTGGGGCACCACCGTCGAGGCCGCCGCCACCGCCAAGGCGGAGTCCAGGGCCACCGCGGCGGACGACCTCGCCGCCATCACCGCGCTCGCCGAGCAGTGCCTGCTCGCCGGGCTCAGCGACGCCCTGCCCGCCGTCCTGCGGGCCCTCGCCGACCGCGCGGCGCTGGACACCGACGTCGCCCACCTCGCCCAGGCCCTGCCCGCCCTCGCCCGCTCCCTGCGCTACGGCGACGTCCGGGCCACCGACACCGCCGCCCTCGCCGAGGTCGCCACCGGCCTCGCCGAACGCGTCTGCGTCGGCCTGCCCCCCGCCTGCACCGGCCTCGACACCGACGCCGCCACCGAGATGCGCGACCGCCTCGACGCCGTCCACACCGCCATCGGCCTGCTGCCGGGCGCCGGCCCCGCCCCAGGATCCGGCCTGGCCGACCGCTGGGCCGGTGTCCTGCGGCGGCTCGCGGACCGGGACCGGGTGCCCGGGGTGCTGCGGGGGCGGGCCGCGCGGCTGCTGCTCGACGAGGGGCGGTTCGCGGTAGGGGAGGCCGCGCGGCTCATGGGGCTCGCGCTCTCGCCCGGGACGCCGCCGGCCGACGCCGCCGCCTGGATCGAGGGGTTCGTCGGCGGGGCCTCCGGCGGCGGGCTGCTCCTCGTCCACGACGAGCGACTGCTCGGGCTCGTCGACGACTGGCTGAGCGCCGTGCCGACCGAGGCGTTCACCGACGTCCTGCCGCTGCTGCGGCGCACCTTCGCCGCGTACGAGCCCGGCGTGCGCCGCACCCTCGGCGAGCTGGTCGCCCGCGGCCCGGCGACCACCGGTGCCGCGCCCGCCGCCGCGGCACCGGGATTCGCCACCGCCCTCGACGAGCGGCGGGCCGACGGCGTCCTGCCCCTGCTCCATCTCATCCTCGGCACGGAGGCACAGTCATGAGCACCACGACCGACGACGAGCGGCTGCGCCGCTGGCGGCTGGTCCTCGGCGGCGAGGCCGACGGCACGGGCCGCACCCTCACCGGCGCCGACGCCGCCATGGACGGCGCCCTGACCGCGCTCTACGGCGGCGCGGGCGGCGGCGACCGGAGGAACGGCCGGGACCGCTCGGCCGGCCTCGGCGGCTCAGCGCCCTCCGTCGCCCGCTGGCTCGGCGACATCCGCACGTACTTCCCGAGCTCCGTCGTCCAGGTCATGCAGCGCGACGCGATCGACCGGCTCGGGCTCGCCACGCTGCTCCTGGAGCCGGAGATGCTGGAGGCCGTCGAGGCCGACGTCCATCTCGTCGGCACCCTGATCTCCCTCAACAAGGCCATGCCGGAGACCACCAAGGAGACCGCACGGGCCGTCGTCCGCAAGGTCGTCGACGACCTGGAGAAGCGGCTCGCCGCCCGCACCCGGGCCACCCTCACCGGCGCGCTCGACCGCTCCGCCCGCATCAGCCGGCCCCGTCACCGGGACATCGACTGGGACCGCACCATCCGCGCCAACCTCAGGAACTACCTGCCCGAGCACCGCACGGTCGTCCCCGAGCGGCTCGTCGGCCACGGCCGGGCCGCCCAGTCGGTCAGGAAGGAGGTCGTCCTCTGCATCGACCAGTCCGGCTCCATGGCCGCCTCCGTCGTCTACGCCTCCGTCTTCGGCGCGGTGCTCGCCTCCATGCGCTCCCTCGCGACCCGCCTCGTCGTCTTCGACACGGCCGTCGTCGACCTCACCGACCAGCTCGACGACCCCGTCGACGTCGTCTTCGGCACCCAGCTCGGCGGCGGCACCGACATCAACCGGGCACTCGCCTACTGCCAGTCGCGGATCACCCGCCCCGCCGACACCGTCGTCGTCCTCATCAGCGATCTCTACGAGGGCGGCATCCGCGACGAGATGCTGAAGCGGGTCGCTGCCATGAAGGCCGCCGGAGTGCAGTTCGTGTGCCTGCTCGCGCTCTCCGACGAGGGCGCGCCCGCCTACGACCGGGAGCACGCCGCCGCCCTCGCCGCGCTCGGCGCCCCCGCCTTCGCCTGCACCCCCGACCTGTTCCCGGAGATCATGGCCGCCGCCCTGGAGAAGCGCCCGCTGCCGATCCCGGAGGCCTGATCGGGCCTGATCCGGGCCTGGTCGGCGCCCGACGGGGGTCCCGTCGGGGCCGGATCCCCTCCCGACCGGCGCGGTGCGGAATCCGTCGCCCCGCGGCCACCCGGACGGGTGCCCGCGGTGGCACTGAGGCCCATATCACATCGGCGCCCGCGCGCCCCTCACCTCGCGACCGGGCGCGCCGTGAGGGGCGCAAACCCCGTTCCCCGCCTGCCACAAGAGCGCACCGGCCACCCGCCCCCGCTTCGGCGGAAACCCCCGGCACCCTTACGTTCTGTGACCCGTATCACCGCTCCGTTGGGATCTGCGATTTAGGGACCCACGGCCCTCGGGGATAACCTGCGAGACGGACATGCCGCGTCCACGGACACCGTGTACGCCTCCCTTGTGACAGCGCAGTCACGTTGCCCTCCGCGGCACGCCCACGCAGACAACGAACCGCGATCATCTAGAAAAGGGACGCGCGTGGACCTGTTCGAGTACCAGGCGAGGGACCTCTTCGCCAAGCACGGTGTACCGGTGCTGGCCGGTGAAGTCATCGACACGCCTGAGGCGGCGCGCGAGGCCACCGAGCGGCTTGGCGGCAAGTCGGTCGTCAAGGCGCAGGTGAAGGTCGGCGGCCGCGGCAAGGCCGGCGGCGTCAAGCTCGCCGCCACCCCGGACGAGGCCGTCGCCCGCGCGACGGACATCCTGGGCATGGACATCAAGGGCCACACGGTCCACAAGGTGATGATCGCGGAGACCGCTCCGGAGATCGTCGAGGAGTACTACGTCTCGTACCTCCTCGACCGCACCAACCGCACCTTCCTCGCCATGGCCTCCGTCGCCGGTGGCATGGACATCGAGGAGGTCGCCGCGACGACCCCCGAGAAGCTCGCGAAGGTCCCGGTCGACTCCAACACCGGTGTCGACATCGTGAAGGCCCGCGAGATCGTCGCCCAGGCGCAGTTCCCGGCCGAGGTCGCCGAGAAGGTCGCCGAGGTCCTGGTGACCCTGTGGAAGACCTTCGTCGCCGAGGACGCGCTCCTCGTCGAGGTCAACCCGCTGGCCAAGGTCGCCTCCGGCGACATCCTGGCCCTGGACGGCAAGGTGTCTCTCGACGAGAACGCCGACTTCCGTCAGCCCGAGCACGAGGCGCTCGAGGACAAGGCCGCAGCCAACCCGCTCGAGGCTGCCGCCAAGGCCAAGGGCCTCAACTACGTCAAGCTCGACGGCGAGGTCGGCATCATCGGCAACGGCGCCGGCCTGGTCATGTCGACCCTGGACGTCGTCGCGTACGCCGGTGAGAACCACGGCGGCGTGAAGCCGGCCAACTTCCTCGACATCGGCGGCGGCGCCTCCGCCGAGGTCATGGCGAACGGCCTGGAGATCATCCTGGGCGACCCGGACGTCAAGTCCGTGTTCGTCAACGTCTTCGGTGGCATCACCGCCTGTGACGAGGTCGCCAACGGCATCGTCCAGGCCCTGGAGCTGCTCGCCTCGAAGGGCGAGGAGGTCAGCAAGCCGCTGGTCGTCCGCCTCGACGGCAACAACGCGGAGCTGGGTCGCAAGATCCTGTCGGACGCCAACCACCCGCTGGTGCAGCGTGTGGACACCATGGACGGCGCGGCCGACAAGGCCGCCGAGCTCGCGGCTGCGAAGTAAGGGACGAGGCAAACAGCCATGGCTATCTTCCTCAACAAGGACAGCAAGGTCATCGTCCAGGGCATGACCGGTGCCACGGGCATGAAGCACACCAAGCTCATGCTGGGTGACGGCACCAACATCGTCGGTGGCGTGAACCCGCGCAAGGCCGGCACGACCGTCGACTTCGACGGCACCGAGATCCCGGTCTTCGGCTCCGTCGCCGAGGCGATGAAGGAGACCGGCGCCAACGTCTCGGTCCTCTTCGTCCCGCCGGCCTTCGCCAAGGCCGCCGTGGTCGAGGCGATCGACGCCGAGATCCCGCTCGCCGTGGTCATCACCGAGGGCATCGCCGTCCACGACTCCGCCGCGTTCTACGCGTACGCCGTGGAGAAGGGCAACAAGACCCGCCTCATCGGTCCGAACTGCCCCGGTCTCATCACCCCGGGCCAGTCGAACGCCGGCATCATCCCGGGCGACATCACGAAGCCGGGCCGCATCGGCCTGGTCTCGAAGTCCGGCACGCTGACGTACCAGATGATGTACGAGCTCCGTGACATCGGCTTCTCGTCCGCCGTCGGCATCGGTGGCGACCCGGTCATCGGCACCACGCACATCGACGCCCTGGCGGCCTTCGAGGCCGACCCGGACACCGACCTGATCGTGATGATCGGCGAGATCGGCGGCGACGCCGAGGAGCGTGCGGCCGACTTCATCAAGGCCAACGTCACCAAGCCGGTCGTCGGCTACGTCGCGGGCTTCACCGCGCCCGAGGGCAAGACCATGGGCCACGCCGGCGCCATCGTCTCCGGCTCCTCCGGCACCGCCCAGGCGAAGAAGGAGGCCCTCGAGGCCGCGGGCGTCAAGGTCGGCAAGACGCCGACCGAGACGGCCAAGCTGGCGCGCGCGATCCTCGCGGGCTGACACCGGCACCGACAGCGCCTGCTGTCGCACGAGTGGGCCCCGCCCCCTCCCGGATGACCGGGTGGGGGCGGGGCCCACTCGCACGCCCGCCGTGCGCCGCCGCTGACCGCGGGCGCTATTCGGCCGTCGGCACCAGCCGCTCGGGGCCCGGGTTCGGGGCGGTGCGCAGCCTGTCGCGGAGCTCCTCGTCCTCCGGGCCCAGTTTCTGCGGGCCGCCGCGGACCGGGACGCCCTCGACGACCGCGCCGGGGGCGTTCACGGGGATGTAGCGGGTCGGCGCGGTGGCCGCGGTGAGGGCCGTGATGCTGATGAGCGCCGCCGTCACGCCGATCACCGTCCGCGTGAGCAGCCGGGTCCGCCGCTCGCACAGGGTCCGTACGCTGCGCGCGGGGGGCAGGGCCGCCGTCGGCGCCTCCGTGACGAGGGTGCTCAGCCGGTTGTGCAGGGCCTCGGGGTCGGCGAGCTCGGGCACCCGCTGCCCGATGACCGTACGGGCGTAGAGCAGCCGGTTCCCGGCGGCCGGGGTGCTCGCCTCGGTCTCCGCGGCCGTCTCCGGCAGGTCGAGGCCGAGCCCGTCGTACAGCAGGACGGTACGGCGGTACGGCGGCGGCAGCTCAAGGAGCGCCGCGAGCAGGGCGCGCCGGCCGGCCTCGGTGGGCGGGGAGTCGGGGTGCCGGTGGCGGCGCCGGAAGCGGTGCCAGGGCGAGAGCGCGTACTCGTACGACACGGCCCGCACCCAGCCCACCGGGTCACGGTCGACCGCGACCTCGGGCCAGTGCTGCCAGGCGTGGTGGAACGCGTGCTCGACGGCCTCGAGGGAGAGGCTCCGGCGCCCGGTGAGCAGATACGTCTGGTGGACGAGCCCGGGCGCGACGTACGCGTAGAGCGCGTCGAAGGCGGCCTCGGGGGTGAGGCCGGGGGCGGCGGTCGCCGGGGCGGGGGCCGCGGCCTCCGCGGGCACGGGCACGGGGGCCACGGGCTGGGGAGCCGCCGGCTCCGGGGTCACGGGATCCATGGCCATCGGCTCCGGGGTTACGGGCTCCGCCGCCGCGCCCACCAGCTCGGGCATCACCGGCTCCGGGGTTACGGGCTCCGCCGCGGTCACGGGCTCGGGCGACACCGCCTCCGGCGCGCGCTCAGCGGAACGTTTCAGCCGCTCCTCCGGGGCCTCGGCGGCCCGGTCGGGCTGAGGGGTGGTGGGTGGCTTGGCCGGCGATGCCTTGGGGGGCCGGGACGCGCCCTTCGCGGCCGGGCGGGGCCGGGTGGCGGCGGGGGCCGGCCGGGCGGGCTTCTCCGTGCGGGGGGCCGTCGGCTCCTCGTACACGCCGAGCAGCTTCGCGTACGCCTCCCGCTTGCGTCCCCTGGGGGAACTGCGGCCGGTCTCCCAGGAGCGGACGGTGGCGCGGGTGACGCTCAGCGCCTCCGCGACCTGCTCCTCGCTCAGAGAAAGGGCCTCACGCAGTCGCCGCCGCTCCTTGGGGGAGGGCAGAGAGACGGCCGGACTCGTCGGACTCATCGGCGACGACCTCCCGCAGAGCTGCTCTGGGCGGAAAAGTACATAAACGTATCTTGAGCGACACAGCGACTATTTGCCTGTTACAGGGGCAAAGCGCGTGTCGCTGGCAGCATGGGCGCGTGACGCAAGTGACCGAGCACCGCGTGCCGTTGTCAGCGGACGACGTACCGGTCCAGGGCGGCCGTTCCGTCGCCCTGGCCACCGCCTTCGTGCGCGGCGGGCTTGCGGCCGGTCTCGGGCTCGGCGCGCTCGCCGTCCTCGCGACCGCGGCCTGGATCGCCTCCCCGTACCCCGCCGGCGGCCCCGGCGCCGCCCTGCACACCGCCGCCGGCCTGTGGCTGCTCGCCCACGGCTCCGACCTGCTCCGCACCGACACCCTGTCCGGGCTCCCGGCCCCCCTCGGCCTCACTCCGCTGCTGGTCACCGCCCTGCCGCTGTGGCTCGCGCACCGGGCGGCACGGGACACCCTCGATCCCGACGGCGGGCGTCCCGCGCCCCCGACCGCGGGCGGCCTGGCCGCCGTCTGCGGGGGATATCTGCTGGTCGCGGCAGGAGTCGTGGTCTACACGGAGAGCGGCCCGCTGCCCGCCGACCTCCTCACCGCCGGGATCTGGACCCCGGCCTCCGTCCTCGCCGCGGCGGGCGCGGGCGCCTGGACCGCCCACGGCCGGCCGCTGCCGGGCCGGGAAGAGGCCGCTGTCGCCCTGCGCGCGGCAGGACTCGCCCTGGCCGCCCTGTGCGGCGGCGGGGCGGTGCTCATCGCGGTCGCCCTGCTGCGGCATTCGGGTGACGCGCAGGCCTCGCTCGCCGGTCTCGCGGGGGAGTGGTCGGGGCGCGCGTCCCTCGGGCTGCTCACCTTCGCGCTGCTGCCGAACGCCGTCCTCTGGGGCGCGGCCTACGGACTCGGCCCCGGATTCGCGCTCGGTACGGGCGCCCTGGTCACCCCGCTCGGCTTCACCGGCACCCCGGCCGTGCCCGACTTCCCGCTGCTCGCCGCCCTGCCCGCCGAGGGCCGCGGCATGTGGCTGCACTGGACGGCCGCGGCGGTTCCGGCGACCGCCGCGCTGCTCCTCGGGCGGCGCGTCGGGCGGGCGTCCCGTGCCTGGCCGGCCCGTGCGACGGTCGAGGCGGCGCTCCTCGCGGCAGCGGCCTGCGGGTTGGCCGTCGCTGCCCTCGCGGCGGCCGCGGGCGGCCCGCTCGGCGGGGGCAGGCTCGCGGCCTTCGGTCCCGTGTGGTGGCAGACGGGGGCGGCGGCGCTGCTGTGGTGCACGGTGGTGGGCGTGCCGACCGCCCTCGCGGTACGGGCCTGGGGGCGCCGTGGTGTCAGGGCGGCGCCCGTGCCCGCGCCCTTGTCCGTACCGGCGGCGACGACCCTTCCCGAGCCCGCGCAGGACCGGGAGCCGGACGCCGCGGATGCCGGGGACGCCCAGGGCGGCGACACGGATCCGGCCGTTACGGACGGGATGGATGCCCTCGATGCCCTCGATGCCCTGGACGACGGCTCGGGCGACGACTCGTACGGCTTCCTGCCCGCCGCCTGGGAGCCCCCGGCGGAGCCGCCGGTGCAGCCGCCGGTGCAGTCACCCGTACCGGCGCCCCCGCCCGTACCGCCCCCGCCCGTACTCCCGGACGGGCCCCCGGACGTGCCGTGACTACTCCCGCACCCCGAAGCTGTCCCGCAGCGGCTTCGGCAGCAGGTCGTTGCAGGACAGCTGGCTCTGCTTGGTCAGGGCGTCGGCCCGGCACTCGTAGAAGTCGCGGAAGACGAGGTGCATCGTGAAGCCGCCCGCGACGATCGCCAGGGCCACCGACGCCGCCACCAGACCGCTGATCGCCGCCGTCCGCTTGGAGCGGGCCGCGCCGGCCGCGGCCACGGCCTGCGCGGGCGACTGCGGGCCCTCGGGGGTCTTCGGCTTGGCGCGCAGGGCGCTGATCGCCCAGTACAGGCCCAGCGCGCCGAGCAGCAGCGACAGCTCCGCGAGGTCGAAGATCGCGAAGAAGAAGGCCCACATGCCCGCGAGCACCGCGTACCGCGCCCGCCGCTGTGCCGGGTCGGTCGGGTCCCAGCGGAGCCCCGGCCCCTGACCGCCGCCCTCCGGCCCGCCGCCCTGGCCGCCCGAGGGCTGCTCGGGGCGGCGGCCGAAGCCGTCGTCGGAACGGCCCGGCTGACTGCTGCTCCAGCCCGGTCCGGACGCCGAACCGTCCTCCGGGGCCTCTGGGCGCCGCGGCTGCCACGGCTGGTCCGGCTGCCCCTCCGGCGGCGGCGCGAACGGGTTGTTGTCGTTCGTGGACTGGCGATCCGGCATGTGCTGGACGTCTTCCCTCTGTCTGTCGTACGCGGCTGTCGCCCTTGTACGGCCCTGGTGTTGCCCTGATGCGGCCCTGATGTGGCGTGTCGTCGGACCCTGACGCTACCCCCCGGTCCAGCCCCCGTCCCGTGGGGGCCGTCCGGTGTGCCGGTATCGTTGCTGACGGTCGGGCCCTTCGTAGGGTTCCCCGTATCCAGGGATGCGATTCGTTCGTACGACCGCACAAACACCACGGAAAGAGTGACCCTGTGGCTGCCGCCCGTCTCGTCGTCCTGGTCTCCGGCTCCGGCACGAACCTCCAGGCACTGCTCGACGCGATCGCCGCCGACCCCGAGGGATACGGCGCAGAGGTCGTCGCCGTCGGCGCCGACCGCGACGGGATCGCCGGACTGGAACGGGCCGAGCGCGCAGGGCTGCCCACCTTCGTCTGCCGGGTCAGCGACCACGGCAGCCGCGAGGAGTGGGACCGCGCCCTGACCGAGGCCACCGCCGGGTACGAGCCGGACCTCGTCGTCTCGGCCGGCTTCATGAAGATCGTCGGCAAGGAGTTCCTCGCCCGCTTCGGCGGCCGGGTCGTCAACACCCACCCGGCGCTGCTCCCCAGCTTTCCCGGTGCCCACGGCGTGCGCGACGCGCTCGCCTACGGGGCGAAGGTCACCGGATGCACCGTCCACTTCGTCGACGACGGTGTCGACACCGGCCCGATCATCGCCCAGGGCGTGGTCGAGGTGCGGGACGAGGACGATGAAGCCGCGCTCCACGAGCGCATCAAGGACGTCGAGCGCTCGCTGCTCGTCGAGGTCGTGGGGCGCCTCGCCCGCAACGGCTACAGCATTGAGGGACGAAAGGTTCATGTCGGTGAACACGGACACCGTTAAGCCCATCCGCCGCGCGCTGGTCAGCGTCTACGACAAGACGGGCCTCGAGGAGCTGGCCCGCGGACTGCACGAGGCCGGGGTCGAGCTCGTCTCCACCGGCTCCACCGCGTCGAAGATCGCCGCGGCCGGCGTCCCGGTCACCAAGGTCGAGGAGCTGACCGGCTTCCCCGAGTGCCTGGACGGCCGCGTCAAGACCCTCCACCCGCGCGTGCACGCCGGCATCCTCGCCGACCTGCGCCTGGAGTCGCACCGTGCGCAGCTGGCCGAGCTGGGCGTCGAGCCCTTCGACCTGGTCGTGGTGAACCTCTACCCGTTCCGCGAGACCGTCGCGTCCGGCGCCTCGCCCGACGAGTGCGTCGAGCAGATCGACATCGGCGGCCCGTCCATGGTCCGCGCCGCCGCGAAGAACCACCCGTCCGTGGCCATCGTCACCAGCCCCGAGCGGTACGCCGACGTCCTGGCCGCGGCCGGGGCCGGAGGCTTCGACCTGGCCACCCGCAAGCGGCTCGCCGCCGAGGCGTTCCAGCACACCGCCGCGTACGACGTGGCCGTCGCCGCCTGGTTCGCCGACGACTACGCGGCCGCCGACGACTCGGGCTTCCCCGACTTCCTGGGCGCCACGTACGAGCGGAGCAACGTCCTTCGCTACGGCGAGAACCCGCACCAGGGCGCCGCGCTCTACGTCGACGGCACGGGCGGCCTCGCCGAGGCGGAGCAGCTGCACGGCAAGGAGATGTCGTACAACAACTACACGGACACCGACGCCGCGCGCCGGGCCGCGTACGACCACGCCGAGCCGTGTGTCGCGATCATCAAGCACGCCAACCCGTGCGGCATCGCGGTCGGCGCCGACGTCGCCGAGGCGCACCGCAAGGCGCACGCCTGCGACCCGCTGTCCGCGTTCGGCGGCGTCATCGCCGTGAACCGCCCCGTGACGGTCGAGCTGGCCGAGCAGGTCGCCGAGATCTTCACCGAGGTCATCGTCGCCCCCGGTTACGAGGACGGCGCTGTCGAGGTCCTGGCCAAGAAGAAGAACATCCGCGTCCTGCGGGCCGAGGGCGCCCCGGCCAACCCGGTCGAGGTCAAGCCGATCGACGGCGGCGCGCTCCTCCAGGTCACCGACCGCCTCCAGGCCGACGGCGACGACCCGGCGAACTGGACCCTGGCGACCGGCGAGGCCCTGTCGGCCGACGAGCTGGCCGAGCTGTCCTTCGCCTGGAAGGCCTGCCGCGCGGTGAAGTCCAACGCGATCCTGCTCGCCAAGGACGGCGCCTCGGTCGGCGTCGGCATGGGCCAGGTCAACCGCGTCGACTCCGCCAAGCTGGCGGTCGAGCGGGCGGGCGAGGAGCGGGCGCGCGGTTCGTACGCCGCCTCGGACGCCTTCTTCCCCTTCCCGGACGGCCTGGAGATCCTCACCGCCGCGGGCGTGAAGGCGGTCGTCCAGCCGGGCGGCTCGATGCGCGACGAGCTGGTGGTCGAGGCGGCGAAGAAGGCGGGCGTGACGATGTACTTCACGGGCACGCGCCACTTCTTCCACTGACAGGCAGCAGCTGACCGGCGGCCCGCCGGCCCCCTCTCGGGGGTGCCGGCGGGCCGTCGGCGTCCACAGGACCCGGGTCGGTCCGGCCGAAGGCGCCGGGCGTGCAGCCCACGACTCCTCTGAACGCGATCGCGGCGGCGACCGATTGACGTGATCCGCGTCACGCGGAGTCGCTCCCCAGGGGGCTCTGGTCTAATGGGTTGCTCTTTTTTCGTCGGCGGCTGGTCCATGGGGGCGCGGTGTTGGATGTGCAGAACGGGACCACGGTGGAGTCCGCCGCCCCGGAGACCGCAGGCGGACCGCCGGACGACCGCTCGCCGGCGCCCCTGCTCCCGTACGCGGCCATCGCGGCCGTGCTCGGCATCCTGTACTTCCTGTACTCCCGGGTGCAGTACGAGCAGTTCCGCAACCCCTCCTGGGACCTCGGGATCTTCGAGCAGTCGGTACGGGCGTACGCCGAGCTGCGCGCCCCGATCGTCGACATCAAGGGCCCCGGCTTCCTCATACTCGGGGACCACTTCAGCCCGGTGACCGCGCTCCTCGCGCCGCTCTACTGGGTCTGGTCCTCACCCCTCGCCCTCCTCTTCGCCCAGGCGGCGCTCTTCGCCGGCTCCGCCGCCGTCGTCGGACGCACCGCCCAGCAGGTGCTCGGCAGCCGGGCCGCCGGCATCGGCCTCACCGTCGCGTACGGGCTGTCCTGGGGCCTCCAGGAGGCGGTCAAGTCCGACTTCCACGAGATCGCCTTCGCCGTCCCGCTGCTCGCCCTGACCTGCCGGGCCCTGCTGCTCGGCCGGTGGAACGCCGCCGTCGCCTGGGCCGTGCCGCTCGTCCTCGTCAAGGAGGACATGGGGCTCACCGTCGCGATGGTCGGCGCGGTGCTGTTCATCAAGGGGCAGAAGCGGCTCGGCGCCGCCCTGGCCGGCTTCGGGGCGGCCTTCTTCGCCCTCACCGTGCTCGTCCTCATACCGGCCGCGAGCAAGGTCGGCCAGTACGACTACTGGGCCAAGATCGAGAAGACCGGCGAGGGCACGGACGTCTCGTTCCTCGACTCGGTCGTCGGCGCATTCGGCCCGGGCGACAAGTGGGAGATGGTCTTCTTCCTCGTCGGCATCACCGGCTTCCTCGCCCTGCGCTCCCCGCTGATGCTGCTCGTCCTGCCCACGCTCGGCTGGCGCTTCCTCTCCCAGGACCCCAACCACTGGGGCATGATCTGGCACTACAGCGCCATCCTCATGCCGGTGGTCTTCCTCGCCCTGGTCGACGCCGTCCGCACGGTGCGCAGCTCGCCGCGACCCTGGCTCGTCGCGTACGGCAAGGTCGTCGTCCCCGTGGTCACGGCGATCGCGATCGTGCACGCCCTGGACCTGCCGCTGCGCGAGCTGCTGCGCCCCGAGACCTACCGCACCGACGCCCGCACGCTCGACGCGCGGCGGGCGGTGGCCGCGGTGCCGGAGGGCACCAGCGTGGAGACCAACGTGACGCTCATGGCCCACCTGACGGCGGACCACAAGGTCTACTGGGTCGGCGGCGCGAAGGGCGTCAGCCCCGACTACCTCGCCCTCGACCTGAACTCCGGCTGGTCCCAGCCGATCACCGACCCCGTCCAGCTCGCCTCCCAGCTGCACCCGGAGGCGCGGTACGAGGTGTCGGCCCAGGCGGGCCAGTTCGTGGTGCTGCGGCGGTCGTAGCCCTCCCGGGTACGGGGAAGGGGCCCGGTTCCGTGTCGGAACCGGGCCCCTTCGCACGCGCTGGATCAGAACTGCTGGCGCTGACGGTTAAACCAGGCCGAGCCGTCCTGCTTCGAGCAGAAGACGATGATCAGCACGCCGAGCGCGAGGCTGACCACGCCCAGCGGCAGCGAGAAGAGGCTGAACAGCACGATGAACGCGGCGTACACGATGGAGCAGATGCGCACGCCGTTGCCGCCGGACTTGAACTTGGCAGCGAGGATCATGCCGAGCACGGCGAAGACGATCGAGAACACGCCGACGCCGATGATCACGGCCTGGCCGAGGTCGGCGAAGGCCTCGGCGTCGGCGGTGGACGCGCCGGACTTCTCCAGCTCCTTGTCGATCGAGAAGGACACCGCGATCGCGACGAGGCCACCGATCAGGTTGAGGGCGCCGATGATCCACAGGATCACGCGCGCCGCCTTCACACCGCCCGGCATCTCCGCCGGGCCGCCGGGGAAGCCGCCGGGGCCGGCGCCGTACGGGGAGACGGGCGGGGCGGCCGGGTAGCCGTAGCCCTGCTGTCCGGGGACGCCCTGGGGCGTCTGCTGCGGGTAGCCGTAGCCGGGCTGCTGGCCCTGCGGCTGCTGGCCGTAAGGGTTGTTCGGGTCGCCGAAGCTCATCGCGGGGTTCCTCCGTTGTTTCTGTGCGGGGACGACGCGGCCCGCGCGGAGGAGGTATCGCCACGTGTTCCCCACGTACGCGCGTGTTTCACAACGTATGAGCGGTCTTGCCCCCCGGCACTGCCCGCGGCACTGCGCAGATCATCGTCGTCAAAACGGCACCCCCTTGTCCAGTCGATACGCAGCGCAGTTGTGCAAGTGCAATCTCCGGTTCCGAATTGGAAACGGGCGGGGGTCATCCGGGAGGATGGCCGCATGAGCGCCCAGATTCTCGATGGCAAGGCCACCGCAGCCGCGATCAAGTCCGATCTGACCGCCAGAGTGGCGGCCCTCAAGGAGCAGGGCGTGACGCCCGGCCTCGGCACGATCCTGGTCGGCGACGACCCGGGCAGCCACAAGTACGTCGCGGGCAAGCACCGCGACTGCGCCCAGGTCGGCATCGCCTCCATCCAGCGCGAACTGCCCGCCAGCGCCACCCAGGAAGAGATCGAGGCGGTCGTCCGGGAGCTCAACGAGGACCCGGCCTGCACCGGCTACATCGTTCAACTGCCGCTGCCCAAGGGCATCGACGAGAACCGGATCCTGGAGCTGATGGACCCGGACAAGGACGCCGACGGCCTGCACCCGATGAACCTCGGCCGCCTGGTGCTCAACGAGCCCGCCCCGCTGCCCTGCACGCCGAACGGCGTCATCACGCTGCTGCGCCGCTACGGCGTGGAGATCAAGGGCGCGGAGGTCGTGGTCGTCGGCCGCGGTGTCACCATCGGGCGCCCGATGCCGCTGCTGCTGACCCGCCGCTCCGAGAACGCCACCGTGACCCAGTGCCACACCGGCACCAAGGACCTCGCCGCTCACCTGCGGCGCGCGGACATCATCGTCGCGGCGGCCGGCGTGGGCCACCTGATCAAGCCGGAGGACGTGAAGCCGGGTGCGGCCGTGCTCGACGTCGGCGTCTCGCGGGGCGCCGACGGCAAGATCGTCGGAGATGTGCACCCGGGTGTCGCCGAGGTCGCCGGCTTCGTCTCCCCGAACCCCGGCGGTGTCGGCCCGATGACCCGCGCCCAGCTCCTCGTCAACGTCGTCGAGGCCGCGGAGCGCGCGGCCGCGGCGCTCTGACCGTGGCACCCTCCGACACGCCGGAGGAGCCGGACGAGCCGACGGGGCCCCCGTCGCGCCGCCACCCCCGGGCGAAGCTGACCACCGGCACCGTACCCCCCGAGGGCGGTGGCCGGGCGGCGCCCGGCGACGCGTCGGCGCCCGCACGCCAGTGGCCGCTGCTCACCGTGCTCGGGCTGACCGTGCTCGGGCTGCTCGTGGTCGGCACCGACCTGTTCGCGCAGGCGTTCCGGGTCGGCACGCTGCTCGTCGGGGTGGCGCTCCTGACGGGCGCGGTGCTGCGGCGGACGCTGCCCTCGGTCGGGATGCTGGCCGTGCGCTCCCGGTTCACCGACATGATCACGTACGGGGTGATGGGCACCGTGATCGTGCTGCTCGCGCTCATGGTGCAGCCGGCGCCCTGGCTGAGGATCCCGTTCCTGGAGGACGTCCTCCATCTCACGGTGACGTGAGTCTCCGGAGCCTCCGAGGTCTCTGGAGCCTCAGGGGCTCCGAAGTCTCCGAGGTCTCCGGAGCTCCGACGGCGCCCGTCCTCTCCCCCGAGGGAGGACGGGCGCCGCTGCGATCAAGAGTCATGTACGTGCCAACGTCGGTTCAAGGCCTGCCGAACCGTTGTGGCACGGAAGTGACCGTTCCGGTACGTGGGTGGCAGTGAGCCGTCCCACAAGGGGGTGGGGATTGGGCAGGGCCCGGGTCGGATAGCCTGATCGCTGGATATCTCTTCACGTCGAGACACCGATCGATCAAGAGGGCTATCCCGCACCAGGGGCAGGGACCCCCACCGCCAGCTGTCTTACGGAGATCGCCATGACCCGCACTCCCGTGAATGTCACCGTGACCGGCGCGGCCGGCCAGATCGGCTACGCGCTGCTCTTCCGCATCGCCTCCGGCCACCTGCTCGGCGCGGACGTGCCGGTCAAGCTGCGCCTCCTCGAGATCCCGCAGGGCGTCAAGGCCGCCGAGGGCACCGCCATGGAGCTCGACGACTGCGCCTTCCCGCTGCTCAAGGGCATCGACATCTTCGACGACCCGAACCAGGGCTTCGAGGGCGCCAACGTCGCCCTGCTCGTCGGCGCGCGCCCGCGCACCAAGGGCATGGAGCGCGGCGACCTGCTGTCCGCCAACGGCGGCATCTTCAAGCCGCAGGGCAAGGCCATCAGCGAGCACGCCGCGGACGACATCAAGGTCCTCGTCGTCGGCAACCCGGCCAACACCAACGCCCTGATCGCCCAGGCCGCCGCGGGCGACGTGCCGGCCGAGCGCTTCACCGCCATGACCCGCCTGGACCACAACCGCGCCCTGTCGCAGCTGGCCCAGAAGACCGGCTCCTCGGTCGAGGACATCAAGCGCCTCACCATCTGGGGCAACCACTCGGCGACCCAGTACCCGGACATCTTCCACGCGGAGATCGCCGGCAAGAACGCCGCCGAGGTCGTGGCCGACGAGGCCTGGCTGGCCGACACCTTCATCCCGACCGTCGCCAAGCGCGGCGCCGCGATCATCGAGGCCCGTGGCGCGTCCTCGGCCGCCTCCGCCGCCAACGCCGCCATCGACCACGTCCACACCTGGGTCAACGGCACCGCCGAGGGCGACTGGACCTCCATGGGCATCCCGTCGGACGGCTCCTACGGCGTCCCGGAGGGCCTGATCTCCTCCTTCCCCGTCACCTGCAAGGACGGCAAGTACGAGATCGTCCAGGGCCTGGACATCAACGAGTTCTCCCGCGCCCGCATCGACGCCTCGGTCGCCGAGCTCGTCGAGGAGCGCGACGCGGTCCGCGAGCTCGGCCTCATCTGAGCCCACTGACCCGCTCCCACGGCGCCCCCGGCCCTCACGGCCGGGGGCGCCGTGCGTGGTTCAGGCGCGCAGAATCTCCTCCGCCAGTCTCGTGACGCCCTTCAGGGCCTGCAGGAGCAGCCCGTGGCCGAAGGTGAGGCGGGTGGCGCCCAGGCGGCCGAGTTCGGGGAAGGACGGGTCGCCGGGGCGGACGAGGAAGTTGAGCGGACCCTCGATGCCCTCGGCGCGCAGCCGGGGCAGGTCGTCGGCCGGGGCGGTGATCGGATAGACGCAGTCCGCGCCCGCGGCCACGTAGAGGCGGGCGCGTTCGGCCGCGACCGTGACCGTCCCTCCGTGGAGGTACGTGTCGACGCGGGCGTTGACGAAGAGGTCCTGGCCCGCCTCCGCCCGTACCGCGGCGATCCGGTCGGCCTGTTCCCGCGGGTCGCGCAGGGCGCGGGTCGAGCGGTCGGAGTCCTCCAGGTTGAGGCCGACCGCGCCGGTCTCCAGGGCCCGGTCGACCAGTTCCTTCGGGGCGAGGCCGTAGCCGTCCTCGAGGTCGGCGGTGACCGGTACGGAGACGGCCCGGACGATCCGCGCCACGGCGGCGAACATCTCGTCGGCCGGGGTGTGCCCGTCCCGGTGGCCGAGCGCGGCGGCGATGCCCGCGCTCGGCGTGGCCAGGGCCGGGAACCCGGCCTCCTCGAAGACCCGGGCGGAGGCAGCGTCCCACGGGCCCGGGAGCACCAGCGGGCGGCCGCCGGGCGGCTCGTGGTGCAGGGCCCGCAGCGTGGTCGCGCCGCCGTCCGCCGGGCTCATCGCTTGTACATGCCGGGGGTGTAGTGGCCCGGGGTCATCCGGGTGGAGACACCGATCCGGTTCCAGGAGTTGATGACCACGATCGCGCCGATGACGTGCGCGAGCTCGGTCTCGTCGAAGTGCTCGGCGGCCTCGGCGAACACCTCGTCCGGCACGAATCCGTCGGTGAGGACGGTGACCGACTCGGTCAGGGCCAGGGCGGCCAGCTCGCGCTCGGTGTAGAAGTGCCGCGACTCGCGCCACGCCGACAGCTGGATGATCCGCTGCACCGACTCGCCGGCCGCGAGGGCGTCCTGGGTGTGCATGTCCAGGCAGAAGGCGCAGTTGTTGATCTGCGAGGCGCGGATCTTGATCAGCTCGTAGAGGGTCGGGTCGACGTGCTTCGACGCGGCGGCCTCCAGGCCGGCCATCGCCTTGTAGAACGCCGGGTGCTTCTCGGCGAAGGGGATCCGGGGGGCGTGCTCGTGGGCGTACTCGGGCTTCTGCGTGTTCTGCGTGGTGGTCGTCATGGAGATCACCGTACGGTTCCGATGGCGCCCGGGTATGGTCCATTTCCATGGCAGATGAGTGGGCCACTTTCGGCGCCGACCTCCACCTGGAACTGCGCGGCCAGGGCCTGCGCGACGGACTGATGGACGCCCTGCGGGAGGCGGTGCGCAGCGGCCGCCTGGGTGCGGGGGTGCGGCTGCCGTCCTCCCGTTCGCTCGCCGCCGACCTGGGGGTGGCCCGCAACACCGTCGCCGACGCGTACGCCGAGCTGGTCGCCGAGGGCTGGCTGACCGCCCGGCAGGGCTCGGGGACGCGGGTGGCCCCGCGCTCGGCCCCGCGCCGCCCGGTGCCGAGCCGCACCACCACGGCGCGGCCCAGGGTCGGCAGGCCCACGTACGACCTGCACCCCGGGACCCCCGACCTCGCCTCCTTCCCGCGCGCCGACTGGCTCAAGGCGGCCCGCAAGGCGCTGCTCGCCGCACCGCACGAGGCCTTCGGTTACGGGGACCCGCGCGGCCGGATCGAACTGCGCACCGCGCTCGCCGAGTACCTCGGCCGGGCCCGTGGCGTCCACGCCCGGCCCGAGCACATCGTGATCTGTTCCGGGTTCGTGCACGGGCTGATGCTGATGGGTCAGGTCCTGAAGGCCCGTCGGGTGCGGGAGGTGGCGGTCGAGTCGTACGGGCTCGACCTTCACTGGGACCTCCTCGACCGGGCCGGACTGCGGATTCCGGCCCTGCCGTTCGACGAACGGGGCACCCGTACCGAGGGGCTCGGCGCCTTGGCCGGGGCGGGCGCGGTCCTGATGACCCCCGCCCACCAGTTCCCCCTGGGCGGGGCGCTCCAGCCGGACCGGCGGGCCGCGGCCGTCGACTGGGCGCGGGCCTCCGGCGGGCTGATCCTGGAGGACGACTACGACGGGGAGTTCCGCTACGACCGCCAACCGGTGGGAGCCCTCCAGGGCCTCGACCCGGAGCGGGTCGTCTACCTGGGCACCGCCAGCAAGTCCCTCGCCCCGGGGCTCCGGCTCGCCTGGATGGTGCTGCCGCGGGACCTGGTCGACGAGGTCGCGGCGGCGAAGGGCGCGGTGGACTGGGCCTCGAGCGCGACGGACCAGCTGACCCTGGCGGAGTTCCTGGCCTCGGGGGCGTACGACCGTCACGTACGGGCCATGCGGCTGCACTACCGGCGCCGCCGCGACCAACTCGTGGCCGCCGTCGCCGCCCGCTCGCCCCGGACCCGGATCAGCGGCATCGCGGCCGGTCTCCACGCGGTGCTCGAACTGCCCCCGGGCACCGAGGAGTCGGTGATCCGCACCGCCGCCTTCCAGGGCCTTGCCGTCCAGGGCGTCAACCGCTTCCGCCACCCCGACACCGCGCCGACCATGGACGGCCTGGTCGTCGGCTACGGCACACCGTCGGACAGCGCGTGGTCGGGCGCGCTGGAGGCACTGTGCAGGGTGCTGCCGTAGGGCCCGGCGGGCGGATCAGGGCCGGGTTCGGGCCTCTTCGAGCCCGATCCGCCGGACAGGTCCTGCGGCAGCTCCCGGGCCGGCGCACCCGCTCCCCGCACCCACGGCGCTCAGCGGGGCTGTGTCGTCACTCCGGCACGGCCCTGCCGGGGGCCGTGACGTCACTCCGGCACCCCCGCTCCCGTGCCCCCCGGCCCCGCCGCCTCCGGCACCGCCGGCGCCTCCCCGAAGCGGGCCAGCGTCAGCGACCCCGCGATCGCCACGGCGAAGCCGAGCAGCGCGAGCCACCCGAGCCCCTCCCGCGTCCGGTCCCCCAGCCACGCCACCCCCACCACCGCCGGCCCGATCGTCTCGCCGAGCACGAGCCCGGCCGTGGCGGTGGTCACCGAACCCCGGTGCAGCGCCGAGGTCAGCAGCAGAAACGCCGCGCCCCCGCCCACGAGCAGCGCGTACAGCGCCGGGTTCGCCAGGTCGACCGACTCGATCAGCCGGACCGCGACCTCCACCACCCCGAAGCCGAAACCGGCCGCGAGCCCCAGCGTCAGGGCCCGCGGCCGCTCCGGCAGCCGCCCCGCCGCCGCGCCGAGCAGGAGGACGGCGAAGGCCGCCGCGAGCAGCCCCCACTGCAGCACCGCCGAGCCGACGCCCTCGTGCCCCTCCCGGCCGGAGGCGAGCGCCAGCATCGCGAGCCCGAGGCACACCACCCCGACCGCCACCCACTCGATCCGCCGCAGCCGCACCTTCAGGACGCGCGAGGCGATCACCGCCGTCACGGCGAGGCTGGCCGCGAGCGAGGCGCCCACCGCGTAGATCGGCAGCGTCCGCAGGGCGACGATCTGGAGCACGAAGCCGAGCCCGTCGCAGCCGAGCCCGGCCACGTACCGCCACTGCCGCAGTGCCCGCCACATCAGCGCGACGTCGACACCGCCGCCCGTACCGGGCTCGGCGGCCCGCGCGCCGAGCGCCTGCAGCACCGACGCGGCCCCGAAGCAGAACGCGGAGCCCAGCGCACACATCATCCCAAGGAGCATGAAAGGGACTCTAGGGCGACAGGGATCGGGCACGTCCGACCGCCGGGCCTACACTGTGCGATCGCAACCAGGCACGGGAGGACGGGACATGCGCAGACTGAGGTCCGGCACGGTGATACTCGGCGGTGTGAGTGTGCTCGCGGCGACACTGACCGCCTGCGGCTCCGAGCCCGACCGCCGCTGCATCGATCCGGTGACCTACAAGGAGCTGCCGGACTACCAGTGCGAGGGCGGCGGCAGCGGCAGCGGTGACGACGACGGCTCGTCGAGCGGCCGGTACTACTACGGCGGCTCGGTCAACCGAGGCCGGGTCAGCGGCGGCAGCTTCGACAGTTCCGCGGTCGACAGCGGGGGCTTCGGCGGCCACCACTCCGGCTCCGGCGGCGGCTGATCCCCGCATGCTGCGACACACCATCGAGCCCCGCCCCGGCTGGCAGCAGACCGTCGAGGATCAGGGCCTGATCTATCCGCTCACCCGCTACCCCGACGGCTCGCTGCGCCCGTACTGGGACGAGAGCGCCTACTACGCCTTCTCGCTGCCCGAGGTCGAGGCGCTGGAGGAGGTCGTCGAGGAGCTGCACGCCCTGTGCCTCGCGGCAGCCGCCCACATCGTCGAGAAGGACCGTTTCGCCGACCTCGGCATCACCGACCCGCGGCTCGCCCGCCTGGTCGCCGAGTCCTGGCGCCGCCGGGACGAACTCCCCACCATCTACGGCCGGTTCGACCTCCGTTACGACGGTAAGGGCCCGGCCAAGATGCTGGAGTACAACGCGGACACCCCCACCTCGCTGGTGGAGGCCGCGAGCCCGCAGTGGTTCTGGATGGAGGAGCGCTTCCCCGGCGCCGACCAGTGGAACTCGCTCCACGAGCGGCTCGTCGACGCCTGGAAGCGACAGGCCCGTCTGCTGCCGCCGGGCAGCCCCGTGCACTTCGTCCACACCGACGGCGACGAGCTCGGCGAGGACCTGATGACGGTCGCGTACCTGCGCGAGACCGCCCAGCAGGCGGGCCTCGACACCGTGGCGCTGTCCGTCGAGCGGATCGGCTGGGACCGGATCTCCGGTCGCTTCGTGGACGACCGGCTCCGGTTCATCCGCAGCTGCTTCAAGCTCTACCCGTGGGAGTGGCTGACCACGGACCGCTTCGGCCCGTACGTCCTCGACACCCTCGACAACGGCGGCGGCACCGGCACCACCTGCTGGATCGAGCCCGCGTGGAAGATGCTGCTCTCCAACAAGGCGCTGCTCGCGATCCTCTGGGAGCTCTACCCGGGCCACCCCAACCTGCTGCCGGCCTATCTCGACGGCCCGCGCGAACTCGCCGCGGGCCCCGGCTACGTCGCCAAGCCGCTGCTCGGCCGGGAGGGCGCGGGCGTCACCCTCCACGAGCCGGGCGCCGCGCCCGTCGTACGGGACGAGCCATGCTGCTACCAGGAGCTGGCCCCGCTGCCCGACTTCGACGGCAACCGGGTCGTGCTCGGCGCGTGGACGGTCGGGGACGAGTCGGCGGGGCTCGGCATCCGGGAGTCGGCGGGCCTGGTCACCGACGAGTACGCCCGCTTCGTCCCCCACGTCATTCTGTGACGTACTCCCGCAGCGGCGCGGGCTTGAGGCCGGCCGCCGCGGCGAGGTCGAGCGCCCGTGTCAGATCCTGCTCCAGCGTCTCGTTGAAGTGCAGCAGGATGATGTCGCCGGCCTTGAGCCGAGGCGTCGGCGGGGTCCACTGGCCCCAGGTGGTCAGGTCGTACGTCCAGGTCACCACGGCCTTCGCCCCGCAGGCGCGGGCGGTGGTCAGGGTGGTGGCGTCGTACGCGCCGTAGGGCGGTCGCAGCAGGCGCGGTCCGTCGCCGAACTCGGCGAGGTGCTGCTCGCGCGCCCCGCACACCTCGGCCTTCTGGCCGGCGGCGTCCAGGGAGGTGAGGTCGGGGTGGCCGACGGTGTGGTTCTCGACGCGGGAGCGGCCCTGGTCGAGCAGCGTGTGGAAGTAGCCGGAGTCGTACGCGTAGGCGCCCGGCAGCAGGAACATCGAGGCGGGCACCCGCCGGTCGAGCAGCAGCTTGGCTGCGGCGGGGTCGTGGTACCAGCCGTCGTCGATGGTGATGAAGACGACCGGGTCGTCGGTCTCGACGTGCGAGACGACCGGTACGGGCTCCGGCCAGGCGGCCGCGAGCGGGGCGGCGGCCTGGGCGGAGCCGGACAGCGCGCCGAGCAGCGCGACGGGCACGAGTGCGGCGAGCGCACCGCGCAGGGCGCGGCGCAGACGGGGTCTCGACATGGCGGCAACATTGGCCTAGACCAACTGGCCTGTCAATGAGCGGAGTTGCCCGGGAAGCGGAGGGCCTCCTCCCGCCGCGCCGCCGACGACGGCGGAGGGAGGAGGCCCCGGCCCCGGCTGTCGGCGCACGCCTCGACGGACGGCCCCGGCCCCGGCTGTCGGCGCACGCCTCGACGGACGGCCCCGGCCCCGGCTGTCGGCGACCGCCTTGACGGAGGCCCCGGCTCAGCTCACGCCGAGAGCCTCACGCCGAGAGCCTCACGCCAGAGCCTCACGCCGAGAGCCCGCCCCCCCCTCACTCCGACAACACCCCCCGCAGCTGCTCAAGCCCCCAGTCCAGGTCCTCCTTGCTGATGACCAGCGGCGGAGCGATGCGGATGGTCGAGCCGTGCGTGTCCTTCACCAGCACGCCCCGGGCCATCAGCCGCTCCGAGATCTCTCGGCCCGTGCCCCGCGCGGGCGCGATGTCCACACCCGCCCACAGGCCCCGGCCGCGCACCGCCTCCACCGCGCCACCGCCGACGAGCAGCCCCAGCTCGGCGTGCAGGTGCTCGCCCAGCTCGGCCGCCCGCTGCTGGTACTCGCCGGTGCGCAGCATCGCGACCACCTCCAGACCCACCGCGCACGCCAGCGGATTGCCGCCGAACGTCGACCCGTGCTCGCCCGGCCGGAACACCCCGAGCACGTCCCGGTCCGCGACCACCGCCGAGACCGGCACCACGCCGCCCCCGAGCGCCTTGCCCAGGATGTACACGTCCGGGACCACGCCCTCGTGTTCGCACGCGAAGGTCCTTCCCGTACGGCCCAGGCCCGACTGGATCTCGTCCGCCATGAACAGCACGTTCCGCCGCGCCGTCAGCTCCCGCACCCCGCGCAGATATCCGGCCGGCGGCACCAGCACGCCGGCCTCGCCCTGGATCGGTTCCAGGAGCACCGCCACGGTGTTCTCGGTGACCGCCGTCTCCAGCGCGGTCAGATCGCCGTACGGCACGATCTCGAACCCCGGCGTGTACGGACCGAAGTGGTCGCGCGCCTCGTGGTCCGTGGAGAAGCTGACGATCGTCGTGGTCCGGCCGTGGAAGTTGTTCGCCGCCACCACGATCTTCGCGTGCCCGTCCGGCACGCCCTTCACCTCGTACCCCCACTTCCGGGCGGTCTTCACCGCCGTCTCCACCGCCTCGGCGCCGGTGTTCATCGGCAGCACCGCCTCCTTGCCGCACAGCTCGGCAAGACGGGCGCAGAACTCCCCGAAGCGGTCGTGGTGGAAGGCGCGCGAGGTGAGCGTCACCCGGTCCAGCTGCGCCCGCGCGGCATCGAGCAGCCGGCGGTTGCCATGGCCGAAATTGAGCGCCGAATACCCGGCGAGCATGTCGAGGTAGCGGCGTCCCTCGACATCGGTCATCCACGCCCCCTCGGCGGAGGCGACGACCACGGGCAGGGGGTGGTAGTTGTGGGCGCTGTGCGCGTCCGCGGAAGCGATCTCGTCTTGCGTTCTCGACACGGGATCTCCGTTCGTCCTGCGGCCTGGGGCTGGTGTGGCTCCCTTTCTTATCGTCGCTCGGATGCCGGACGGAGAAACCTCTGTGACGGCGCGCCCGCTAGGCTGGAAACACGCACGGCGACTGGCGTACGGGGAAGCGACCCCGGGGGAGCCGTGCGCGGCAGACCACACGAGGTGCCGCCCGCCTGGGCATCACGGAACCGAAAGGTCCCGTGTGGTGCCGCCCGCACCCGCACCGGGGCCCCTGCCCGGAGGAACGCCATGAACCTTCCCGCCCAGCACCCCGCCCTCAGCGCCACCGACCCCGAGCTCGCCGCCCTCGTCGGTGCCGAGGAGCGGCTCCAGGCCGAGACGCTGCGGCTCATCCCCAGCGAGAACTACGTCTCCGCCGCCGTCCTGGAAGCCTCCGGGACCGTGCTGCAGAACAAGTACAGCGAGGGCTACCCCGGCCGCCGTTATTACGAGGGCCAGCAGAACATCGACCAGGTCGAGACCCTCGCCATCGAGCGCGCCAAGGCCGTCTTCGGCGTCGAGCACGCCAATGTGCAGCCCTACTCCGGCTCCCCGGCCAACCTCGCCGTCTACCTCGCCTTCGCCGAGCCCGGCGACACCGTGATGGGCATGGCCCTGCCCATGGGCGGCCACCTCACCCACGGCTGGGGCGTCTCCGCCACCGGCACCTGGTTCCGCGGCGTCCAGTACGGCGTACGCCAGGACAACGGGCTCATCGACTTCGACCAGGTGCGCGAACTCGCCCTCAAGGAGCGGCCGAAGGTGATCTTCTGCGGCGGCACCGCGCTGCCCCGCACGATCGACTTCGCCGCCTTCGGGGAGATCGCCCGGGAGGCCGGCGCCGTGCTCGTCGCCGACATCGCCCACATCGCCGGCCTGATCGCGGGCGGCGCCCACCCCTCACCGGTGCCGCACGTCGACGTGATCTCCACGACCACCCACAAGACCCTGCGCGGTCCGCGCGGCGCCATGCTCATGTCCCGCGAGGAGCACGCCAAGGCCCTCGACAAGGCCGTCTTCCCCGGCCTCCAGGGAGGCCCGCACAACCAGACCACCGCCGCCATCGCCGTCGCCCTGCACGAGGCGGCCCTGCCCTCCTTCCGGGACTACGCCCACGCGGTCGTCGCCAACGCCAAGGCCCTCGCCGAGGCGCTGCTCGCCCGCGGCTTCGACCTGGTCTCCGGCGGCACCGACAACCACCTGATCCTCATGGACCTCACCCCCAAGGAGGTCCCCGGCAAGATCGCCGCGAAGGCCCTCGACCGGGCCGGGATCGTCGTCAACTACAACACCGTCCCCTACGACCCCCGCAAGCCGTTCGACCCCTCAGGCGTCCGCATCGGCACCCCCTCCCTCACCTCCCGAGGCCTCGACGTCACGCACATGCCCCAGGTCGCCGAGTGGATCGACCGCGGTGTCACCGCCGCCGGCAAGGGCGACGAGCCGGCCCTCACCGCGATCCGCGCCGAGGTCGCCGACCTGATGTCCGCCTTCCCGGCCCCCGGCCTCCCGACCTGACCCCGGCCTCCCGAGCCGACCCCGGACTCCCGACCTGACCCCGGACGTCAGGTCCTGACGGCCTGAGCTCCTGACGCCCTCACGCCTCACCGGGCGGAGGCGGCGACCCGTTCCGCCTCCGCCCGGTCGGCTATGCCCTCCAGGCGGAGGGTGAGCGCGTCCCCTCTTCTCGTCCACAGGAGCGTGGGGCCCGCGGGGCGGGCCGAGTGGGTCCAGACCGTCCCGGAGGAGTCCGTCATCGGGAAGGTCAGCACGTGCGGGCGGGCGAACCAGTACGCCTCCGAGCCGTCCGGGAGCAGCACCCACTCCGGCCGGACCCGCACCTGCTTGCCGAAGCCGATGTCCAGCCGGGCCGGGAACTCGTCCAGCCGGACCGTGCGGCCGTCCGGCGTCCGCCAGCACAGCCCGATCACCCCGCGCGGCTCCGCACCCGTGACCGTCACCGCGTCCGGGGCCCCGAGCGCCGCCGGTATCAGCGGTTCGAACCCGGCCCTGCGCGCCGCCTCCTCCGCCGGAACCGGATCGGGGCAGCCCGGCACCGCGGCCGCCCCCGGCGCGGGCGAGGCCCCCGGCTCGTACCGCACGTCGACCCCGCCGAAGCCCAGCCAGTCCACGACCGTCGCCCGCACCGGGGGAGTGAGCACCAGGACCACGAGGAGTCCCGAGACCGCCGCGAGCAGCGCCTTCCAGCGCCGCCGCAGCCCCTCGAAGCGGCGCCGCTCCGGCACGGCCACCGGCACCGGCACCTGCTCGGCCAGGAGCTGGGCCAGCACCCGCTCGGCCATCGTCTGCCCGTCGACATCCGGCACCTTCAGCGCCCGGCCGAGCGCCCGCAGCTCCTCCGGCAGGTCCGCCTCAGCCCCGCCCATGCTCCTCACCTCCTCCACCCAGTGCCGTACCGAGTCTCTTCAGCGCCCGGCTCAGCCGGGACTTCACCGTCCCGCGGGGCCAGCCGAGCGCCTCCGCCGTCTCCGCCTCGTCCAGTTCGAGCAGGTAGCGGTGCACCACCACCTGCCGGTGGTCCTCACCGAGACCCTCCAGCGCCGCGAGCAGCCGCCGGCGCCGCTCGTCCTCCTCCACCGCCACCGCCGGGTCCGCGCCCTCCGGTATCAGCGGCTCGCCCGCGAGCAGCTCCGCCTCCCGTCCCGCCACGGCCCGCTGCCGCCCGGCCGAGCGCAGTGTGTTCCTCGTCTCATTGGCCACGATGCTCAGCAGCCACGGCCGGAACGACCCGCCGTCCTTGAACCGCCCCAGCGAGCGGTACGCCTTGAAGAAGGCCTGCTGCACCACGTCCTCGGCCTCCGCACCGGCCCCGCAGGCCACCGCGGCTCGCAACGCCACCGCCGTGTGGGCACGGACCAGCTCCGCGTACGCCTCCGGCTCCCCGGCGCGCACCCGCGCGATCACCGCCCCCTCGTCGACGACTGCGCGGCCCCCCTCAAGCGTCGCTTCCCTCGTCCCCACACCTTTGATACACCGGCAGTCCGGGATCGGTTCCCACACCTGAGAGAATGATGAGCATGGCCTCTGACAGTCCCCGTGTGCTCTCCGGAATCCAGCCCACCGCAGGCTCGTTCCACCTCGGCAACTACCTCGGTGCGGTGCGTCAGTGGGTCGCGCTGCAGGAGTCCCACGACGCCTTCTACATGGTGGTGGACCTGCACGCGATCACCGTCCCGCAGGACCCCGCGGAGCTGCGCGCCAACACCCGGCTCGCCGCCGCCCAGCTGCTCGCCGCCGGTCTCGACCCCGAGCGCTGCACCCTCTTCGTACAGAGCCACGTCCCCGAGCACGCCCAGCTCGGCTGGGTCATGAACTGCCTCACCGGCTTCGGCGAGGCCTCCCGCATGACCCAGTTCAAGGACAAGTCCGCCAAGCAGGGTGCCGACCGCGCCACCGTCGGCCTCTTCACGTACCCGATCCTCCAGGTCGCCGACATCCTGCTCTACCAGGCGCACCAGGTCCCGGTCGGCGAGGACCAGCGCCAGCACATCGAGCTGACCCGCGACCTCGCGGAGCGCTTCAACGGCCGCTTCGGCGAGACCTTCACGATCCCGGCGCCGTACATCCTCAAGGAGACGGCGAAGATCTACGACCTGCAGGACCCGGCGATCAAGATGAGCAAGTCGGCTTCGACCCCCAAGGGTCTGATCAACCTCCTCGACGAGCCGAAGACCACCGCGAAGAAGGTCAAGAGCGCGGTCACCGACACCGACACGGTCATCCGCTTCGACCCGGAGAACAAGGCCGGCGTCTCCAACCTGCTCACCATCATGTCCACGCTCACCGGCACGTCGGTCCCCGACCTGGAGAAGAGCTACGAGGGCAAGATGTACGGCGCGCTGAAGACCGACCTGGCCGAGGTCATGGTGGACTTCGTCACGCCGTTCAGGACCCGCACCCAGGAATACCTGGACGATCCGGAGACGCTGGACTCGATCCTGGCCAAGGGCGCGGAGAAGGCCCGGGCGGTCGCCGCGGAGACGCTGGCGCAGGCCTACGAGCGGATCGGCTTCCTGCCCGCGAAGCACTGAGCCGGACCCGGGTCCGAGGACCCTGGCCACGAGGGTGGTGCAGGCCGCACACTGGCGGCTGCACCGCCACACACTTTCCACACACGACGGAGGAGAACGACGTGGGGACCGTAACGCTCGGCGTTTCGATCGCGGTCCCGGAGCCTCACGGCAGCCTGCTCCAGGAGCGGCGCGCGGGCTTCGGGGATCCCGCCGCGCACGGCATCCCCACGCACGTCACCCTCCTCCCGCCGACCGAGGTCGCCGAGGAGCGCTTGCCGGAGATCGAGGCGCACCTCGCCGGGATCGCCGCCGGCTGCGAGCCCTTCGCGATGCGCCTGCAGGGCACCGGAACGTTCCGCCCGCTCTCCCCGGTCGTCTTCGTGAAGCTCGCCCGGGGCGCCACCGGCTGCAACCGGCTCCAGCAGCTGATCCGCGCCGGGTCGGGACCGGTCCCGCGCGAGCTGCAGTTCCCGTACCACCCGCACGTCACCGTCGCCCACGGCATCTCCGAAGAAGCCATGGACCGCGCCTACGAGGAGCTCGCCGGTTACGAGGCGGTCTGGACCTGCCGTTCCTTCGCGCTGTACGAGCAGGGCCCGGACGGGGTGTGGCGCAAGCTGTACGACTACGAGTTCGGCAGCGGCCGTACGGTCTCCGCCGTCTCCGCCGTCCCCGCCCAGGGCGGCAGCCCGGTCGACACCCCGGCCACCACGCCCGCGGTCTGAGCCCCGCCGCGGTGGCCCGAGGCCCCTCACGGGCTCACACGGGCAACCGCCGGAACAGCCCCCGCGGCACGTGCCGCAGCGCCGACATCACCACCCGCAGCTCGCCCGGCACCCACACCGTCTCCGAACGCCGCCGCAGCCCCAGTTCGATCGCGGTCGCGACCGCCTCGGGCGTGGTGGCGAGCGGCGCCTCCGCCAGGCCCTCGGTCATCTTCGAGCGGACGAACCCGGGCCGTACGACCATCACCTGCACCCCGGTCCCGTGCATCGCGTCCCCGAGTCCCTGCGCGAACGCGTCGAGCCCGGCCTTCGACGAGCCGTAGATGAAGTTGGCCCGCCGGGCCCGCTCGCCGGCCACCGACGAGAGCACGACCAGCGAGCCGTGCCCCTGCGCCTGGAGGGCCTGGGCGCAGACCAGGCCGGCCGAGACGGCGCCGGTGTAGTTGGTCTGGGCGACCCGTACCGCGGCGAGCGGGTCGGACTCGTCGCGCGCCTGGTCGCCGAGGATGCCGAAGGCGAGCAGCACCATGTCGATGTCGCCCTCCGCGAAGACCTTGCCGAGGCCCTCCTCGTGGGACCCGGTGTCCAGGGCGTCGAAGGCGACCGTGCGCACGTCCGCGCCGAGCGCGCGCAGCGACTCCGCCGCCTCGGCCAGGGCCGGCGAGGGCCGCCCGGCCAGCCACACGGTGCGGGTGCGGCGGGCGATCAGGCGGCGGGCGGTGGCCAGGCCGATCGCGGAGGTGCCGCCGAGAACGAGCAGGGACTGCGGGGCGCCGAAGGCGTCCTTCATGGCGTTCACGCTCCTCAGAGGGCGAGTCGACGGGAGAGGTCCGAGGTGAAGACGGCGGTGGGGTCGAGCCGGGCGCGCAGCTCGCGGAAGTCGTCGAGCCGCGGGTACATGGCCGCCAGCAGCTCCGGCCGCAGCCGCGCGTCCTTGGCGAGGTAGACCCGGCCGCCCGCGGCGACGACCTCCTCGTCCAGCTCGTCGAGGAAGGCGCCGAGCCCGGAGATCGAGGTGGGGATGTCGAGGGCGAGGGTCCAGCCGGGCAGCGGGAAGGAGAGCCAGCCCGGGTCGGCCTCGCCGAAGCGCTTGAGCACGGCGAGGAAGGAGGGGCAGCCGCGGCTCGCGATCCGGCGCACGACCCGGCGCAGGGTCTCCTCCTGCCCGTGACCCACGACGAACTGGTACTGCACGAAGCCGCCGCGTCCGTAGATCCGGTTCCAGTGGGGCACGCCGTCGAGGGGATGGAAGAAGGAGGACAGCCGCTGGAGCCGGCCGGTGGAGCGGCGGGGGGCCTTGCGGTACCAGAGCTCGTTGAAGAGGCCGACGGTGGTGCGGCCGAGCAGCCCCTCGGGGACGTACGCGGGCGCGGAGGGCAGCCGCCCCGGCCGGAAGGCGAGGGGCGCGCGTCGGGCGCGTACGGGCAGGGCGTCGTACGGCGCGTGGTCGCCGCGGGTGAGGACGGCCCGGCCGGTGGCGGCGCCGCGGGCGAGCAGGTCGATCCAGGCCACCGAGTAGCGGTAGCGGTGGTCGCCGGTGGTGAGCCGGGCCATCAGGTCGTCGAGGTCGTGGGCGCGTTCGGTGTCGACGGACATGACCGAGGTCTCGACGGGCAGCAGCCGCAGCGTGACGGAGAGGATCACGCCGGTCAGGCCCATGCCGCCGGCGGTGGCGTCGAAGAGGGCGGTGCCGGGGGCGACGGTGTGCACCTGCCCGTCGGCGGTGAGGAGGTCGAGGGAGACCACGTGGCGGGCGAAGGAGCCGGAGACGTGGTGGTTCTTCCCGTGGATGTCGGCGCCGACGGCCCCGCCGACGGTCACGTAGCGGGTCCCGGGGGTGACGGGCACGAACCAGCCGAGCGGCAGCAGCACCTCCATCAGGTGGTGCAGGCTGACGCCCGCGTCGCAGACGACGAGACCGGCGTCGGCGTCGACGGCGCGGATGCGGGCGAGAGCGGTCATGTCGAGGACGGACCCGCCGGCGTTCTGCGCGGCGTCGCCGTAGGCCCGGCCGAGCCCGCGGGCGATGGACCCGCGGGCGCCGCACGCGCGGACGGCCGCGGCGGCCTCCTCGTACGTGCGGGGGCGGATCACACGCGCGAGGGTGGGAGCGGTGCGGCCCCACCCGGTGAGGGTGTCGAAATCGGTGCCGACGCCCGGCGGGACTTCGGTCGCGACTTCGGTCGGGACGTCGGTCGGGACTTCGGTCGGGACGTCGGTCGGGACTTCGGTCGGGACCTCGGTCTGGACGCCCGGCGGGACGTCGGTCTGGACTTCGGTCGGGACGCGCGTCTCCGGGCCCCGCTCGCTACCCGTCTCGATGTCGGTCTCGGCTGCCATGGTGGTGACCGTATCGTCGCGACTGTCGCTTATGCCGGGATTGGTGGGCGGTTCGTCGAAATGGGTGATTAAACGAGTGTCAGGAAAGCGTGCCGTGCGACGCGCCCCTCCGCGCGTCAGAGTCGCCCGTGGTGGTCGGCGAAGCGGGGAGTGGCATGGGACACCGGGACTGGGCGGCGGTCGAGCATGACGTCCTGGCGGCGCTGCGCGCCTGCGGGCGACGCCCCGCGGTGGCCTCCGCCGCCCGGGCGCTTTCCCTCGGCGGCGAGCACGGTGCGCTCTGGCTCGCCGCCGGACTCGCCGGCGCCGCGGTGGACCGGCCGCGCCGCACCGGCTGGCTGCGCGGTACGGCCCTGATCGGGGCCGCGCACCTGGCGAGCATGGCCGTCAAGCGGGTCGTACGACGGCCCCGGCCGTGCCCCGAGGAGTACGCGCCGCTGGTCCGCACCGCCGGCCGGCACTCCTTCCCGAGCTCCCACGCCGCCTCCGCCGCGGCCGCCGCCGTCGCCTTCGCCGCGCTCCACCCGCCCACCCGCCGGGTCGCCCTCCCGGCCGCCGCCGCGATGTGCCTGTCCCGGCTCGTCGTGGGCGTCCACTACCCGAGCGACGTCGCCGCGGGCGCCCTCCTGGGCGCGGCCACGGCCGGCGCGGGCCGGCCATGGATGCGCGCGGTACGGGCCGGAGGCCGCCGTGGCTGAGCGCACCACCGGCCTCGCCCTGCTCGACCCGCCCGCCGTGGCCCCGCCCCCATGGGTCCCGCGACGCGGGGTACGGGCCGTGGCCCGCGGCCTCCTGCGGACCGCGCGGCCCCGCCAGTGGATCAAGAACGCCCTCGTCGTCGCCGCGCCCGTCGCCGCCGGACAGCTCGTCTCCTGGCACACCGCCGGCCGGCTCGCCCTCGTCTTCGCGCTGTTCACGGCAGCCGCCTCCGCCGTGTATCTGGTCAACGACGCCCGCGACGCCGGGGCCGACCGCGCCCACCCCGTCAAACGGCACCGTCCCGTCGCCGCCGGCCTCGTACCCGTACCCCTCGCGTACACGACGGGAGCTTTGCTCGGGCTCGGCGCGGCCGCGGTGAGCGCGGTGCTGTGCAACGCGATGACGGCGCTGCTCCTGGCCGCGTACCTCGCGATGCAACTCGCCTACTGCGTCCGCCTCAAACACGTCCTCGTCGTCGACCTCACCGTCGTCGCCACCGGCTTCCTGATGCGGGCGATGATCGGCGGGATCGCGCTCGGTATCCCGCTCTCGCGCTGGTTCCTCATCACCACCGGCTTCGGCGCGCTCTTCATGGTGGCGGCCAAGCGCTACTCCGAGGCCGTCCAGATGGCGAACGCCCAGGGGGCGACCCGGGCGCTGCTCACCCAGTACACGACCGGATACCTGCGATTCGTCTGGCAGCTGGCGGCCGGGGTCGCCGTCCTCGGCTACTGCCTGTGGGCGCTGGAGAGCGGCGGCGTCGCCAACGGCTCGCTGCTGCCGTGGCGTCAGCTCTCCGTCGTCGCCTTCGTCCTGGCCGTGCTGCGCTACGCCGTCTTCGCCGACCGCGGCACGGCGGGCGAGCCCGAGGACGTGGTCCTGCGCGACCGGCCGCTCGCCGTGATCGGCCTGGTCTGGGCGGCGATGTACGGGATGGCGGTCGCGGACCTGTGAGCGCGCGCGGCCGCGAGCGGCTCGGGTTCGCGGTCTCCGTGCGCGGCCGCGAGCGACTCGGGTTCTCCGTCTCCGCGCGCGGCCGCGAGCTGCTCGGCTTCGCCGTCGCCGGGCTCGCCGCGTACGGCGCCGACCTCGCCCTCTTCCTCTGGCTGCGCGGGCCGCTCGGCCTCGACCCGATCGCCGCGAAGATCTGCTCCTTCCTCGCCGGCTGCACCGTCGCCTACCTCGGCAACGCCCTCGGGACCTACCGCCGCCGCGCCGTCGCCCTGCGCGAGTACGCCACCTTCTTCGCCGTGAACCTCGCGGGCGCCGCCGTCCAGCTGCTCTGCCTCGGCGTCTCCCATTACGGCCTGGGACTCACCTCCGCCCGCGCCGACACCGTGTCAGGACTCGGCGTGGGCATGGTGCTTGCCACCTTTCTGCGATTCTGGGGTAACCGGACCCTTGTGTTCCGTCCGCACCCTGTCGTCCCACGAGGAGCGCCCCGCACATGGACTGGCTGACCAAGCTCCCCGTCGTCGGCCCCTGGGCCGCCCGTCTGATGAAGACCCACGCCTGGCGCTCGTACGAGACCCTCGACGAGGTCTACTGGAGCCGGCTCGCCGCCGCCATCACCTTCCTCAGCTTCCTCGCGCTTTTCCCGCTGATCACCGTCGCTGCCGCGATCGGCGCCGCGCTGCTCAGCCAGGAACAGCTCGACCGGATCGAGGAGAAGATCGCCGACCAGGTCCCCGGGATCTCCGACCAGCTCGACATCGGCGGCCTCGTCGACAACGCCGGCGCCATCGGACTCGTCGCCGGCGCCGTGCTGCTCTTCATGGGCATCGGCTGGGTCGGCCAGATGCGCGGCTGCCTGCGCGCCGTGTGGGGAATGGACGGCAAGGACGAGGGCAACCCGATCCTGCGCAAGGGCAAGGACGCGATCGTGCTGTTCGGGCTCGGCGGGGTCGGCCTCTGCTCGCTCGCGGCGTCCTGGCTCGGCTCCACCGCCGTCGGCTGGACCGCCGACCGGCTGGGCATCTCCCACTCGGGCGCCGAGGGGTTCCTGCTCCAGGTCGCCGCCGTACTGATCGCGGTCGTCGCCGACTTCCTGATCCTGTGTTACGTCCTCACGCTGCTGCCGAACGTACAGCCGAGGCGCCGCGACCTGGTGGTCGCGGCGCTGCTCGGCGCGGTCGGCTTCGAGCTGCTGAAACTGCTGCTCGGCGGCTATATGAAGGGCGTCGCCGCGAAGTCGATGTACGGCGCGTTCGGCGTGCCCGTGGCTCTGCTGCTGTGGATCAACTTCACCGCGAAGCTGCTGCTGTTCTGCGCGGCCTGGACGGCCACGGGGGTCAGGGGTTCACCGGAGTCTCGTCCGCAGGACCAGGAGCAGGAGCAGGAGCAGGAGCAGGAGCAGGAGCAGAGGCAGGAGCCTGATCGGAAGCAGACGCAGGCGCAGACGCCGACGCCGGAGCCGGGTCCGAAGCCGGATCCGGCTTCTGAGAGCGGCGGGCGGCCTGACGACGGCCCGAAGCCGCCAGCGGCCAGCGCCGGTTGACCAGGAAGGCGGCGCCCGCGAGCAGCACGAGCACGCCGCCGGCCACGGCGAGTGCGATCCCGGCGCCGCCCGACTTCTGCGAGGCGACGGCAGCGTGCTCGGTACCCGTCGGCGCGTTCTTGCCGGGGGCGGGCGACGAACCGTCCGACGACGTCTCCGGGTTCGTGCCCGGGTTCGTACGGGCGGACTTCGGCGGCACCAGCTCGCCGACCGGCGTCACCTTGCCGGCCGCCGCGAAGCCCCAGTCGAGGAGCCGGGCGGTCTCCTTGTAGACGGCGTGCTGCTCCTTGGAGGAGGGGTTCATGACCGTGACCAGCAGCACCTTGCCGTTGCGCTCGGCGACGCCCGTGAAGGTGGCGCCGGCGTGCGTGGTGTTGCCGTTCTTGACGCCGGCGATGCCCTGGTAGGCGGGGACGCCGATGTCGCCGGTCAGCAGCCGGTTGGTGTTCTGGATCTCGAAGGTCTCGCGCTTCTTGCCGGGCTTCTGCTCCCCGGGGAACTTGGCGCGGGCCGTCGCGGCGTACTCCCGGAAGTCCGCCTTCTGCATGCCGCTGCGGGCGATCAGGGTGAGGTCGTACGCGGAGGAGACCTGGCCCGGGGCGTCGTATCCGTCCGGCGAGACGACGTTGGTGTCCAGGGCCTGGAGGTCGGCCGCGTGGTCGTTCATGTCCTGGACGGTCTTCCGGACGCCGTCGTTCATCGCCGCCAGGACGTGGACGGCGTCGTTGCCGGACCGGAGGAAGACGCCGAGCCACAGGTCGTGGACGCTGTAGGTCTGCTTCTCCTTGATGCCGACCAGGCTGGAGCCCGCGCCCATGCCGGCGAGGTCGGCGGGGCCGACGAGGTGGTTCTCGGTCTTGGGGAACTTCGGCAGCAGCGTGTCCGCGAACAGCATCTTGAGGGTGGAGGCCGGGGCCAGCGGCCAGTGCGCGTTGTGCGCCGCCAGGACCTGGCCGCTCTCCGCGTCCGCGACGACCCACGACCGCGCGCTCAGCTCCTTGGGCAGCACCGGGGCGCCGGGGCCGAGCTGCACCTGGGTGCCGGGCTGGGAGAGCAGCGTGCCGCCGACGCTGGACATCGCGGCGGGCGGTTTGGGCTGCTTGTCCTTTTCATCCGCGTGTGCGGGAGCCGTGGCGAGGAGCGGGAGCAGGGCGGACGCGGCGGTCACCGTCAGGGCGGCCTTCGCGGTCATCTTCGATACGGACACGATCGAGAACGTACATTGCCGGAAGCTCGTTCCGAACCCCGCGGGGCGGTTCGTCCGGGCTCGTCCACCCGTCCGCGGGGCCGCTGGGGCGGGCGGTGATATGGGGGCCATGAAGCTCGGCCGCCTCGTCTCCTGGTTCCTGCTCGCGTTCGGCGTGTGGGGCTTGTCCATCTGGATCACTTTCTGGAAGTAGCTGACCGTAGGGCTTCAGCGGCAGAAAAGAGCAGGTGAGAGACCGTGCGACGGCTGGTTTCGCCCATGGGGGCCGAGCGGCTGGACACGGTGCGGGTGGCCGCCTACGCCGACAGCCCAAGGCCCGCCCACGCGCTCGAGCTGTCTGAGGGAGCGCAGGTGGCGGCCGGTGAGGCGCTGGGGGCGAGCCGGGGCTGGGAGGTTGTTCACACGTTCAAAGACGTGAAGAGGTCCGGTTGGGATCCACCGCAGCCCATGCGCTCTGAGCCCCGCAGGCACCTACCCGCCGAACCCCGCCGTCCGGGCATC
Source organism: Streptomyces sp. NPDC085481 (assembly GCF_044541845.1). Taxonomy (NCBI): domain Bacteria; kingdom Bacillati; phylum Actinomycetota; class Actinomycetes; order Kitasatosporales; family Streptomycetaceae; genus Streptomyces; species Streptomyces sp. NPDC085481. The sequence goes on from NZ_JBITTJ010000004.1 coordinate 44,808, forward strand.
CGGCCGCGCATCGTTCGGCGGAGGGGCTACAGCCGGGACCGGGCGAGGCGTCTCTCCGGCAGGGCCGGCGACTGCTCGGCCACAACGAACGGAACGGACATGACCGAACACAAGGTCGGCGACAAGATCCAGCGGGAGTACGCGCCGTACGCGTCAGCCGCCGTGATGCTGGACCCCAGGTCACAGAGGGTGCTGGAGGGCACGGTGAAGGCCGTCGTCATGAACGGCGGCAGGCGAGGGATCGGCCGGACGGCGCCGACGGCGGCGGCAGGACAACGAAGCGCAGTTCTCACGCACTGCCAACGATCCACCCCGCGCTGGTCATCGGTGCGTGACGGGCACCGCCCGTTCACTCCCCTTATCGATGTGCCCACCATGCCCCGACTGCCCCGCCGGCGGTGGTGACCAGGGCCACGAGCCATCCTGGGACGCGCTGGACGGTCAAATGCAAGCCACCCAAACGGAGTTCGAGTGCTGGGCGGGTATCGGGCTGGGTGGTCATGTCTGCCTCTCGTGTCCCGGTGCGCTTGCGTGCGAGGCGCGTGCTGGGCTTGGAATGCCCGGCGAGCCCTCACCCCTTCAGCGCGGGTGAATATCCGTCGCCGGGAGAAGGGAAGCGCGGCAGTCCCGCTGGCAGTCCCGTTCAGGGCGGGGCGGTGCCCTTCCGTCTCAAGCCCGGCGAACGGACTATGACAGCCGCGACCATTCGACGTCAGTTGGCAAACCCTGGCGAACCCTCGCGAATGGTCGTCGGGCCGATGACGCGGGGCAACTGTCATGTAAGCCGAGTTCCTGTGGTGCTGACGTGGGCGTACGACCCGGCACATGGGCGTCGGTGCCTGCGATGAGGCGGTCCTCACCGAATTCAGTGGAATCACCCTCATGTTCCACCCTCACGCCCACCCCGTTCAGCGGCCCCATGCGCAAGGAGGGAAACGTTTGCGAGCGGACGTCGGCAAGCCGGTCAGGCTCCCCGGTGGCGCACGGGTGGGGTCCTACTTCCTGCCCGCGCGGACGCCACGGAAGCCGATCACGCCGACGGCCGTTCCCAGGATGAACGACGTGATCGCGAGGGCGAGGTGGACCCACAGGTACGCCGTCGGGTCTCCCGCGTCGTCGTAGGCGAGTCCGCTCGCGTCCTTGAACAGGTTCTTCGCGAAGGTCACCCAGATCACCCAGGACCAGATGCCGAACGCGAGCAGGAACCAGGAGACGCGGCGGCTGAGCTTCATGGGGGTGTCCTTCGGAGTGGGGTGGCCGTGCCCTGCCAGTATCGAACCGGCCTCCCGTCGCCGTGCAGCAGGGTCTCGGTACGCTACTGGTCACCTGCTTGTGGATCACGGCGCGAGCGCGCGGATAGGGGTTTCGGGGCGTGGTCGTCTTCCTGGTGGTGCTGGTCGTGGTCCTCGCCCTTCTGGGGGCGGTCCACTGGTACGTGTGGCGGCGCCTTGTGCGCGACGTGACGGAGTCGGGCGGGCCGGCCCGGCGGCTCGGCACCGTGGCGGCCGTCGCGCTGCCGTTGCTTTCCGTCGCCGCCCTGGTCGCGGGCCGCGCGGGTGCCCCCTTCTGGCTGGAGCAGGCCGTCGCCTGGCCGGGCTTCCTGTGGCTGGCCGTGCTCTTGTACGTGACGCTGGCGCTGGCCGTGACGGAGCCCGTGCGACCGCTGCTGCGGAGGTGGCCGGCCCGTAGGGCGGAGGCGGGCGCGGAGGCCGCGGCCGTGCCCGAGGCCGTGCCGGCAGGCGCCTCCGCCGTCGGGGCCCCGGCGCCCGCGCAGGCGGCCGTGGCCGGCGCGCCCTCGCCCGGCGGCGATGGCCTCGCCGCCGGCCCCGCCGGTCCCGCCGGCCCCGCCGGCCCCGCCGGCGACGCGGCCGCCGCCCCCGACCTCTCCCGTCGCCTCTTCGTCAACCGCGTCGTCTCCGGCGCCGCGGCCGCCGTCGCCGTGGGGACGGTCGGCAACGGGGCGTACGGGGTGCTGCGCGGGCCGCGGGTGAAGCGGGTGACCGTGCCGCTGGCCAAGCTGCCGCGCGGGGCACACGGGTACCGGATCGCGGTGGTCTCGGACATCCACCTGGGGCCGATCCTCGGGCGGGCCCACACGCAGCGGATCGTCGACACGATCAACGCCACCCAGCCCGACCTCGTCGCCGTCGTGGGCGACCTGGTCGACGGCACCGTCGAGAACCTCGGGCCCGCCGCCGAGCCGCTCGCCCGACTGCGGGCGCGCGACGGGGCGTACTTCGTGACGGGCAACCACGAGTACTTCTCGGGCGCCGACGCCTGGGTCGACCACGTCCGCGAGCTCGGCATGCACCCGCTGCGCAACGCCCGCGTGGAGATCGGCGCCGGGTTCGACCTCGCCGGCGTGGACGACGTCGCGGGGGAGAGCGAGGGGCAGGGGCCGGACTTCGCGAAGGCGCTGGGGGACCGGGACCGGGCCCGTACCTCGGTGCTGCTCGCGCACCAGCCGATCGTCATCGACGACGCCGTACGCCACGGTGTCGACCTTCAGCTCTCCGGCCACACCCACGGCGGCCAGCTCTGGCCCGGCAACTACCTCGCCGAGCTCGCCAACCCGACCGTCGCGGGGCTTGAGCGCTACGGCGACACGCAGCTCTACGTGTCCCGCGGTGCGGGCGCCTGGGGGCCTCCGGTCCGGGTCGGGGCGCCCTCCGACATCACCGTCGTGGAGCTCGCCTCGCGGCAGGCGTGACCTGAAAATCCGTAATCCCGGGACATATGTGTGCGGTGTGAAGGTTTACTCTTCCACCAGTGAAATACGTGTGATTGGCTGGCGCCATCGCGGCAGGCCGGAAGCCGCCGTGACAGGGGTGGGCACGAGCTAAGGAAGCACGTCTCATGCGGTCGTCGTCTGTGCGTCTGCGGATTCTGATCACTTGTGGAGTTCTCGTGGTCGCCGGGATCGGGGGCTGGCAGCTCCTGCCCTCCGACGACGTCCGTACGGACCCCATCACCGTCGGCACGACGGACGAGGTGACGTCGCTCGACCCGGCCGGTGCCTATGACGCCGGCTCCTGGGCGATGTACAGCAACGTGTACCAGTCGCTGCTGACCTTCAAGCCGGGCTTCACCACGCCGGTCCCGGACGCCGCGGAGAGCTGCAAGTTCCTGGGCACGAAGCTGACGACGTACCAGTGCACGCTCCGCGACGACCTCACCTTCTCCAACGGCCGCAAGGTCACCGGTGAGGACGTCAAGTACTCCTTCGAGCGGATGCTGGGCATCAAGACGGACGTCGGTCCGCAGCCCCTCTTCCCGACCCTGAAGAACGTCGTGGCCGACGGCCGGAAGGTCACCTTCAACCTCAGCGGCCGTGACGCCACCTTCCCGCTGAAGCTCGCGACGGGCGCCGGCTCGATCGTCGACCGCACCCAGTACCCGGCGAAGCGCCTTCGCACGGGTACCGCGGTGGACGGCTCGGGGCCGTACGTCCTCAAGGAGTACGAGCCCGGCGTGAGCGCCCGCCTGGAGCCCAACCCGGCGTACCGGGGGGCCGTCTCCAAGACCGGCCGCACGGTCGTCGTGAAGTACTTCAAGGAGTCCGAGGAGCTCGCCGCCGCCTGGAAGAGCAGGCAGGTGGACGTGACGCACCGGCAGATGCCGCCCGCCTTCATCAACTCGTTGAAGGACGCGAAGAAGGACGGCACCAAGATCACCGAGGCGGCCAGCGCCGAGATCCGCAACCTCAACTTCAACGTCAGGCCCGGCTCGGTGATGGCGGACAAGGCGGTACGGCAGGCGGTCGCCGCCGTCATCGACCGCCCGGCCATCACGACCGGCCCCTACCAGAGCACGGTCGAGCCGCTGTACTCCCTCATCCCGCAGGGCTTCGTCGGCCACAGCACCGCGTTCTACGACGCGTACCCGGAGCCCAGCGCCGCCACGGCCAAGAAGATCCTGAAGGCCGCGGACATCGACACCCCGGTGAAGTTCACCCTCGGCCACCGCAAGGACGCCACCTACGCCGCCGAGGCCGCCGAGCTGAAGAGGCAGCTGGAGTTGACCGGCCTGTTCGAGGTGACGGTCGAATCGGTCGACTGGCAGTCCTTCCAGAAGGCGTACGCGCAGGGCAGGTTCGACGCGTACCCGGTCGGCTGGCTGCCCGACTTCCCGGACTCCGACAGCTTCACCGCCCCGCTGGTCGGCACCGACAACACCCTGCACAACGGGTTCTCCAGCGGGACGATCGACTCGCTGATCTCCGCGACGCAGCAGTACAGCGACCGTGCGCGGGCGACCGACGACTTCAAGGCCATCCAGACCGAGGTCGCCAAGGACGTGCCGCTGGTGCCGCTGTGGCAGAAGAAGGACTACGTGCTGTCGACGGAGGACGTCGCCGGTTCGCAGTACCTCTCGGACGGCACGGGCATCTGGCGCCTGTGGGAACTCGGCTGGATCTAGGGCCTGTCCGGCGCAGCCGGTCTGGACCGGGTCCGGCCGGTCTAGCCGGCCTTGGGCGTGCGCCTCGGCTTGCCCGAGGCCGCCATCCCGGCCGCCGTCGGCATGATGTCGCTGAGCAGCTCGTGGGTCTCCTTCACCAGCGGGCGCAGGATCCGGAAGCGGGAGAGCTGGATGGCCCGCGCGGTGACCGGGGAGAGCTTCTCCACCAGGCGGCGGCTGTTGGCGGCGCCCTCCGAGCGGTCGTAGACCCAGAAGAGGACCAGGCCCATCTGCTCGAGCCACAGCAACTGCGGCAGGGCCTCGGCCAGTTCCGGGTCGACCTTCACCGAGGCCCCGGAGATGACCCGCCGGTGGACCGAGATCGCCGCCTCGCGCGGGCCCTCCGACTCGGGGGAGAAGGGGCTGAGCGGGCTGTCCGGGTCGGCGGCGTTCTTGAAGAACTGGGACGCGAACTCGTGGTACGGCTCCGCGATGTCGAGCCAGGCGAGCAGCACGCCGCGGATCCGGGTCGTGAGGTCCTTCTCGCCGCTCTCCAGGATCGGCTCGACGGCCGCCTGGTGCTCCTCGGCGATCCGGTCGTAGAAGCCCTGGACGAGGTGCTCCTTGGAGGAGAAGTAGTAGTACGCGTTGCCGACGGAGACCCCGGCCTCCTGCGCGATGGCCCGCATCGTCGTCTTGTCGTAGCCGCGCTCCTTGAACAGCCGGAGCGCGGTCTCCAGGATGAGCGCGCGGGTCTGCTCGCTCTTGGGGGCCTTGGCCGGCTTCTCGCCCGGCTCGGCGTCCGCCGGCGCGCCGGGCTTCGCGTCCTGCTTCTCTTCCATCGCGTCCTTCACAGGGCCCGAGCCTAGCCGGACAGGCTGTGTACCTCGCACCGTCCGCCGGACGGCGGCGGCCTCGGGCGCCGATCGGGCACTGCTCGGGCGTTGGTCAGTCGCTGGTCAGTCGTTGGTCGCTGGTCGAGGACTTCCTCAGCCGGTGCTGAACCGCCGTACCCCCGGCACCAGCGCCGTGGCCAGGCAGCAGCCGCCCACCGCCACCGCGGCGGCCACCAGCGGGAGCCCGGGCCCCCAGGCGGAGGCGGCGAGCGGGGCGAGGCCGTAGCCGAGGGGCATCGCCGCGAAGGAGAGCAACCAGTCGTACGAGGTGACGCGTGCCAGCGCGTGGGCGGGCACCGCTCGCTGGACCGCCGTCTCCCACACCGGGCCGAGGAAGCCGAGGCCGACCTGGGCGAGCCCGTACGCGGCGATCGTCAGTGGCGCGGGGGCGGCGAGCGCGAGGAGCACCAGCGGCAGCGCGTACGTCGCGAGGCCGAGGTTCGCGGCCAGGATCGGGCGCCGGGGGCGGAAGCGGTCCGCGGCGAGCGAACCGGCGAGCAGCCCGAACGCGCCCACCTGGAGGAACAGCACCCAGGTGGCCTGGCCGCCGAGCCGGTCGAGGGCGACGGCGGGTCCCAGGGTCATCAGGACCGCGGCGGCGCCGTTCCAGGCGCTGTGGCCGATGAGGCTGGTCCAGTACCAGTCGCGGGTCCGCACCTCCCGCCAGCCCTCCCGCAGGTCGGCGAGCATCGACCGCCGGGGCGCCCGCACCCGCTCCACCTTCACCGCGCACAGCAGCGCGGCGCTCACGGCGAAGCTCGCCGCGTCCAGGACGAACGCCCAGCCCGCTCCCACCGTCAGGATCAGTGTCCCCGCGAGTGCGGGGCCGGCCACCCGGCTCGCGCTGTGGGCGACACCCATCGCCGCGTTGGCCCGCTGCAGTCCCGCGCCGGACACCGTGCCCTTGACCAGCGGCGCCCCGGTCGGCATCGCGAAGGCCCCCGCCGCGCCGCCGACGACCTCGACGGCCGCGATCACCCACAGCGTCGGCGCACCGCTCAGCAGCTGGATCCCGACGAGCAGTTGGGTGGCGCACCGGACGAGGTCCATGGCCAGGGCGATCGTGCGGGCGTCGAACCGGTCGCCTGCCACGCCGCCGAGCGGCAGCAGGAGCAGCTTCGGCACCATCGAGCAGGCGAGGACCAGCGCGAGCGCCGAGGTCGAGCCGGTCGCCTCCAGGACGGCGAGGGCGAGGGCGGCGGGGATGACGGCGTCGCCGAGGAGGGAGAGCACGCGCCCGGTGAAGAGCAGCCGGAAGGACCGGGTGCGCAGCGGATGAGGGGTGGAGTCGGCAGGCATGTCAAGGAGAGTATTTCGGTACCGAATAATTCGTCAACGAAATACTTCATGCCGGGAGCGCGCCCACCCGCCGACGTACGATCACTCCATGGCCCCCATCGAGGAACCGCGCGAGGCACCGCAGGCGGTCCCGCGCGACTGGACCGACGAGCACGTGGCCCGCTGGCAGCCGGTCCTGCCCGGCCTCGACCCGGTCGTCGAGGGCGCGGTCACCCGCATGAAGAAGCTCTCCGTCCACCTGCGCCGGGTGCGCGAGCAGTCCCTCGTCGACTTCGACCTCGAACGCCACGAGTTCGACACCCTCCACAAGCTCGCCGGCCGCGGCGGCAGCGCCGCGCCCTCCGAACTCGCCCAGGACCTCGACCTCGCCCCCGCCTCCGTCACCGGCCGTCTCGACGCCCTGGAGAAGCGCGGCTTCGTCCGCCGCACCCAGTCCACGACGGACCGGCGCCGCGTGATCGTGGAGCTCACCGCCTCCGGCCGTGAGACCTGGGTCGGCGCCATGGACGTCCTCGGCCACGAGGAGTACCGCCTCCTCGGCGTCCTGAGCCCCGAGGAGCGCGCGAGCCTCAACGACATGCTCCGCCGCATCATGGTCGTCGCCGAAGAGGACGCCACGACCCAGCCCTGGCACGGCTGAGGCCCGTCCCGACGCGCCCTGCCCCCGGCCCGCCCCCGCTCCGGCCCCGCTGAACGCGGCGCCCGCTATCCGCTTCACCCGCGCCACCTCCTCGTCCGCGTTCTTGCCGGTCGGCAGCGTGGAGTACACCAGGACGCGGTCCAGGTCCGGCGTGGCGAACACCCCGCTCGTGTAACCCCGGTTGGAGCCCGTCTTGCCCCAGATCACCGTCCCGCCGGGCAGCTCGATCCGGGTGAGCCCGCCGTAGCTGAAGGCCGCGCCCGGCACCGGCGGCAGCGTGAACAGCAGGCCCCGCTCGGCCGGGCGCAGCAGCCGCCCGCGTATCAGCGCGGTGTGGAACCGCTCCAGATCGGAGGCCCGGGACACGAGCCCACCCTCCGCCCACGCCCAGTCGTCGGCCGGCAGCGAGGTGTGCCGCAGCTTCAGGGGCCGGAGTACGCGGTCGCGGAGCTCCTCCGCGTACGTCCGCCCGGTCACCTTCTCGATGGCGAGGCCGGCGATGAAGTAGTTGATGCCGTTGTACTGCATCGCCGTTCCGGGCTCCGCCGGCGTCCCGCAGGACACCGCCGAGGTCACCACCTCCACCGGCGTCCCGGGACGGACACAGGTGGGCTTCTGCAGCCCACTGGTGTGACTCAGCAGCTGCCCGACGGTGATCGGCGCGTACGAGGACGGCAACAGGCCGGGCAGCAGCTCCTGGACGGTGTCGTCGAGGGACAACCGCCCCTCGCCCACGAGCTGGAGCACGACGGCGGAGGTGAACAGCTTGGTGACGCTGCCTATCGCGAACTCGGCGTCCACCGGCCCGGTCCACTCCCCGGCGGTCCCGCTCCACCGCCCGTCCCGGCCGGTCACCCGCACCATCGCGCCGGTCACGTAGTCATCGGGCACCCCGGCCAGCGCCGCCCGCAGCGCGACCGGATCGACCCGGCCGGAAGCCACGCCGGTAGATGCCGTCGCGGAAGCCGGCGTCGCGGCAGCACTCGCCGGCACCGCCGCCCCCGCCACCACCATCGCGGCCACCGCCGCGGCCGTCACCCAACGAGCCTTGCCCATCCACGAGTTCGTCATGGATCAAGGCTCCCGCGCCGGGACCCGCGGGACCATCAGGGACGACCCCGGCTCACCCCTGACCGAGCCCCTACAGAACCGTCGGAGATCCCCCTCAGAGATCCCCTGGATCCCCTCAGAGTTCCCCTGGATCCCCTCAGAGTTCCCCTGGATCCCCTCAGAGTTCCCCTGGATCCCCTCACGGATCCCCTCAGAGACTCACACGCTCAGCGAGCGCGCGAAGTTGAGCTGCCCCATCACCCAGTGGATCGTGTCCGGGCCGGTCGCCGGGATCATCGTCTGGTGGTGCCGGCCGCCGCTGGTCACCGTGACCTGGATGAAGCCGGTGGTCTGCTTCTCCTTCATCAGCAGGAACAGCAGTCCCAGCAGGCAGAAGATGAAGAAGATGACCGCCAGCACGATCGCGACCGTGGGCATCTTCTCCTCGGTCCGCGACATGTCCATCGCGTTCCAGACCGCGCCCTTGAGGGGCATGTTCCCGGCCGGCGTGATGATCTGGTCGCCGACCACGGTGATGTCACCGAGGCTCAGCAGCGGCGCGCCCCCGCCGGCGGCCAGCCCCGGCACGGCACCCGGCGCGTGCTGCGGAGGCACCGGCACCCCGCCCGGGACGGTCGGCTGGTACGACGGGGTCTGCGGGTACCCGTAGCCCGGCGTCCCCGCCTGCTGGCCGGGACCCCACTCGTACTCCCCCGACTTGTAAGGATTCGGCTCGCTCATATTCGGGTCGCTCATCAGTCCCCGTCCTCCACACACGTAAAAGCCCGCTTCTGCACGTCGCAGCGTACAGAAGCGGGCTTCCCCGCAGTGCAGTGACCAGGTATCAGAAACGACGCGTGATGAGCGCGCGCTTCACTTCCTGGATCGCCTTGGTGACCTCGATGCCACGCGGGCAGGCTTCCGTGCAGTTGAACGTCGTGCGGCAACGCCACACGCCGTCCTTGTCGTTCAGGATCTCCAGGCGCTGCTCGCCGGCCTCGTCACGCGAGTCGAAGATGAAACGGTGCGCGTTGACGATCGCCGCCGGGCCGAAGTACTGGCCGTCGTTCCAGAAGACCGGGCAGGACGACGTGCACGCGGCGCACAGGATGCACTTCGTCGTGTCGTCGAAGCGCTCGCGGTCCTCGGCGGACTGCAGGCGCTCGCGGGTCGGCTCGTTGCCCTTGGTGACCAGGAACGGCATGACGTCCCGGTACGCCTGGAAGAACGGCTCCATGTCCACGACCAGGTCCTTGAGGACCGTCAGGCCCTTGATGGCCTCGACCGTGATCGGCTTCTCGGGGTTGATGTCCTTGATCAGCGTCTTGCAGGCGAGCCTGTTCTTGCCGTTGATCCGCATCGCGTCCGAGCCGCAGATGCCGTGCGCGCACGAGCGGCGGAAGGTCAGCGTGCCGTCGACGTCCCACTTGATCTTGTGGAGGGCGTCGAGCACACGCTCCTTCGGGTCGATCTCGATCTGGAAGTCCTCCCAGACCGCCGCGTCCGACACCTCGGGGTTGAAGCGGCGGATCCGGAGGGTGACCGTGATGTACGGGGAGGCGGCGGACTCCGCCTCGACCTTGTCCAGTACGGGGGTAGCCATCAGTACTTACGCTCCATCGGCTGGTAGCGGGTCTGGACGACCGGCTTGTAGTCGAGACGGACGGTCTCGGAGCCGTCCTCGCCGACCTCGCGGTACGCCATGGTGTGGCGCATGAAGTTGACGTCGTCGCGGTTGGGGTAGTCCTCGCGGTAGTGACCGCCGCGGGACTCCTTGCGCGCCAGGGCCGAGACGGCCATGACCTCGGCCAGCTCGAGCAGGTTGCCCAGCTCGATGGCCTCGAGGAGGTCGGTGTTGAAGCGCTTGCCCTTGTCCTGGACGGACACGTTCTTGTAGCGCGCGCGCAGCTCGGCGATCTTCTCGACGGCCGTCTTGATGGTCTGCTCCGTGCGGAACACCATCACGTTCGCGTCCATCGTCTCCTGGAGCTCGCGACGCAGGTCGGCGACCCGCTCGTTGCCCGTGGAGTTGCGCAGGTTCTCGATCTGCGTCTCGACGAACGCGGCGGGGTCCTCCGGCAGCTCGACGTAGTCGTGCTTGGCGGAGTACTCGGCGGCGGCGATGCCGGAGCGCTTGCCGAAGACGTTGATGTCCAGCAGCGAGTTGGTGCCGAGACGGTTGGCGCCGTGCACGGAGACACAGGCGACCTCGCCGGCCGCGTACAGGCCCGGGACGACGGTGGTGTTGTCCGAGAGGACCTCACCCTCGACGTTGGTCGGGATGCCGCCCATGGCGTAGTGCGCGGTGGGCTGGATCGGGATCGGGTCCGTGTACGGCTCGATGCCGAGGTACGTACGGGCGAACTCGGTGATGTCCGGGAGCTTGGCGTCCAGCTGCTCCGGCGGGAGGTGCGTCAGGTCCAGGTAGACGTGGTCGCCCTCGGGACCGCAGCCGCGGCCCTCGCGGATCTCCGTGTAGATGGAGCGGGAGACGACGTCACGGGACGCGAGGTCCTTCATGACCGGCGCGTACTTCTCCATGAAGCGCTCGCCGTCCTTGTTGCGCAGGATGCCGCCCTCACCGCGGGCGCCCTCCGTGAGCAGGATGCCCATGCGCCAGATGCCCGTCGGGTGGAACTGGAAGAACTCCATGTCCTCCAGCGGCAGGCCACGGCGGTAGCAGGCGGCCTGGCCGTCACCGGTCAGGGTGTGGGCGTTGGACGTCACCTTGAAGAACTTGCCGGTGCCGCCGGACGCGTAGATCACGGCCTTCGCCTGGAAGACGTGGATCTCGCCGGTGGCCAGCTCGTAGGCGACCACACCGGCGGACTTCTTGACGCCGTCGACCTCGGTGATCAGCTGGTCCAGGACGTAGAACTCGTTGAAGAACTCCACGCCCTCCTTGACGCAGTTCTGGTACAGCGTCTGGAGGATCATGTGACCGGTGCGGTCCGCGGCGTAGCAGGACCGGCGGACCGGGGCCTCGCCGTGGTTGCGCGAGTGGCCGCCGAAGCGACGCTGGTCGATGGTGCCGTTGGGGGTCCGGTTGAACGGCAGACCCATCTTCTCCAGGTCGAGGACGGCGTCGATGGCCTCCTTCGCCAGGATCTCGGCGGCGTCCTGGTCGACCAGGTAGTCACCGCCCTTGACCGTGTCGAAGGTGTGCCACTCCCAGTTGTCCTCCTCCACGTTGGCGAGCGCGGCGGCCATGCCGCCCTGCGCGGCGCCCGTGTGGGAGCGGGTCGGGTAGAGCTTCGTCAGCACGGCGGTACGGCTGCGCTTCGTCGCCTCGATGGCGGCGCGCATGCCGGCGCCGCCGGCGCCGACGATGACGGTGTCGTACTTGTGGAACTTCATGACGTGGATTACCTCAGCCCCGTGCCTAGCGGATGTTCGGGTCGAAGGTGAAGATCACCAGCGTGCCCAGAAGGATGGTGAACACCGTGGCGGTGTACAGCAGGCCCTTGAGCCACAGGCGCGTGTTGGCACGCTCCGCGTAGTCGTTGATGACCGTGCGGAGGCCGTTGGCGCCGTGCAGCATCGCCAGCCACAGCATCAGCAGGTCCCAGACCTGCCAGAACGGGGACGCCCAGCGGCCGGCCACGAAGGCGAAGCCGATCTTGGAGACGCCGCCGTCCAGGAAGAGCTGGATCAGCAGGTGACCGAGGACCAGGACGACGAGGACGATGCCCGAGAGGCGCATGAAGAGCCACGCGGCCATCTCGAAGTTGCCCCGGGTCGCCCGCGGGGTCTTGCCGGTGCGCTTGCGGGGGGCCTCGATGTACGGGGCGGGGTTGTCCACGTCGTAGTGGGCGCCGCCCTCGACGGGACCGATCGCGGTAGAGGTGTCAGCAGACATGTCTGGCGTCAGCTCCCGAACAGTTCACGTGCGGCGTGGCCGAGGACGGGGTACAGCGAGCCCGCCATCAGCACGACCCAGATGCCCACGACGGTCCAGAGCATCTGCTTCTGGTAGCGCGGGCCCTTGGACCAGAAGTCCACGGCGATGACACGGAGACCGTTCAGCGCGTGGAAGAGAATGGCGGCGACGAGGCCGTACTCGAGGAGTGCGACGATCGGCGTCTTGTACGTCGCCACGACATCGTCGTACGCCTCGGGGGAGACACGGACGAGAGCGGTGTCAAGGACGTGTACGAACAGGAAGAAGAAGATGAGGACGCCGGTGACTCGATGAGCCACCCAGGACCACATTCCTTCCCGGCCGCGGTACAGCGTTCCAGCCGGCACGGAAAAACCCTCCGGGAGCGGGGATCAGGGCCGGCCGGCTTCTCTGTCGGTCAGACCCGGCCGGGTACGGTCCACCGGCCCCGGTCATCGTAGCGACGACTCGTCGGTTCGCTCGCGCGGGGTCCATCGGTGTGATCAAACAGGCACGGACGGGCTATCGTTCAGTCCCGAATCACCGCATTACGGGCGAACTCACCAGGCGGCGATCGAACGCGTGAGCCGGGTACGGGCCAGCCGGCGGAGCTCCTCGGCCGCGACGGCCCGTTCCTCCTCCGTTTCGTTGCCGAGACGTGACCGGATGCCGGCGAGGACCCGGTCGAGCCGCTCGCCCGCCGGCACGCCGTCCAGGCTGATCACGAACGCGTGCCCGAAGCTGCTCTCGTACGCGGCGTGGGCGGCGCGCAGCGCGGTCCTGGCGGCCGGCGGGGCGTCCGGGTGGGGCAGCGCCGAGGTCTCGTGGGACAGCGCCTCGTCCAGATCGGCCCCCGACAGGTCGTAGCCGGCCTCGTCGGCGGCGGCGAGGAGGGCGTCGAGGGTCGGGTACGGGCGGTGCGCGGCCACCCGTTCGGCCCAGCGGCGGCTGCCGCAGCAGCCGAGCAGCAGGGCCTCGGCGGCGGCGGGCGTGGCCGCGTTGAAGCCGCTGAGGCCGTCGGCGTGCCAGTGACGTACCCCTTGGGCAGGTATGGCCGGGGAGCCCAGGGTCCGGGAGGGGGCGTGGGTGTCGCTGGTCAGCGGGTGCTCCGGGAGCGATGGGTGAGCGGTGGGGAGAGCGTCGGAGGCGATCGGGCGAGGGATGGCCCGGGAAGCGATGGGGTGGATGTGACGCCACGCTATCGACGGGAAGGGGGATGTGTCCGACGGATGCGCGAATTTCACCTGGACGAGTGGTTTCGTCGGCGGCGTGGACGTAAGGGGCCGGGATGCCGTGCGGCGCGCCGTGAGGGAGGATTCCGAGTGATGCGGTACTCCATACGGGGGCCCCGAAGGGGCCCCGCACTCCTGGCGGCCGCGGTGGCGCTGGCCACCGTGACGGCCTGCTCGAACGGCTCCTCCCCCGGTACGGGGGCCGTGAGCGGCCCGACCGCAAAGGCCACCGCCACGAGCTCGGCACCGGCCCCGCCACCGCCGAGCCCGACACCCACGAAGACGTACCCGCTCTCCACCGCGCCCCTGACCATCCCGGCCGTCCGCTCCCACCAGGCGGCCCGCGGCCCCGGCTGGAAGCCGGGCCCGGACACCGGGGTCGTGGTCGCCGCGAAGGACGAGCAGGCCCTCGCCGACGAGGCCCGGCTGATCGCGGGCGAGCTGCGCATCCCGTACCGCGGCACGGCCGGCGCGCGCCCCGGAGACGTCAGCCTCGCGCTCGGCGGGCAGGGCGCGGCGGAGTCGTACACCCTGACCGTGCAGAACGGGGGCGTCCGCATCACCGGACCCGACCAGGCCGGCGTGTTCTACGGCACCCGCACGCTCAAACAGTCCGTCAGGTCCACCGGCGCGATAGCCGAGGGCGTGGTCGCCGACGCCCCCGCGAAGCCGCAGCGCGGGCTGATGGTCGACATCGCCCGCAAGTACTTCAGCGCCGGCTGGATCGAGGGCCGCCTGCGCGAGATGGCGGACCTGAAGCTGAACCAGCTCGGTCTGCACTTCTCCGACGACCAGGGCTTCCGCATCGCCTCCGACACCCACCCCGAGATCGTCTCCGCCCAGCACCTCAGCAAGGCGGAGGTGCGGCGGATCGTGGACCTCGCCGCGAGCCTGCACATCACCGTGGTCCCCGAGATCGACTCGCCCGGACACCTCGGCGCGGTCATCGCCGCCCACCCGGACCTCCAGCTCACCAGCGCCACCGGCCGCAAGCCGCGCGGCGCGGTCGACATCTCCAACCCGGCCTCCGCGAAGATCGTCGACGAGCTCCTGCGCGAGTACTCCGGCCTGTTCCCCGGCGCGTACTGGCACCTCGGCGCCGACGAATACGTGGCGCTGATGGCGAAGAACCCCGAGGCGACCTACCCGCAGCTGGCCCGCGCCGCGACCGCGAAGTACGGCCCCTCCGCCCGGGTCCAGGACCTGGCGACCGGCTGGCTCAACGATCGCGCTGCGGTGATGCGCCCGACCGGCAAGGCACTGCGCGCCTGGAACGACGGCTTCTTCGCCGGCGGCGTGGTGAGCCCGGACCGGGACCTCCACGTCGCCTACTGGACCGGCAAGGAGATCGGCGCCCGGACCCCCACCTCGTACCTGAGCGCGGGCCGCAAGGTGATCAACTACAACGACGAGTACCTCTACTACGTGCTCGGCCAGCCCAACGACTTCGCCTACCCCACCGGCCGCCGGATCTACGAGCAGTGGACCCCGCTGGTCATCCGCGGCACCACGCCGGTCCCCGCGCGCTACGACCCCCAGATCCTGGGCGGCAGCTTCGCCGTCTGGTGCGACCTCGCGGGCTCCCAGACCCAGGCCCAGGTGGCCGACGGCATCCGGATGCCGCTGACGGCGACCGCCCAGAAGCTGTGGGACGCGCGGAAGCCGACGGCGACCTGGGACCAGTTCCGCGCGCTCGCTATGAAGGTGCGCGGCTGATGCGCGGCTGAACAGGGCTTTTCTCCCTGGACGACGGAGCCCGCCATCGCGTACGGTCCCGCCTCGGCGGCCGGTCGGCCGCCCGGCGTTCTCGGGGGAGGGGGACGTCGATCACCGCCGATCGCTGTCGATTACCCGTGGGGGGTCCACTCCGTCATGCTCCGCAACCCGAACGGCCTGTCGTACGCCGTCGTGTCCCTGCTCGGCGTCACCGTCGTCGTCGACGTCCTCAGCCTGATCGCGACCTTCGGCGTCCGGGCCGACTTCCAAGGCGATCTGGCCGATCACCCCGACCCGGCGGGCTACGGCGGCGACATGGGCATGGCGGTCGCGGGCATCGCTCAGGGCATGCTGCTCGTGGCGACCGCGACGGTCTTCATCATCTGGTTCCACCGGCTGCGGCAGAACGCCGAGGTCTGGGCCGGCGACCTGCAGGGCCGCAGCACGGGCTGGGCGATCGGCGCCTGGTTCATCCCGGTCGCCAACCTCGTGATCCCGCGCGGCGTCGCTGCCGACATCTGGCGGGCGAGCCGCCGCGAGCCGTACGCGGCCGACGGCGGGGGCGAATTCGCGCTCCTCAACGGCTGGTGGACGCTCTTCGTCCTCGACGCGCTCGTCGGTCGCGTCGCTTCCCGGATGTACGACAAGGCCGACACCGTCGACGGGATCGTGACCGCCACGGGCTGGCTCATGACGAGCGACCTGTTGAACATCGCCGCCGCCGTGCTCGCGATCCTCTTCGTACGCAAGCTGACCTCTATGCAGCACACCAAGGCGACTGGCATCATTCCGGCCGCGCAGTGACGAAATCGCGCCAGACGGCGCAGTAGTGGAAGTACTGCGTCCGCATCGGGTGGCGAGGAGGCGTCCATGACGTCGGCGACGAGCACGAGCCTGCTGGAACTGATCGACCGGGCCGACGAGCGGAGTCTGGCCGCCGCCGGACTCGCCTGCCTGGACCGCTGTCTGCCGGTGCTCGCACCCGAGCGGACCGAGGTGCTGCGCCCCGTGTGGGCCGCGGTCGCGCGCGGTGACGGCGGCGCCTGGAGCGAGGCGGTCGCGACGGCGCGGACCGAGCTCGACGGGGAGGGTGACGGCGCGGACGAGACCGCCGCCCTCGTGCGCACCATGCTGGACGGCGCTCCCGCCGAGTGGGCCGAGGCGGCGCTGCGCAGCTGGGCGGGGCGGTGCTCCGAGGCGGCGCTCGCCGTGCACGGCCGGTACGACGCGACCGACGGCGGCCCGCTCCACGCGGGCGAACTCCGGCGCCAGCAGGCCGTCCTCGAGTCCGCTGCCCACGGCCCGACCGGGCTGCGCCGGGCCCGCGAGCTGTCGATCGAGGGCGGCCGGGTCCTGCGCGCGGTCGTCTCGCGGCGGGCGCGGACCGCCTGAGGACCGTCTGGGGCATCCCGTACGGACAAGGCGGACGGACGGGCGGACAGGACGGACAGGACGGACAGGACGGACAGGACGGACAGGACGGATAGGGCGGAGAAACGGGCAGAGCGGCAGCCGGTGTCGGCTACCGCTCCGTGTCCGTCCTCCGGTCAGGCGCCCGGCTCCGGCTCCTCGATCTTCAGCGAGGCGACGGCCTCGGCGATCTGCTGCTCGGCCCGCGCCTTGTCGAGGCCGAGGCCCGCGAGCGCGCCCTTGCCGTCCTCGAACTCGAGCAGTGCCAGCAGGATGTGCTCGGTGCCCACGTAGTTGTGGCCGAGCCGCAGGGCCTCCCGGAACGTGAGTTCCAGGACCTTCTTGGCGTCCGCGTCGTACGGGATGAGCGCGGGCACCTCCTCCACCGCCGGCGGCAGCGTCGGGGTCAGGGCCTCGCGGACCTGCTCCAGGGTGACGTCCTGCCGGCCGATCCACAGGGCCGCGAGGCCCTCCGGCTCGGCGAGCAGGCCGAGGGCGAGGTGGACGGGGGTGGTCTTGTCGTTGCGGGCGGCCGAGGCTTCGTTCTGCGCGGCCATCACGACGCTGCGGGCCCGGGGCGTGAAGCGGGCGAACCCGGCGTTCGGGTCCATCCTCGCCGCGTCGCCCTCCGTGTCGTCCTTGGGTACGAAGCGCTTCTGGACTGCCTGCCGGGTGACGCCCATGCTCTTGCCGATGTCGGTCCAGGAGGCGCCCGCGCGCCGGGCCTGGTCCACGAAGTGGCCGATGAGGTGGTCGGCGACCTCGCCGAGGTGGTCCGCCGCGATGACCGCGCCGGACAGCTGGTCGAGGGCGTCGGGGTGGGACTTCTTGATCGCTTCGATCAGGTCGTCGAGTCGCACGGGGTTGCTCATGCCGAGTGGATTCGTCATGAGTGCAACCCTAGGTTGACAGTCCATCGGTGTCAACGGTCGGTTGACACGTGGGCGGCATGTGTGGGGGCAAGGGGTTGTCATGCGGGACGGCGACGTCGCGGAGCCCTTGTGTGACAGGGGCGGATCACCGGCAACGAGATGTCTCAGTACGTCAGCCGTCGAGTGGAGCCGGCTGCTCGCCTCGAGGGCGGCGCAGGGGGATTGGCCGGAGGCGGATGGGGGGGGTGAACGCCCGGACGCGTGGGTCACGAGTCGGTCGTGCAGAAGCCTCGCGCTCCGCGTTTTGCCTGGTCACAGGCGCCGGAAAAGAAAGACGACCGGGGCCGCCACCCCCCACAGGAGAGGCCCCGGTCGTCGTCCGCGGAGCCGCAGCACGGCCCCGTATTCCTCTCAGCGCCGTGCGTGCGTTTTCTGTCACACCCGGTCGCGCCACCCGGCGTCGCCGACTGAGGTTGCAAGTTGTACAAAGAACGGACCCGCGTGGACGCGGCGCCCGAAAAGGACGTAGCGTGCTGCTGCGCCCTGGGCGGCGTGGCGGTGACGACCAGCCGCTATGAGCGTGACGACGAACAGGTGTGGGGAGTGCTGGGGGACGACGCGGAGCTGACGGCCGCAGTGCTCGCCGCGCAGAACGGCGACGAGGACGCCTTCCGCACCGTGTACCGTGCGGTGCATCCGCGGCTCCTCGGCTACATACGCACGCTGGTCGGCGAAACCGACGCCGAGGACATCGCGTCCGAGAGCTGGCTGCAGATCGCCCGTGACCTGGACCGCTTCACCGGCGACGCCGACCGCTTCCGCGGCTGGGCCGCCCGCATAGCCAGAAACCGCGCTCTCGACCACATCCGGATGCGCGGCCGCCGCCCCGCCGTGGGTGGCGACGAGACCGAACTCACCGACAAGCCCGCCGACTCCGACACCGCGGACGAGGCACTGGAAGCCCTGGCCACCGGCCGCACCATGCACCTCATCGCACAGCTCCCACAGGACCAGGCCGAGGCCGTCGTCCTGCGCGTCGTCGTCGGACTCGACGCCAAGAGCGCCGCCGACACGCTCGGCAAGCGCCCCGGCGCCGTCCGTACGGCCGCCCACCGCGGCCTCAAGAAGCTCGCCGAACTCCTCGGCGCCGCCGCTCCCGCGTACGCGGACGGCACCCTGGACGGCCCCGCCGACGGCTCCCCGGCCGATCACGCCGCCTCGCTGGACGGCGTCCCTCCGCAGCGCGGCCGCCGGTCCGGGGCCGCGGCCCCCCGCGGTGTGACGCAATCACGCGCGCGGACGCAGAAGGACATGTGATGGCCGACGAGCGGTACCCATGGCTCGACCAGGAGGCCGCGGAGCGGCTGCTGCGCGGCGAGACGGTCGACCCCGCCGACGACACGGCCCGCGCGCAGGCCCGGCTGCTGGCGCGCGCCCTCGACGCGGCCCGCACCCCCGCCGCCGTCCTCGGACCGGACGGCGAGCTGCCCGGTGAGGCCGCGGCCCTCGCCGCCTTCCGCAAGATGACCGCCGAACGCGCCGCCGAGGCCGCCGCCGTGGCGCTCGCCGCCGGATCCGCCGGGCGGGCCACCACGGCCGAGCTCGGCGCCGTACGGCTCGCGCCCGTCTCCGCGGGCCGCAGCTGGGGACGCTCCCTGCGGTACGGGCTGGCCGCCGCGCTCGCCGCCGTCACGGTCGGCGGGGTCGCCGTCGCCGCCGGTACGGGCATGCTGCCGATGACGGGCGAGCCCGCGACCGGGAGCTCCGTCACGGCCGTCGACACCCCGGACCCCGTCGCGTCCGAGTCGCCGAGCGGCGGCACCGGCACGGTGGTTCCCACCGTGCCCAGGGAGCGGGACGGGCAAACCGCCACCCCCGGCACCACGGACGGTCCCGCGACCGCCACGGCCGGACCCGGCGGGAAGGACGGCGCCACCCCGGAGCCCAGCGCGAGCACGCTGGGCAAGGACGGGAAGGGCGACATCGACCGCAGCGGGGCCGTGAAGGCCTGCCAGGAGTTCCGGGCGGGGAAGCTCGCCGACGGCGGCCGCAAGCGGCTGGCGAACGTGCTCAAGAGCGGCGAGACGGTCAAGCGGTACTGCGACCGCATCCTCGCCGGCACCCCGGACGCCGGCTCGACGTCCGCCGGCCGCACGCCCTCGGGCGGCGGCAGTGGCAACACCAACAGCGGCAGCGACTCGGGGAAGAGCTCCGGCGGCTCGGACGGCGACGACAAGGGTGACCGAGGCGGCGACCACCACGGCCACGACGGCAAGGGCGGCAACGGCGGCAAGGCCGGCGACGACCGCTACGACGGCGATGGCCGCACCGGCGACAAGGGCGACGAGCACCGCAAGAACGGCGACGGGTCCGGCCAGGACCGCCCCCGCCGATAGCCGGGAAACGCCGGGTGACACGCAGGTGTGACACTTTTCGAGCCCGCGGCGCAGTACTGAGTGAGCCGACTGGTCATCGGCGAGCGCACAGAGCCGGGGTTCCCCCCGTACCTTCGGCTCGGCGCACCGGCGCGGGTGGGGCACGTTCCCCCGGTCCCACCCGCGCCCTCTCTCTCCTCCTCGGTCAGCGCACGCGCCCTACCAGTGCACGACGACCTTGTCGCCCACCTTCACCTGCTCGAACAGGTCCGCGAGCTTCGCCTTGTCCCGGACGTTGACGCAGCCGTGCGAGGCCCCGTTGTAGCCGCGGGCCGCGAAGTCCGCCGAGTAGTGCACCGCCTGGCCGCCGCTGAAGAACATCGCGTACGGCATGGGCGTGTGGTAGATCGTCGAGGTCCACTTCTTCGCCTTCCAGCCCACGCTGAAGGTGCCCTCGCGGGTCGGGGTGTTCTCCGAACCGAAGCGCACGTCCATCGACGAGACCACCTTGCCGTCGATCATCCAGGCCAGCGTCCGGCTCTCCTTGCTGATGCACAGCACCCGCCCGGTCATGCAGCGCGGGTCCGGGGTGTCCAGCTTGTTGGTGGTGGACGGCTTCAGCTCGTCGGCGGTCGGCCGGTGCGTCATGGCGACCAGCTTCTGCCAGGTGACCTCGTCGACCGAGCCGGTCTGCGGCAGTTCCCGCTTCTTCTGGAAGGACTTCACGGCGCCCGCGGTCATCGTCCCGTAGAAGCCGGTGGGCGCCCGGTCGAAGTAGCCGATCTGCCGCAGCCGCGCCTGGAGTTCGCGGACCTGCTCGCTCTCGGAGCCGTCGCCCATGAGGACCTTGGGCTGCGGCTTCTCGCTGGTGGCCGAAGCCGTCGGCGCGGGGGAGGAGGGCTTGTCGTCACCCGACGGGGTGGCGCCGGTGGACGGCGCGGACGAGCCCGGCGCGGCGGAGGCGGAGGTGGGGGCCGGACTCACCGTGCCTCCGGCACCCCCGCCCGCCCCGCCGGCCTGGGCCGTGCAGCCGGCCGCGAGTGCCACGGCCGCGGTGGCCAGAACCGCTCTGTGGATGACGGATCTGCGTATGCCGGACCTGCGTATGCCGGACCTGCGCATGACGGATGACGAACGCTTCATCGGAGCCCCCCGGGAAGAATGACGTGTGTACGAAGTGATGCTTCCCGTGCGCGAGCGGTTGCGCACGTGACCGAAAAGAGACGGGCATGCTGTGAGGTAGCAGTCGCCGGTCGATCGGGAGGCACAGCACATGGCGCGCGAGTCGGAGTCGGGGCTCCCCATCGAGCCGGTCTACGGACCGGACGCCCTGGACGGATGGGACCCCGCCGAGAAGCTGGGCGAGCCGGGCGCGTACCCCTTCACCCGCGGTGTGTACCCGTCGATGTACACCGGCCGGCCCTGGACCATGCGGCAGTACGCCGGCTTCGGCACCGCCGTCGAGTCCAACGCCCGCTACAAGCAGCTCATCGCCAACGGCACCATGGGACTTTCGGTCGCCTTCGACCTGCCGACCCAGATGGGCCACGACTCCGACGCGCCCCTCGCGCACGGCGAGGTCGGCAAGGTCGGCGTCGCCATCGACTCGGTCGACGACATGCGGGTGCTGTTCGACGGGATCCCGCTCGACCGGGTGTCGACCTCGATGACCATCAACGCGCCCGCCGCGCTGCTGCTCCTGCTCTACCAACTCGTCGGCGAGGAGCAGGGCGTCCCGTCCGACCGGCTCACCGGCACCATCCAGAACGACGTGCTGAAGGAGTACATCGCCCGCGGCACGTACATCTTCCCGCCCAAGCCCTCGCTGCGGCTCATCGCGGACATCTTCAAGTACTGCAGGGCCGAGATCCCGAAGTGGAACACCATCTCCATCTCCGGCTACCACATGGCCGAGGCCGGCGCCTCGCCCGCGCAGGAGATCGCCTTCACCCTCGCCGACGGCATCGAGTACGTCCGTACCGCCGTCGCCGCCGGCATGGACGTGGACGACTTCGCCCCCCGGCTCTCCTTCTTCTTCGTGGCCCGGACGACGATCCTGGAGGAGGTCGCCAAGTTCCGGGCGGCCCGCCGGATCTGGGCCCGGGTCATGAAGGAGGAGTTCGGCGCGAAGGACCCCAAGTCGCTGATGCTCCGCTTCCACACCCAGACCGCCGGCGTGCAGCTCACCGCCCAGCAGCCCGAGGTCAACCTGGTGCGGGTGGCCGTCCAGGGCCTTGCGGCCGTCCTCGGCGGTACGCAGTCGCTGCACACCAACTCCTTCGACGAGGCCATCGCCCTGCCCACCGACAAGTCCGCCCGCCTCGCCCTGCGCACCCAGCAGGTCCTCGCCTACGAGACCGATGTCACCGCCACGGTCGACCCCTTCGCCGGCTCGTACGTCGTCGAGAGGATGACGGACGACGTCGAGGCGGCCGCGCTGGAGCTGATGCGGAAGGTCGAGGACCTGGGCGGCGCGGTCAGCGCGATCGAGCGCGGCTTCCAGAAGAACGAGATCGAGCGCTCCGCCTACCGCATCGCGCAGGAGACCGACAGCGGCGAACGGGTCGTCGTCGGCGTCAACCGCTACACCGTCGACGTCGAGGAGCCCTACGAGCCGCTGCGCGTCGACCCGGCGATCGAGGCCCAGCAGGCCGCACGCCTCGCGAAACTGCGCGCCGAGCGGGACCGGCCGGCCGTGGACGCGGCCCTCGCCGAACTGAGGAAGGCGGCGCAGGGCACGGACAACGTGCTCTACCCGATGAAGGCCGCCCTCAGGGCCCGGGCCACGGTCGGCGAGGTCTGCGCGGCCCTGCGCGAGGTCTGGGGCACGTACGTCCCGACCGACGCGTTCTAGGGCCCGTCCCCCAAGGCTTGTCCGCCCCAGTCTTGTCCGCCCCAGGCCTGTCCCCCCAAGGCCTGTCCGGCGGACGTATTCCGCATCGCGAAACACGAAAGCGGAGTGTCGTACCCACGTGCGAGACTCCGCTCCATGCTGGGTGTCACCGATCTGCCGACCTATCTCGCGGGCCTCGTCCTCATCATCCTTCTGCCGGGGCCGAACTCGCTGTACGTGCTGTCCGTCGGCGCCCGCAAGGGCACCAGGACCGGATACAAGGCCGCGGCCGGCGTGTTCACCGGCGACGCCGTCCTGATGACGCTGGCCGCGCTCGGCGCCGCTTCGCTGCTGCAGACCACGCCGCTGCTCTTCATGATCGTGAAGTACGCGGGCGCGGGCTATCTGACCTGGATGGCGATCGGGATGCTGCGGGCCGCGTGGAGCATGTGGCGCACCCGGGGCGAGGCGCTCGCCCGGGAGCCCGAGCCGGCCACCGCCGGGCCCGGTGAGCACCCTTACCGCCGTGCGCTGATCATCAGCCTCTTCAACCCGAAGGCGATCCTGTTCCTTATCTCCTTCTTCGTGCAGTTCGTGGACCCGTCGTACGCCTACCCGGCGCTGTCGTTCCTCGTCCTCGGCACCCTGCTCCAGCTCGGCAGCTTCCTCTACCTCACGATGCTGATATTCGGCGGGACGCGTCTCGCCGCCGCGTTCCGGCGCCGCCGCCGGCTGTCCGCCGGGGCCACCTCGGCCGCGGGCGCGCTCTTCCTCGGCTTCGCCGCGAAGCTCTCGCTCGGCTCCGCCTGACCCCGGGACCCCCGTCTTGACCCTGACACCGTGTGAGGGCGTGTCGTAGGGAGCGTCATGTTCACCATCGGAGACTTCGCCCGGCACGGGCGGGTGTCGGTCCGCATGCTGCGCCACTACGACGCCATCGGACTGCTGCGCCCGGCCCGCGTCGACCCGCACAGCGGATACCGCTTCTACGAGGCGGCCCAGCTCGCCCGGCTCAACCGTGTCATCGCGCTCAAGGAGCTCGGCTTCACCCTCGAACAGGTGCAGTCGATCCTCGACGAGCAGGTCGGCGCGGAGCAGCTGCGCGGGATGCTGCGGCTGCGCCGGGCCGAGCTGGAGACCGCCGCCGCGGAGGCGGCGGCCCGGCTCGCCCGGGTCGGTGCGCGGCTCCGAGCCATCGAGAGCGAGGGACGCATGTCCACCCAGGACGTCGTCGTGAAGAAGGTTCCCGCGGTCCGGCTCGCCGAGCTCAGCGCAATCGCGGCGAGCTTCGGCCCGGCCGACATCAGCCCGGTCATCGGGCCGCTGTACGACGAGCTGTGCGGCCGCCTGGAGGCGGCCGGCGTGACCGGTCACGGACCCGGGATCGCCTACTACGAGGACGCCGGCCGGGGCGACGGCTCCGTCGTCGTGCACACCGGCATGACCGTGCCCGAGGGCACGGCCGTGGAGGGCGTCGACGTGCTCGTGCTGCCCGGTCTGGAGGAGGCGGCCACCGTCGTCCACCGCGGCTCGATGGACGAGATCCTGCCGACTGCGCAGACCCTGGCGAGTTGGATCGACACCAACGGCTACGAGTCGGCCGGCTACGCCCGCGAGCTGTACCTGGAGTGCCCGCAGGACCGCTCCGCCTGGGTGACCGAACTCCAGGAGCCGGTCACCCGGGCCTAGGGGGTGTCTTCTGGATCAAGTCCGGGGGAGAGTAATGCCTGGTCTGGGGGAGGCTAGCCCGGCATCATCACGGCATGGGTAAGGACATCTGGGGCTTCATCGAGTGCCACCGTGAGTATCGAGACCATGAGGCGGACTCGTTCTGGCACGCCACCATCGACCTGGACCACCTGAAGGTGCCGAGGAACTACGACGCCTTTGGCTGTCTGTTCGGCGTCTGCGACAACGAACAGTTCGTGCCGGTGGCCCCTGTCCGTGGACTGCCCGCCGACGCGTCGAACCGTGTCCGCGACGGCCATGAGACGACGGCCGGGCGAAGCGCGAGCTGGGTCAGCTGGGCAGAGATCAAGCGGGTCAACTGGGATGAGGAGTCTGCCGAGCCCGATGCCTACATCCGCGAGTACTACCGTGATCCGCAAGGCGACTGGCAGTTCCTCCAGCGGCACTACTCCGCTCCTCAGCGATTCGTCGACCTCTGCGGACAGCCGGCTCACATCGCGGTCCGACCCAAGCTGCACTTCCCGGAGGGCTCCCAGTGGATCGATGGAGACCAGATGTTCCGTGTTGAGCGCCTCAGGCGCCGCGACGCAGTGCCGGACCATGAGTGGGGCCCCGTCTGGACCGTCATGCGCACCCTCGCCGAACTCCACGGCGACCACGACGTCAGGCTGGTCGTCTGGTTCGACGACTGACGTCACCTCGCGGCCCAGATGAAGATCCCGGCGATGTGGAGTGCGGCGAGGTAGATCGTGGCGGTCTTGTCGTATCGGGTGGCGAGCCCGCGCCACTGCTTGAGGCGATTGATGCATCGCTCTACGGTGTTGCGCTGCTTGTAGGCGTCGCGATCAAACGCGGGAGGCCGACCTCCAGCTTTTCCGCGTCGCATGCGATTCGCGACCTGGTCCACAGGCTGAGGAATCACCGCTCTGATGCCACGTCGTCGCAGGTAACCACGAATTGCGCGAGACGAGTACGCCTTGTCCGCCAAGACCACGCGCGGGGTTGTACGGGGTCGACCGAGAGCACGAGGCACTCTCAAGCAGGCCATCACCTGCTCAAAAGCTGGTGCGTCACCGGCCTGGCCGGGCGTGACGGTGAAGGCTAGCGGGCGACAGCGGCTGTCCGCGACGAGGTGGATCTTGGTGGTTAAGCCGCCGCGGGAGCGTCCGAGGGCATGATGGACCGGCTCGCCGGCCGGGCCCCCTTTTGACGGGCTCCGGCGGCGTGCTGATGAGCGCGGACGATCGTGGAGTCGACCGCGACGACCCAGTCGAGGTCGCCTTCGGCGTCGGCATGGGCGAGCAGCGTGGTGAAGACCTTCTCCCAGGTCCCGTCGGCGGCCCACTTCCGTAGCCGGTTGTGGGCGCCCTTCCACGAGCCGAAGTGCTCGGGCAGGTCCATCCACGGTGTCCCGGTGCGGTACTTGAACGCGATCGCGTCGATCACCTGCCGGTGATCACGCCACCGCCCACCCCGCCGAGGTGTCCGGTCCGGCAGCAACGGCTCGATCCTCGCCCACTGGGCATCAGTCAACGACACGCATCAACCAACGATCGGATGATCCGAAGGAAACGACCTAGGCGTGTCGTCCCGGGGGTGTCTCGCCGGGCACGGCCATCAGCGCCCCAGCGCCCGCCGCTTCAGCTTCAGGGCGCGGCGGGCGAGGCGGCGGATGCGGGGGTGCCGGGGGACCGGGAGGCCGCCGGGCAGGCCAAGGGAGGTGAGCCGGCGGCGGGTGAAGTGGTGCCGGGTCGCTGCCGCGAGGGGTCCGGAGAGGTGCCGTACGGCCGCTTCCCGCAGGTCCGCGCGGATCTTCGGCTGCATCGCGAAGCCGACGGCGGCGACCAGACCCGCGAGCTCGGCCGTGTTCGGCGCCGGCCGCTCCTCGCCGGCCTCCAGGTCGGGGACGAGCGTGTCCACCAGGGCCAGCGGCACCCGGTTGCTGTTCTGGTACGGCGAGAGCCGGGCCAGCAACGGCCTGGTGCCGACCCGTGCGGTCCTGATCCCGTAGAAGCCGCTCGCCGTCATCAGCGCCGTGGAGAAGCAGCCCACCACCAGCGCGGGCCGCAGCTCCCGGTAGAGCACCTCGGCCAGCACCGGCCGGTCCTCCACCGTCAGCTCGGCGCCCAGTGCCTCGGCCTCCTTCACCAGCGCCTTCGACCAGGCGTCGGGAGCCGTCGGGTGCGGCTTGAAGACGAGCCGGCGGTGGCCGCGGGCGACCGCGCCGCGCACCATCCGCAGGTGCAGCTCGCCCTCCTCGGCGGCGGTGAGCAGGGACAGCGCCGCCAGGTACTGGCCGAGCAGCAGCGCCGGGCCCTCGCCCGCGTCCGCACCGCTCGGCGCGGGCCCGGACAGCTCCTCGACGACCTTGGTGAAGGCCTCGGTCGGCACGAGCTCGGCGACCGCCCCGAACTCCGCGAGCAGCAGCGGGCCGAGCCCGGGCACCAGGTCCAGGTGGAGCAGCCGGCGCACCCGCTCGCCGACCAGCGGGTCGATCTTGTTGCGGGTCGGCCCGTAGCTCATCAGCCCGTCCGCGTACACGTCGATGGCCGCCTCCGGGAAGAGCTGGGCGATCGTCAGGGCGGGCGCCACCTGGAGCGACTCCACGACCAGTTCGATCCGGTCGTCGCCGAGCTCCCACAGCCGCCGCAGATGGCGCTGGAGCAGCGGCAGGTCGTCGGCGCGCGGAGTCCAGCCGCCGGGGTGCAGCGGCTCGATCGTCTCGTTCCAGTCGAGGACGGTGTCGAACCGGCCGCGCAGCGCCTCGAAGCCGGGCATCGCGTCGAGAGGCGTGGTGGTCTCCGGCACGGCCGCGTTGGTGGAGACGAGCAGCACGCGCCGGTCGGCCGTCCGGAAGCAGCCGCTGTCCAGGGCGGCGGCGATCGTGGCGGCGCCGTAGAGGGTCGAGGCGTAGAAGATCTGAGTGGTGCTCATGCGGCCGCCACCTCCGCCGGGGCCGGCGCGGCGGGGGCCGGTGCGGGCCGGCGCCGTTTCAGGCGGCGCAGTGCGGTCGCCCGGTCGTCGCCCATCGCGGTGAGCGCCTCGCCGAGGACGTCCTGCGGCATCCGCCGTAGCGCCCCCGCGCTCATCGCGCGCAATTGCCGTCCGACCGAGGGTTCGAATTTGGCCATGTTTCCGATGTGATGGGAAATCACCGCGCAATAGGTCCGCACGGCCTTGGGAAGAAGCTTGTCGGCATCCGGATCGTTCATTGTCTCCTCGATCACCTGGTCGAATGCGCGAAGGAAATCGAGCTGCCGGACATCGCCGATCTGGGTGAGCGAGGTGGCGACCCCGCGCCGATAGAAAAGACCCAGGTCGCCGGTGACGGCGAAGGATTCCGCCTCCCGGTGCAGCCGCCAGATCCACGGCCGGTCCTCCGCCGTCCGCAGTCCGTGCGGGAAGTGCAGGAGACCCCGGTCGAGCAGCCGCCGGTGGTAGAGGCCGGCCCAGGCGTACGGGTAGTCCACCGACGTCGTCCGGTCGGCCGGCAGGATCGCGTCCCGCGGCCGCAGCACCACGCCGCGCCGCCCCACCGGCACCCGCCGCACCGAGCGGCTGCGGCCGGTCACCCGGACGTGGTCGGTGCGCAGGAAGTCGCAGCCGAGCCCGTCCATGGTGGCGACGAGGCCCGCGTAGTAGCCGGGGGAGAGCCAGTCGTCACCGTCCAGGAAGGCCAGGTACTCGCCGCGGGCCGCGTCCAGGCCGGTGTTGCGGGCGGTCGCGAGCCCCTCGTTCCGCGCGTGCCGGATGTGCACCGCCCCGGGGATCTCGCGCGCGGCGCGTTCCAGGATCTCCGGGGTCCCGTCCGTCGAACAGTCGTCGACCAGCAGGAACTCGAAGTCCTCGCGGGCGTTCGCGCGCAGGCTTCGGAGGGCGTCGGGGGCGTATGTCTGCACGTTGAAGAACGGCACGACGACGGAGAGCTTGACCACGGAATCGACGCTAGGCGCCGCCCCGGCATTCGTCCTGTCCGCCAGAGGGATGCTCGGTGAACACAAAGCGGCGGGCCACTTAACCACCACTGATCCTGTCCGTTTCCCGCAATGCGTCATGGTGCTGTTAACCATTTGTTGTGGCTCAGTTGGGCCGCCAATCCCCCTGCCCTCCTAGCGTCCTCGACGTGCCATCACGTACCGATCGAGCGGCGCGCGTCGCCGTACTCGCCGACTCCGACACCCGGTGGAAATGGGGCGTGCTCACCGCACGCAGAATCACCACCGGAAACGCCGGAACAGTCGACCCCACCGGATTCGTCCTGCGCGGCCGGGCCACCCCCACCGCACGGCAGCTCGCCGAGACCGGGGTGTCGCCCGTCGCCCCGCGCGAGGTGACCGGGGCGGAGTTCCTGCGCGAGGTACGCGACGGCGACTACGACCTGATCGTCCTCGCCCTCGTCGGCGGCACCGTCCGGGCCGTCCTCCAGGGCCTCGCCGACCTCGGTCTCGAACGCCGCCCGGTGATCGTCACCGGCTATGTCGGCGTCGTCTACGAGAAGCTCGCCGACGGGCTGCTGCTGCGCCACGGCGCCGACCTCGTCCTCGCCAACTCGCGCCACGACGCCGAGCGCTTCCGCGCCGTGTACGAGGGCGTCGGCGCCGACGCGGACGCGGTCGTCGAGGCCGCGCTGCCCTTCCTGGGCGGCGCCCCGCACACCCCCGAGGCCGGCCGCGACACCCTCGTCTTCGCCGCCCAGCCCTCCGTGCCCGCGACCAGGGCCGAGCGCGCCTACGTGCTGCGCCGCCTGGTCGAGCACGCCCGGCTCCACCCGGACCGCGAGGTGCTGCTCAAGCTGCGCTCCAAGCCCGGCGAGCACACCACGCACCTGGAGGAGTTCCCGTACCAGAAGCTGGTGCGCGAGCTCGACGTCCCGCCGAACTTCCGTCTCGTGTACGGGCACATGGGCGAGGTCCTGGACCGCACCGACCTGCTGGTCACCGTCTCCTCCACGGCCGCCCTGGAAGCCCTGCACCGGCGCATCCCCACCGCGATCCTCACCGACCTCGGGGTGCGCGAGGCGCTCGGCAACCACCACTTCATCGGCTCCGGGCTCCTCACCTCCTTCGACCGCCTCGACAAGGGGGTCGTCCCGCAGCCCGACGAACCGTGGCTGGCCCGCCAGGGCGTCGCCTCGGACGGCTCGTACGAGCAGGCCTTCGACGCCGCCCGTGACCGGGTCGCCGAGCTGCTCGACCGGCCGGCGCTGCCCCCGGTCGCCCCGTACTACACGGCCGAGACGGCCCCCGGCTATCTGCCGGCCATCCTCGCCCGCCACCGCCTCGACCTCACCGCGCCCGAGCCCCGCGAGAGCGGGGTGCGCCGGATCGTCCGCGAGGTGGCGCGCGGCGCCTACCGCCACGGCGTCCAGCGCGTGGCCCCCGTCATCCGCCGCCTGGGAGAACTCTGATGACACCGCAGTCGCCGACCGTCCTCGCCGTGATCCCCGCCCGGGGCGGCTCCAAGGGCGTCCCCGGCAAGAACCTCGCCGCGGTGGCCGGAATCCCGCTGGTCGCCCGCGCGGTGCGGGCCTGCCTGAGCGCCCCGCTCGTCACCGCCGTCGTCGTCTCCACCGACGACCCGGGCATCGCGGCGGCCGCCCGCTCGTACGGTGCGGAGGCGGTGCACCGCCCCGCCGCGATCGCCGGCGACACCGCCACCAGCGAGTCGGCCGTCCTGCACGCCATGGACGCGTACGAGGCCACCTCGGGCCACCGCCCGGACGTCGTCCTCCTCGTCCAGTGCACCAGCCCCTTCCTCTCCCCCGAAGAGGTGGACGAGGCCGTCGCGAAGGTCGTCTCCGGCGAGGCCGACACCGCCCTGACGGCCGCCCCGACCCACGGCTTCCTGTGGAAGGAGGAGACCGACGGCGCCACCGGGGTCAACCACGACAAGGCCCACCGCCCACGCCGCCAGGACCGGCGGCCCGAGTACCTGGAGACCGGCGCCGTCTACGCCATGGCCGCCGAGGGCTTCCGTACCCACCGGCACCGCTTCTTCGGCCGCACCGCGCTCGTCGTCACCGACCCCGCCCGGGTCCTGGAGATCGACGACCCGCACGACCTCGCCCGGGCCCGCGCGCTCGCCCCGCTGCTCGACACCCCGGCCGCCCCGGCGCTCGCCGACGTCGACGCCGTGGTCCTGGACTTCGACGGCACCCAGACCGACGACCGCGTCCACATCGACGCGGACGGCCGCGAGTTCGTCTCCGTACACCGAGGCGACGGCCTCGGCATCGCCGCCCTGCGCAAGGCCGGCGTCCCGCTGCTGATCCTCTCCTCCGAGCAGAACCCCGTCGTCGCCGCCCGCGCACGCAAGCTGCGGATCCCCGTGCTGCACGGCGTGGACCGCAAGGACCTCGCCCTCAAGCAGTGGTGCGACGAGCAGGGCATCGACCCCCAGCGCGTGCTCTACGCCGGCAACGACGTCAACGACCTCCCCTGCTTCCACCTCGTCGGCTGGCCCGTCGCGGTGGGCAGTGCCCACGACTCCGTACGGGCCGCCGCCCGCGCGGTGACCGAAACGCCCGGCGGCTTCGGAGCGATCCGCGAGATCGCCGCCTGGCTCCTCGGACCCCAGCTCGACACCCCCAACCGCTAAGGAACCACCATCATGAGCACCCGCCTTCGCACCTTCGGCAGCAAGACCGCCGGCCCGGGCCGGCCCGTCTACATCACGGGCGAGATCGGCATCAACCACAACGGCGACCTGAACAACGCCTTCGCGCTGATCGACGTGGCCGCCGAGGCCGGCTGCGACGCGGTCAAGTTCCAGAAGCGCACGCCGGAGATCTGCACCCCGCGCGACCAGTGGGACATCGAGCGCGACACCCCCTGGGGCCGGATGACCTACATCGACTACCGCCACCGCGTCGAGTTCGGCGAGGACGAGTACCGCCAGATCGACGAGCACTGCAAGAAGCGCGGCATCGTGTGGTTCGCCTCCCCGTGGGACACCGAGGCCGTCGCCTTCCTGGAGAAGTTCGACGTCCCCGCCCACAAGGTGGCCTCCGCCTCCCTCACCGACGACGAGCTGCTGCGCGAGCTGCGCGCCACCGGCCGCACGGTGATCCTCTCCACCGGCATGTCCACCCCGAAGCAGATCCGGCACGCCGTCGAGGTCCTGGGCAGCGACAACATCCTGCTCTGCCACGCCACCTCCACGTACCCGGCCAAGGCCGAGGAGCTCAACCTGCGCGTGATCCAGACGCTGCAGGAGGAGTACCCGAACGTCCCGATCGGCTACTCCGGCCACGAGACCGGCCTGCAGACCACCCTCGCCGCGGTCGCCCTCGGCGCCACCTTCGTCGAGCGCCACATCACCCTCGACCGCGCCATGTGGGGCTCCGACCAGGCCGCCTCCGTCGAGCCGCAGGGCCTGCAGCGCCTGGTCCGCGACATCCGCACCATCGAGACCGCCCTCGGCGACGGCGTCAAGAAGGTCTACGAGTCGGAGCTCGGCCCGATGAAGAAGCTCCGCCGGGTCCAGGGGCTCGTCTCCGCATGACCGGCCAGCTGGCGTTCGTCGAGAGCCCGGTCCAGCTTCTGAACGTCCTGGAATGGGCCTACGCGACGGCCGCGTCCCAGGACACCCCCGCCCAGCTCCAGGGCGTCCCCCGCCAGCCGAACCGCCGCGCCGCCGCCGTGGCGGAGCCCGTTGCCACCACGGGCTCCGCCCGGCCGGCGGGGCCGGTGACCGGGACGGACCTCCCGGACGACGAGAAGCCTGCGGAGGAGCCGCGCAGGGTCGTCCCCGGCCTCACCGTGGTCGTCCTGTCGCCCACCGACCCGATGTCCCGCGGCCAGTTGCGCCGCATGGCCCAGCTGGCCAGGGACGAGGGCGTCACCGTGAAGTGGCACGACGCCCGGCAGGGCAGAGGAGCCGTGGCACGGACGCTCCGCGAGCTCGCGGCGCCGCTGCGCGCCGCGGACCGGGTGATCATCGGGGACCCCTTCTCGCGTTACGTCCAGCTCCTGCTCACCCTCTTCGGCCCCCGCCGGGTCACCGTCGTCGACGACGGCACCGCCACCATGGAGTTCGCCGCCCAACTCGCCCGCGGCGAACGCCTGGTGCGCTGGCACCGGCGGGGCAGCCGGGGCCCGCGCGAGCTGGTGCTCGCCCCGGTCACCTCGCTGGCCCGACGCAAGCTCGCCCCGGGCCGCCGCCGCACGGTGGAGATCTTCACCTCGCTGCCGGTCGAGCCGCCGCCGGGCACCACCGTCCTGGCCAACGACTTCGCCTGGACCCGGTCCCGCTTCGGCCCGCCCCGGATCACCCGCGGCGCCGACCTGGTCGGCACCTCCCTGGTGGAGACGGGCGTCGTCGACCCCGACCAGTACCTGCGGGCCGTGACGGCGCTCGCCGCCGACCACGGGGCCACCCGCTACTTCGCGCACCGCCGCGAGAGCGCCGAGAAGCTGCACCGGATCGCCGTGGAGACCGGCCTCGAGGTGGTCCGCCCGGACCTGCCCCTGGAGCTGATCGCCCGCCGCGGCCCCATCGGCCGCACGGTGGTCAGCTTCCCGTCCACGGTCGTCCACACGCTGCCGCTGGCGCTCGCCGGTACGGGCGTGAAGGTCGCTGTCTGCGAGATCGCCCCGGGGTGGCTGCGGGAGAACGCCTCACCGCGCGCCCAGGGCTTCCTGGCGGGTGTCGCCGGCACCGCCACGGGGACCGAAAGGCTCGAATTCGGGTAAGCGTACCCACACAGCGTGACCGTCATGCCTGGGGAACCGGGATTCTTTCCCCTATCGGGCTGAACTTTTCGTGATCAAGGGCCAGTTGATCTCCACGGGGGCCTACCCTTCAAAAGGTGAACCAGTTGAAGTCCCGAGAGCCCGGCCCCGACGCGGCGCCCGCAGCGCTGCCCGGAACGCTGTCCGAACCCCTGCGTGCCGAACTGATCGCGTTCCGCAGGGACTTGCACATGCACCCCGAGCTCGGCAACCAGGAGTTCCGTACCACCGCCGCGCTCAAGGAGCGCCTGGAGGCGGCCGGCCTCGCACCCAAGGTGCTGGCGACCGGCACCGGACTCATGTGCGACATCGGGACCTGGGACCACGGGCGGCCCATGCTGGCGATCCGCGCCGACATCGACGCGCTGCCGATCCCCGACACCAAGACCGTCGCGTACCGCTCCACGGTGCCCGACCGCGCCCACGCCTGCGGCCACGACGTGCACACCACCGCCGTGCTGGGCGCCGGCCTGGTCCTCGCCGAGCTCGACCGCCAGGGCCGGCTGCCCGCGGCCGTACGGCTGATCTTCCAGCCCGCCGAAGAGGTGCTGCCCGGCGGCGCCGCCGACGCCATCGAGTCCGGGGTCCTGGACGGCGTGGGCCGGATCATCGCCGTGCACTGCGACCCCAAGGTCGACGCCGGCCGGATCGGACTGCGCCCCGGCCCCATCACCTCCGCCTGCGACCGCCTGGAGATCACCCTCGACGGCCCCGGCGGCCACACCGCGCGCCCCCACCTGACCACCGACCTGGTCACCGCCGCCGCCCGGATCGCCGTCGACGTCCCCGCCCTGCTGGCCCGCCGGGTCGACGCCCGCTCGGGCCTCTCGGTCACCTGGGGCCGGATCGCCGCCGGCCACGCCTGCAACGTCATCCCGCAGCACGCCGAGCTCTCCGGCACCGTCCGCTGCCTCGACCTG
Organism: Streptomyces sp. NPDC085481; assembly: GCF_044541845.1. NCBI lineage: Bacteria > Bacillati > Actinomycetota > Actinomycetes > Kitasatosporales > Streptomycetaceae > Streptomyces > Streptomyces sp. NPDC085481. The sequence goes on from NZ_JBITTJ010000004.1 coordinate 78,750, forward strand.
CCGGCCTGGCGCGACGCCCCCGACCTGGTGCACGCGGCGATCGACGAGATCGCCACCCTGCACCGGGCCAAGTCGACCGTCGACTACGTCCGCGGGGTCCCCCCGGTCGTCAACGACCCGGTCGTCACCGAGCTGCTCCGCGACGCGATGACCGCCCGGCGCGGCCCGTACGCGATCGAGGACACCGAGCAGTCCCTGGGTGGCGAGGACTTCTCCTGGTACCTGGAGCACGTCCCCGGCGCCATGGCCCGGCTCGGCGTCCGGGTTCCCGGCGACACCCGGGTCCGCGATCTGCACGCGGGCGACTTCGACGTGGACGAGCGGGCCATCGCGGTCGCGGTGGAGCTGTTCACGGGCGCCGCCCTCCTGGACGTGGCCCCCAAGCCCCCCAAGCGCTGATTTCCGGCCCGGGCGGTCCGGGCCGGGCGGGGCGGGAGCCCGCTCATCCGTCCGGCCCAGCCCCCGGCGTGTCGCCCCGGGGCCCGGCCCGAACGCCCGTACCAGCGTGTATGACGGGCCGTATCGGGCCGGACGCCGCCGGTGGCCCCCCTGGCCGGTTCGCGACGATCCGATAACGACTCATGAACGGGTCTTTAACTGACATCTACGCGCGTTACGATCGCCGCGAAACCAGCGCCGGAAGAGGCGCTTTCGGTCAGTCTCGAAGGGACCCTCCTCTTGCGCCGGATCACCAGGATCACGACCGTGGGCATCGCCTCCGCGGCGCTTGCCCTTTCCGCCACCGCGTGTGGCAAGTCGTCGACGGACTCGGGCTCCAGCTCCACCTCGAGCGCCGGCGCCACCAAGGCCGCCATCGCGTACGACATCGGCGGCCGCGGCGACCAGTCCTTCAACGACGCCGCCTACGCGGGCCTGAAGAAGGCCGAGGACGAGCTCGGCGTCAAGGGTGCCGAGGCCGAGCCGTCCGAGGGCGAGGGTGACGCCGACAAGGTGCAGCGCCTCACCGCTCTGGCCCGCGCGGGCAACAACCCGGTCATCGGTGTCGGCTTCGCGTACGCGCCGGCCATCGAGAAGGTCGCCAAGGCCTACCCGAAGACCACCTTCGGCCTCATCGACGACACCTCGAAGACCGGCCCGAACATCGCCAACCTCGTCTTCAACGAGGAGCAGGGCTCCTACCTGGCCGGCGTCGCCGCCGCCAAGGCGTCCAAGACCGGCACGGTCGGCTTCATCGGCGGTGTCGAGGTTCCGCTGATCAAGAAGTTCGAGGCGGGCTTCGTCCAGGGCGTGAAGGACACCAACCCCAAGGCGAAGGTGCTCACCCAGTACCTGACCCAGCCGCCGAACTTCGACGGCTTCTCGAAGCCCGACCTCGGCAAGGCGGCCGCGCAGGGCCAGCTCGACAAGGGCGCCGACGTGATCTACGCCGCCGCCGGTCTCGCCGGTTCCGGCGCGATCGAGGCCACCGCCAAGGCCGGCAAGTGGGCCATCGGCGTGGACTCGGACCAGTACAACCAGAAGGGTCTGGCCGCCTACAAGGACCACATCCTGACCTCGGTCACCAAGGACGTCTCCGACTCCGTGTTCAACGTGATCAAGTCGGTCAAGGACGGCAAGCCGCAGAGCGGTGAGATCCGCTACGGCCTCGCGACGGACGGTGTCGGCCTGGCCGCCTCCAACCCGGCGTACACGAAGATGACCGACCTCATCGCCGCGGTGGACAAGGCGAAGAAGGAGATCGTCGACGGCAAGATCACGGTCAAGACCACGCCGTAACGGCGCCAGGGTCACGACCTGAGCCCGCGGGCCCGGCGACGGTGGCAGTCCACCGGAGCCGGGCCCCGGCCCCATTCCCGTACGGGTTTTCAATTTTCGGCAGCGCTACGCGTGTAGATGTCTCGCTGGCACGATAACTTCGCCCCGCCCTGCCCTCCGCTCCCACTCCTTTCGGCCAAGGAGAGTGCGCCATCAACGCGTCCAGCCCCCCTGCCGTAGAACTCCACGGCATCACCAAGCGTTTCCCCGGCGTCGTCGCCAACAGGGACATCGCCATCACCGTCCGCAAGGGCACCGTGCATGCCCTCATCGGCGAGAACGGTGCCGGCAAGTCGACCCTGATGAAGATCCTCTACGGCATGCAGAAGCCGGACGAGGGCACCATCGCCATCGACGGCGAGCGGGTCTCGTTCTCCAGCCCCGGAGACGCCATCGCGCGCGGCATCGGCATGGTGCACCAGCACTTCATGCTCGCCGACAACCTCACCGTCCTGGAGAACGTCGTCCTCGGCGGCGAGAAGCTCTACGGCATCGGTGCCAAGGCCCGCCGGAAGATCCAGGAGATCTCCGACGCGTACGGCCTCGGCGTCCGCCCCGACGCGCTCGTCGAGGACCTCGGCGTCGCCGACCGGCAGCGCGTGGAGATCCTCAAGGTCCTCTACCGCGGCGCCAGGATCCTCATCCTCGACGAGCCGACCGCCGTGCTCGTCCCGCAGGAGGTCGACGCGCTCTTCGACAACCTGCGCGAGCTCAAGTCCGAGGGCCTGACCGTCATCTTCATCTCGCACAAGCTGGGCGAGGTCCTGAAGGTCGCCGACGACATCACCGTCATCCGCCGCGGCACCACGGTCGGCACCGCCGACCCGAAGACCGCCACCACCAAGCAGCTCGCGGAGCTGATGGTCGGCACCGAGCTGCCCTCGCCGGAGACCCGCGAGTCGACCGTCACCGACGTGCCCATGCTCCAGGTCCAGGCACTGACGCTGACCGAGGCCGGCGCCGCTGCCGCCGCCCCGCTCACCTCCGCCGCCCCGCCGGACCCGTCCGGCGCGATCGGGCTCCAGGAGGTCGGCGAGGGCCGCAAGCTCCTCGACGACATCTCGCTCACCATCCACAAGGGCGAGATCCTGGGCATCGCCGGCGTCGAGGGCAACGGCCAGACCGAGCTCATCGAGGCCCTCATGGGCATGAACAACCCCGACGCGGGCGTGATCACCCTCGACGGCCAGGACATCTCCAAGGTCTCGGTGCGCAAGCGCCGCGAGGGCGGCATCGGCTACATCCCCGAGGACCGCCACCGCCACGGCCTGCTCCTGGAGGCCCCGCTCTGGGAGAACCGCATCCTCGGCCACGTCACCGAGGCGCCCAACTCCAAGCGCGGCATCCTCGACCCGAAGGCCGCCCGCAAGGACACCGAGCGGATCGTGCGCGAGTACGACGTCCGCACCCCCGGCATCGAGGTCACCGCGGCCTCCCTGTCCGGCGGCAACCAGCAGAAGCTGATCGTCGGCCGCGAGATGAGCCACGCCCCGAAGTTCCTGATCGCCGCCCACCCCACCCGGGGTGTGGATGTCGGCGCCCAGGCGCAGATCTGGGACGCGATCCGCGACGCCCGCCGCGAGGGCCTGGCCGTGCTGCTGATCTCCGCCGACCTCGACGAGCTGATCGGCCTGTCCGACACCCTGCGCGTCATGTACCGCGGCAAGCTCGTCGCCGACGCCGACCCCGCCACCATCACGCCCGAGGAGCTGGGCTCCGCCATGACCGGCGCGGCCACCGGCCGCCTCGAAGGCTCCGACGAGTCCGCCGCCGAGCACCCCGAAGACGGTGACGCCCGATGATGAAATTCGACAAGGACAAGCTGATCATCGGGGCTGCGGGCCCGGTGCTCGCGCTGGTCACCTCGTTCGTGCTCACCGTGCTGGTGCTGCTCGCCACGGGTCTCGACCCGATCGAGCCGATCCGGATCATGATCGAGAACGCCGGGTTCTCCGACATCCAGGTGCTGATCGTCAACCAGACCGGGATCTACTACCTGGCGGCCCTGGCCGTGGCCGTCGGCTTCCGGATGAACCTCTTCAACATCGGCGTCGACGGCCAGTACCGGCTCGCCGCCATGGTCTCCGCCCTGGTCGGCGCCTCCATCGAGCTGCCCGGCCCGCTGCACATCCTGGTGATCGTGCTCGTCGCGATCGCCACCGGCGCCTTCTGGGCCGGTATCGCGGGCATCCTCAAGACCACCCGCGGGGTCTCCGAGGTCGTCTCGACGATCATGCTCAACGCCATCACCACGGCCCTGGTGGCCTGGCTGATCCTGCCGAAGAACTTCGGTGTCCAGCCCCCCGGCTCCAACAACCTCACCACCGGTGAGATCTCCGAGTCCGGCTGGTTCCCCGGCATCGACATGGGCGAGGGCAGCGGTGTCATCTACGGCTTCACCTTCGTCGCGCTCGCGCTCGGCGTCGTCTACTGGTTCGCCCTCAACCGCACCCGCTTCGGCTTCGACCTGCGCGCCACCGGCGCCAGCGAGTCCGCGGCCCAGGCCAGCGGTGTCGACGCCAAGAAGATGATCCTCACCTCGATGCTGATCTCGGGTGGCCTCGCCGGTCTGTCCGGCATGCCGACGCTGCTCGGCGAGACCCACACGTACAGCCTCGACTTCCCGGTCGGTGTCGGCTTCACCGCCATCACCATCGCCCTGCTCGGCCGCAACCACCCGGTCGGCATCTTCTTCGCGGCCCTCCTTTTCGCGTTCCTGGACAAGGCGTCGAGCGACCTCGACGTCCACGGGTACCCGAAGGAGATCACCAAGATCATGCAGGGCATCATCGTGATCGCCGTGGTCGTCTCCTACGAGCTCGTCCGCCGTTACGGCCTCCGCCGCCAGCAGCAGAAGGTCGGCGAGGAGCTGGCCGCCGGCGGCGCCATCAAGACCGACAAGGAGGTGGCGGCATGAGCACCGGCACCGTTGCCAAGCCGAGCGCCCAGCCGAAGAAGGCCGGCCGCCGCAAGCTGACCTGGCCCTGGATCCTGCTGATCGTCGCGGCCGGACTCGTGCTCTTCTCCATGGTCCGCGCCATCTCCGGGGCCAACGACCTCACCTCGGTCGGCCAGGTCTCCGGCGCGCTCCAGCTCGCCGTGCCGATCGGTCTCGCCGGCCTCGGCGGCCTGTGGTCCGAGCGCGCGGGCGTCGTCAACATCGGCCTCGAGGGCATGATGGTGCTCGGCACCTGGTTCGGCGCCTGGGCCGGGTACCAGTGGGGCCCGTGGACGGGCGTCCTGGTCGGCCTCCTGGGCGGCGCGGTCGGCGGTCTGCTGCACGCGATCATCACCGTCACGTTCAACGTGAACCACATCGTCTCCGGTGTGGCGATCAACATCCTCGCGGTCGGCTTCACCCAGTACCTGTCGAACTTCACGTTCGCCGAGGCCGAGGGCGGCTCGTCCAAGCAGTCCCCGCGCATCGACCAGATCACCCAGATCACCATCCCGGGGCTCTCGGACTGGCTGCAGGACCTCCAGGCCAAGCACTGGTTCCTGATCTCCGACCTGGCCGGCATCCTCGGCGGTCTGGTCACCGACCTGTCGCTGCTCACCGTCGTGGCGATCCTGCTGATCCCGGCCACCTGGTGGCTGCTGTGGCGTACGGCCTTCGGCCTGCGGCTGCGCTCCTGCGGTGAGAACCCGGTCGCCGCGGAGTCGCTGGGCGTCAACGTCTACAAGTACAAGTACATCGCCGTCACCATCTCCGGCGCCCTCGCCGGCCTCGGCGGCGCGTTCCTCGCGATCGTCTCCACCGGCATCTACCAGGAGGGCCAGACCGGCGGCCGCGGTTACATCGGTCTCGCCGCGATGATCTTCGGTAACTGGATGCCCGGCGGCATGGCCATGGGCGCCGGTCTGTTCGGCTTCACCGACAGCCTGAAGCTGCGCGGCGGTGCGGAGAACGTCCACGCACTGCTGCTGCTGGTCGCGATGCTCCTGGTGATCGCCGCGCTGTGGCAGCTGTACAGGAAGAAGTACGTGGTCGCGGCGGTCTCGGCCGGCTTCGCCGCCGGCTTCTTCCTCTGGTACGGGCTCACCGACGAGGTCCCGAGCCAGTTCGTCGACGCCGCTCCGTACGTCACCACGCTGCTCGTGCTGGCCCTGTCGGCGCAGCGGCTGCGGATGCCCAAGGCGGACGGTCTGCCGTACCGGAAGGGCCAGGGCAAGTGACGCCCGCCCGCACCGAGCCGGACTGGGAGCTCCTGCGGGAGACGGCCAGGTCGGCGATGTCCCGGGCGTACGCCCCGTACTCCGGCTTCCCGGTCGGAGCGGCGGCGCTCGTGGACGACGGGCGGGTGGTCTCCGGCTGCAACGTGGAGAACGCCTCGTTCGGTCTCGGTCTGTGCGCCGAGTGCGGTCTGGTCTCGCAGCTCCAGGCGACCGGTGGCGGCCGGCTGACGCACTTCGTGTGCGTGGACGGCAGTGGCGGCCCGCTGGTGCCGTGCGGCCGGTGCCGGCAGCTGCTGTACGAGTTCGGGGGCCCCGAGCTCGTCCTGGAGACGCCCGCCGGGTTCATCACCCTCGCGGAGATGCTCCCGCAGGCCTTCGGCCCGGACCACCTGTCCAAGTAGTACCGAGGAGCGGCCCTTCCGGCACCATGGAGGGGCCGCTCCTGTCTTCCCTTCCCGCACGATCCTCTATGCGCGTAGAAAGAGGCACCATCACATGGACGTCATCTCCGTCATCCGCACGAAGCGGGACAAGGGCGAGCTGAGCCCCGAGCAGATCGACTGGGTCATCGACGCCTACACCCGCGGCGAGGTCGCCGACGAGCAGATGTCCGCCCTCGCCATGGCGATCCTGCTGAACGGCATGAACCGCGAGGAGATCGCGCGCTGGACGGCGGCGATGATCGCGTCCGGCGAGCGCATGAACTTCTCGTCGCTCTCCCGCCCGACCTCCGACAAGCACTCCACCGGCGGCGTCGGCGACAAGATCACCCTGCCGCTCGCCCCGCTGGTCGCCGCCTGCGGCGCGGCCGTGCCGCAGCTGTCCGGCCGGGGCCTCGGCCACACCGGCGGCACCCTGGACAAGCTGGAGTCCATCCCCGGTTGGCGCGCGCTGCTCTCGAACGAGGAGATGCTGCACGTCCTCGACAGCACCGGCGCGGTGATCTGCGCGGCGGGCGACGGCCTGGCCCCCGCGGACAAGAAGCTGTACGCCCTGCGCGACGTGACCGGCACGGTGGAGGCCATCCCGCTGATCGCCTCCTCGATCATGTCGAAGAAGATCGCCGAGGGAACCGGCTCGCTGGTCCTGGACGTCAAGGTCGGCACCGGCGCGTTCATGAAGACCATCGAGGACGCCCGGGAGCTCGCCTCCACGATGGTCGCCCTCGGCACCGACAGCGGCGTGAAGACGGTCGCCCTGCTGACCGACATGTCGACCCCGCTCGGCCTGACCGCGGGCAACGCGCTCGAGGTCCGCGAGTCGGTCGAGGTCCTCGCGGGCGGCGGCCCCCAGGACGTCGTCGACCTCACCATCGCCCTCGCCACCGAGATGCTGGCCGCGGCCGGCATCAAGGACGCCGACCCGGCGAAGGCCCTCGCGGACGGCTCCGCGATGGACGTCTGGCGCCGCATGATCTCCGCCCAGGGCGGCGACCCGGACGCGACCCTCCCGGTCGCCCGCGAGCAGCACGTCGTCACCGCCCCGTCCTCCGGCGTCCTGACCCGCCTCGACGCCTACGACATCGGTATCGCCGCCTGGCGCCTGGGCGCCGGCCGCGCCCGCAAGGAGGACCCGGTCCAGGCCGGCGCGGGCGTCGAGCTGCACGCCAAGCCGGGCGACAGGGTCACGGCGGGCCAGCCCCTGCTGACCCTCCACACCGACACCCCGGAGAAGTTCGACTACGCCCTGAAGTCCCTGACCGAGTCCTGGGACATCGCCCCCGAGGGCACCCCCTTCACGGCGAACCCGATCGTTCTGGACCGCATCGCGTGACCCGCTGATCGCCCCTGATCATGGCGCCGAGCCCGGAGGCTGACCGATCCGGTCGGCGATGAGTTCCGGGGGCGGCGACGGTCTGTCTGGTGTGGAGAGCTCTCGGACCATCGAACTGCGGCTGACCGGGCCGCCCGCCCCCGACGACCTCGGCCGGATCTGCGCGTTCCTGGAGACGGCCGAGCCCGCCGACGTCGTGTGCGACGTCGGCGGGCTCGGCCGGGCCGATCTGGTGGTCGTCGACGCGCTCGCCCGGCTGCGGCTCGCCGCCGGGCGGGGCGGGCACCGGCTGGTGTTCCAGGGCGCCGGGCCCGAGCTGCGAGGGGTGCTGGACCTCGTCGGGCTCGGCGGCCTGCTGTGACTCAGGCTTCCAGGCGGTCCGGGAGCTCGAAGAGCGGGAACCAGCGCTTGGTGTCCAGGAAGAAGTCCATCCCGCCGATCTTCCCGTCGTTGAGCTGGAGCACGATCAGCGCCCACGGCTCGAACCCGCCGTCCGGGACGGGGTGGTAGTGCGCGAAGGCCGGTGAGCCGTTCGCCACGGTCGGGAGCAGCTTCGAGCCGCGGCAGACCTCGCCGACGCCGAGCATCCAGCCCACGATGTCCTCGTGGCCGCGCAGCCACAGGTCGTACGGCGGCATGGACATCGTCGCGTCCTCGTGCAGCAGTGCGGTCAGCGCCTGCATGTCGTACCCCTCGAAGGCCGCCACATAGCGGTCGAGGAGCGCCTTCTGCTCCTCGTCGAGCGGGTTCGCCGCGTCGGAGGCGGCCGGCGCCTGCTCGGCGAGGGTCGCCCGGGCCCGCTGCAGCGCGCTGTTGACCGAGGCGACGCTCGTGTCCAGCAGCTCGGCCACCTCGCTCGCCTTCCACGCGAGGACCTCGCGCAGGATCAGCACCGCCCGCTGCTTCGGCGGCAGGTGCTGCAGCGCGGCCACGAAGGCCAGCCGCACGGTCTCCCGCGAGACCGCCGTCTCCGCCGGGTCGGCCACCGACGGCAGCACCCGGCCGTCCGGCACCGGCTCCAGCCAGGTGACCTCCGGACGCTCGTTGAGCCGGGCCTGGGCGACCGGCGTCGGGTCGGTCAGGTCCATCGGACGCGCCCGCCGGTTGCCCGCGTTCAGCGAGTCCAGGCACACGTTGGTGGCGATCCGGTACAGCCAGGAGCGCAGTGACGAGCGTCCCTCGAAGCCGTCGATGGAGCGCCAGGCCCGCACCATCGTGTCCTGCACGGCGTCCTCCGCCTCGAAGGCGGAGCCCAGCATCCGGTAGCAGTAACCGGTCAGCTCCGTGCGGTACTTCTCCAGCCGGGAGTCCAGGTCCTCGGTCGTCACCACGTCACCCATCGGGTCCACCCCACTCGCCCCTCACCGGCGCCCGATCGGCGACCGATGAGGGGAAGTTATCGCAGGGCACTGACAACCGGGCCCGACTGCCGTCAGGTTCCGGGCTTGCGCCCGTAGACGAACACGTCGTCACCGTTCCTGAGCAGGCTCCAGTACGCCTTGGCGTCCTTGGACGTCATGTTGACGCAGCCGCCCGAACCCGGCGGGTTCCACATGGACTTGGTCGTCGAGTGGAAGGCCTGGCCGCCGTCGAAGAACTGCGAGTACGGCATCGACACGTGGTACAGCGTCGACCAGTGGTTGATGTTGCGCCAGTAGATCTTCTTCGCGCCGGTACGGGTCTCCGTGCCGTCCTTGCCGGTGCGCACCGGCACCGGGCCGTACTTCAGCCGGGACCCGTCCTGGATCCAGCTGAGCTGCCTGGTCAGGTCGACACAGGCGATCCGGCCCTTGTTGGTCGGACACTTGCGGTCCTTGTTGGGATTGCTCCCGGCCGCCTTCTGCGCCAGCATCGTCGACATCGTGCGCCAGGTGATCGTCCCGGCGTACCCCTGCGTCGGCGTGATCCCGTGCTTGGCCTGGAAGGCCTGGATGGCCTTGCAGTCGGCGAGCGACTGCCGCCCGTCGACCGTCCGCCCCAGGAACTTCTCCACCTGCTTCTGGTACGGGCCGGTCGTCACATTGCAGGACGCCGCCTGCGCCGGCGCGGCGGCGAGCGCCACCGTCATCGGTACCACCAGTGACGTGACGGCGAGGCCGATGCCGGCTCTCCTCCGTATCGCATTCATGATCGTCAACTCCCCCTTGAGTCCTGACCTGTACGACGCTCGGGGGAGCCGAAGGGTTGCAGTACGTCAGCAGGCGGCGAGCAGCTTGTGGCGACGCGCCTCGACCCGCGCGCTGTGCGTGCCGTACAGCGTGATCGACACGACGCCGAGCACCGCGACCAGGCCGATCAGGACCGTCCCCGCCCAGCCGCCCGCGTGGAAGGCGATCGCGCCGAGCGTGCCGCCCACGCTGCTGCCGACGTAGTACGCGGACTGGTAGAGCGCCGAGGCCTGCGCGCGGCCCGTCTTCGCGGTACGGCTCACCGAGGAGGAGGCGACCGCGTGCCCGGCGAAGAAGCCGGCCGTGATGAGGACCAGACCCGCCAGCACCGCGGGCAGCGCGTCGGCGAGGGAGAGCAGCAGACCGGCCGTGGTCGTGGAGACGGCGAGGTACAGCGCCCCGCGCCGGCCGAGCCGGCCGACCAGCTTGCCGGCGGCGGCCGAGGAGACCGTACCGACCAGGTAGATCAGGAAGATCGAGCCGATCACGCCCTGCGGGAGGGAGAACGGGGCCTCCACCAGGCGGTAGCCGATCACCGTGTACACGGCCCCGAACACCGTCATGAACAGCGCGCCGATCGCGTAGAGCCGCATGAGCAGCGGGTCGGCGAGGTGGCTGCGGACGGTCCTGACCAGCTCCCCCGGGTTCAGCGAACCGGGCGTGAAGTGCCTCGCCTTGGGCAGCAGCGCCCGGAAGGCGACCGCGCAGAGCAGGGCCATCAGGCCGACGGCCGCCAGGGCCGCCCGCCAGCCCCAGATCTGGGCCACCCAGCCGGTGACGATCCGCCCGCTCATGCCGCCGATGGAGTTGCCCGCCACGAACAGACCGATCGCGGCGACCAGCGCCTTCGGCCGCACCTCCTCGGCCAGGAACGCCATCGCCGAGGCCGGCACGCCGGCCAGCGCCGCGCCCTGCACCGCGCGCAGCGCGACCAGGACCTCCAGGTTCGGGGCGAGCGGGACGAGCAGACCGACGACGACGGCGACCACGAGCGAGACCGTCATCATCGAGCGCCGCCCGACGCGCTCGGACAGCGCGCTGAGGGGGAGGACGCACAGGGCGAGCGCGCCGGTCGCGGCGGAGACCGTCCAGGACGCGGCCGACGCGGTGGCGCCGAACTCGGCCGAGACGGCGGGCAGCAGGGCCTGGGTGGAGTAGAGGAGGGCGAAGGTGGCCACTCCGGCGGCGAAGAGCGCGAGGCTCATCCGGCGGTAGCCGGGGCGACCGGGGGAGAGGCGGGAGTCGGCGGCCGGGCTGGTGACGGCCGCCTTGGTACTGGCGGAAGGCATGTCTCGAACGTAGGACGCCCTGCTTCATGCGTCCAATGCACGGAACTGCTGTAATCGTTCCCATGGTGCATGAGTACAGGTCACAGCCTCGTCTGTCACCGAACAGTAACGAAGAAGACATGGGGCTGCTGCTCGCGCCCCGGCTCGCGTACTTCGCCGCCGTCGCCCGGCACGAGCACGTGACCAGGGCCGCGGCGGAGATGGGCGTGCCGCAGTCGACGCTCTCGCGGGCGATGGTCCGGCTCGAAGACGACCTCGGCGTCGCCCTGTTCGCCCGCCGCGGCCGCACGGTCTCGCTCACCCCGGCGGGCCGCCGCTTCCTGTCCGCCGCCGAGCGGGCGCTCGCCGAGGTCGAGCGGGCCGCCGACACCGTACGGGCCGACGCCGACCCCACCGCGGGCCGGGTCGCCTTCGGCTTCCTGCACACCATGGGCTCCGAGACCGTGCCCGGACTCATCCGCGCCTTCCGCGTCGACCACCCCAGGGTCCGCTTCACCCTGGTGCAGAACTACGGCGAGGCGATGATCGAACGGCTCCGGGCCGGCGACCTCGACCTGTGTCTGACCTCGCCGGTTCCCGACGCCCCCGACCTGGTCGCGCGCCGCCTCGACGAGCAGCGGCTGCGGCTCGTGGTGCCCGACGACCACCGGCTCGCCGGCCGCAAACGGATCCGCCTCGCGGAGGCGGCGGACGAGACCTTCGTGACCCTGGAACCCGGTTACGGGCTGCGCCGCATCACCGACGACCTGTGCGCCCAGGCCGGCTTCACGCCCCGCATCGCCTTCGAGGGCGAGGAGGCCGAGACCCTGCGCGGGCTGGTCGCCGCCGGCCTCGGCGTCGCCCTGCTGCCGCCGCCGGCCGTGGCGCGGCCGGGCGTCGTCGAACTCGGCGTGACCTCGCCGCGCGCGGTCCGCGAGATCGGCGTGGCCTGGCTCGACGGCCACCCGGACACACCTCCGGTGGCCGCCTTCAAGAAGTTCCTGCTCGGCAAGCGGGGCAGCCTGATCCCGGAGTGACCGGAGACGCCCCGGCGCACCGCGCCGACCGCTGCCGTGCCGACCGCTGCCGCCCACCGCTGCGGCGCCGACCGCTACCGCGCCGTCCGGTCCCGCAGCGAGCGCCCGAACCCCGCCGCCAGCGGCATCCGCAGTCCGAGGGGCGGCGGCGCGGCCATGGCGTCCGCGAGGGGGCGGGTCGGGGCGTGGGCGAAGAGGGCCGAGAGGACGAAGTCGGCGGCCAGGGCGCGGACTTCCTCGTGGTACTGGCGCAGCGCGTGCCCGTCCGCGTGCACCTCGAAGCGGCAGGTCTCCCGGTTGGACTTCTTGGCCCGCTCCGCGTAGCGGTACGACAGCTCGGGGTCCGTACGGGCGTCGTTGGTGCCGTGCACGATCAGCACCCGCCGGCCCACCAGCTGCCGCACCGGCTCCGGCTCGGCCGCCCGGTCGTCCTCCGGCAGCCAGGGCGCGAGCGCCAGGACCGCCGCCACCGCCGTGTGCCCGCCCGCCCGCAGGGCCGCCCTGGCCCCCATCCCGCGGCCCACGAGACAGACCGGGACGTCGCCGTAGCGCCGTACCGCCTCCGAGACCGCCCAGGAGGCGTCCTCGGCCAACTGGGCGTCCGTGCCGTTCCAGCCGCGGCCCCGGTAGCGCACCGCGTGCGTGACGAGGCCGTCCGCCCGCCCGGCGCGGGCCAGCCGCCGCCCCAGTGGCAGCGCCGCCGCGTGGGCCAGGACCGAGGGTCCGCGGCCGGACGCGGGCTCGCCGTCCGGGAGCAGCAGGACCACCCCTCCGGCCTCGGTGACCGGGTTCGTCGCTCCGACGGGCCGCCCGAGCCGGGGTCTCCGGGAGGCGGTCGTCCCCACGAGTGCGTAGTGCGCCATGGCAGAACAGTCTCAGAAGCCGAGGTGTACGCCATCCGTACGTGCGGTCACTGTTACGTATCGCCCGTCGCCCGAACGGCCGCGTCCGCTACACCCGTTCGAAGCAGTGGATGCTGCCCACGGTGGCGAAGCCGCGCCGCTCGTACCAGTACCGCGGCCAGTCGTCGGCGAGGGCGGTCAGGAAGACGGTCGTGCACCCCGCGTCGGCGGCCATGCGCAGCGCCGTGTCCAGGACCACCCCGGCATGCCCCCTGCCGAGGTACGCCTCCGCCGTGACCAGGTCCTCGATCTGGGCCACGCCGGAGGCCGGGTCCACGTACAGGTCGGCCCAGGACGCCGGCTCGCCCCACTCGTCGTGCGAGGCGAGGAAGCGGACGTCGTCGGCGCCCCGGCGCCGGGCCGCCCGCCGTTCCACCAGGGCCCGCACCACGTCGTCGTCGGCGTCCGGCAGGAAGCGCCGGGAGCTCTCGGTCAGCGCGCCGCGCAGCGTCGCCAGGTCCACCTCGCGCGCCCCGCCGAGCTCCGGCACCGGGCCGTCGTGCCGCATGACGAGCACGGTCTTGCAGGCGTAGCCGGCCCGGTCCAGCGGCCCCGCGCAGGCCTCGGCGGTGGCCGTGTCGGGGATGTACACGGCGCGGTGCGACAGGTGGGCCATGGCCTCGTCGACCCGGGCGGGCAGCGCCTCGGGGTCGGTCTCGCCGTCCACCAGGACGTAGTTGTTGCCGTACGACAGCGCGTAGGTGTCGTCGAGCGCGGCGAACCCGCCCGGGAACTCCACCGTGCGCTCGGCCTGCCTGCGGGTGAAGTCGGACAGGAAGCCGTGGATCCGGCGCAGTTCGGGGTCGCTCGCGGAGGTCATGCCGACAAGCTAGGCCGCCCGACGGCAGACCCGCACCTGAAAATGCGCCCTCCGGATACGGCGCCACGGGGCGCGCTCTACGCGCGTAGGGGCTAGAGTGCGGCAATGACGAGCCAGATCCCCAACATCCCCACCGCGGACCAGATCCGGCGTGCCCCGAAGGTGCTCCTGCACGACCACCTCGACGGCGGACTGCGCCCCGGCACGATCATCGAACTCGCCCAGGCGCAGGGGTACGACAGCCTCCCGGAGACCGAGCCCGACAAGCTCGGCATCTGGTTCCGCGAGGCCGCCGACTCCGGCTCACTCGAGCGCTACCTGGAGACCTTCGCGCACACCTGCGCCGTCATGCAGACCCGCGAGGCCCTGGTCCGGGTCGCGGCCGAGTGCGCCCTCGACCTCGCCGAGGACGGCGTCGTCTACGCCGAGGTCCGCTACGCCCCCGAGCAGCACCTGGAGGCCGGTCTCACCCTCGAAGAGGTCGTCGAGGCGGTCAACGAGGGCTTCCGCGAGGGCGAGCGCCAGGCCAGGGCGAACGGCCACCGCATCCGCGTCGGCGCCCTGCTCACCGCGATGCGGCACGCCGCCCGCGCCCTCGAGATCGCCGAACTCGCCAACCGCTACCGCGACAGCGGCGTCGTCGGCTTCGACATCGCGGGCGCCGAGGCCGGCTTCCCGCCCACCCGTCACCTCGACGCCTTCGAGTACCTGAAGCGGGAGAACAACCACTTCACGATCCACGCCGGCGAGGCCTTCGGCCTGCCGTCGATCTGGCAGGCCCTGCAGTGGTGCGGCGCCGACCGCCTCGGCCACGGGGTCCGGATCATCGACGACATCGAGGTCGCCGACGACGGTTCGGTCGTGCTCGGCCGGCTCGCCGCGTACGTGCGCGACAAGCGCATCCCGCTGGAGATGTGCCCCACCTCCAACCTGCAGACCGGCGCCGCCGCGTCGTACCGGGAGCACCCCATCGGGCTGCTCCGCAAGCTGCACTTCCGGGCGACGGTCAACACCGACAACCGGTTGATGAGCGGCACCAGCATGAGCCGGGAGTTCGAATTCCTTGTCGAGGCATTCGACTACACGCTCGACGACATGCAGTGGTTCACGGTCAATGCGATGAAATCAGCGTTCATTCCTTTCGATGAACGTCTTGCGATGATCAATGAGGTCATCAAGCCTGGATATGCCGAGCTCAAGTCCGAATGGCTGTTCCAGCAGACGGCCACGACCAGCGAGTCTTCCCGCCAGTCGGGATGACCGCGCTCCTCGGGAGAATCTCCGTCGCGGCCGGGCGCACCACGCCCGGCCGCATTTCGGTGTTTGCGGCCGGGGCTTTCGCTGATTAGCTTGCGTAGCCGCTCTGCATTCCCTGAAATTCCCCTGCTCTTCGGGCCCCTCTCCGATGCCCCGAGAAGCACCTGAGACTCCTGAGGAAGATTTTCTGATGAAGCAGTCTGCCGCCAAGACGCTCGGTGTCGCCGCTCTGGGTGCCGCTTTCGCCGCTGCCGCCGCCGGTACGGCCACCGCCGCCCCCGCCGCGCTGCCGGTCGGCCCGGACGTGCTCGGCGTCGTCACCGGAGTCGTGCCGCTCGGCGACGACCTGACCGAGCTCCCCGCGGGCGCCGCCGAGGCCGTGGCCGGTGGCGAGGGTGCCCTCGGCCTGGGCGCCGACCAGGGCGTGAAGACCCTCCCGGCGGTCGCCGACCAGGGCGTGAAGACCCTCCCGTCGGCTGCCGACCAGGGCGTCAAGGCCCTCCCGTCGGTGACCGACCAGGCCACCCAGGTCCCGCTCGACGGCGTGCAGAGCGGCCTGGGCGCCACCCCGCTCGGCCAGGCCACCGGCCTCCTCGGCGGCCTGCCGCTGAACGGCCTCCCGCTGAACGGCCTCGGCGTCTGAGTTCGCCGTACGAACGCCGTACGCATGCCCTGCGCATGTCCTACGCATGCCGTACGAACGCCTGAGGGCGCCCCCTCCCCGACCGGGGAGGGGGCGCCCTCAGGCGCGTACGGATCCGGCTACCAGGCCGTGCTCGGCGACTTCTCCGACGGCAGCAGCACCCACAGCGCCAGGTACAGCAGGAACTGCGGGCCGGGCAGCAGACACGAGGCCAGGAAGATCACACGCATCGTCGTCGCGGAGATGCCGAAGCGCCGGGCCAGCGCCGCGCACACTCCGCCGATCATGCGTCCGTCACGGGGGCGGGCGAGTGCGGCCATGGTGGGCTCCTTCGGAGTCTGGCGGGGGCCGCTTCCCGGGCCCCCGTTCTGTCTCCATACTCGCCCCGGACCGGGGGACAAAGCGTCGGTCTACGGGGCGATCCCGACCCTGGGAATCGTCGGGGTCGCCCCCTGAAGGGACCGCTCCCGCCTCCTCCCCGAGGAGGACCCCGCCTGCGACCTGCGGCGCAGCCGCGCCCGCCCGGCCGGCACCACGAGCAGATGGGCGAGCGCCACCCCGGTGGTGTTCAGGAGCACCGAGTCCACGTCCACGACCTGCCCGGGCACCGCCGTCTGCAGCAGCTCGACCGCGAGCGACACCAGGGCCCCCGCCGCCGTCGTACGGGCCAGGGACGCCCAGAACGAGACGGTGAGCCGACCGTCGGCCATGGGCAGCAGCACCCCGAGCGGGGCGAGCAGCAACAACCCCAGGCCGATCCGCCGGGTCGCCTCGGCCGCACCGAGCGCCAGATCCCCCCGGATCCCCGCCAGCGGGGTCAGGTTCGGCGCGGTCACCCAGGCCACGTCCCGTGCCCGCAGCGTCACCCAGGCGACGAGCAGCAGATGCGCGAGGAGAAGGACGAACCCCGCCACGCGTACGACCATGGCGGCACTGCCGCCCGAACCGCCCGAACCTTGACGCTGCACGCCCCCCAAGACGCACGCCCCGGCGGAATCGGTTCCGCCGCATCCCGACCGGGATCAGGAGAAGTCGTGATCAGGGAGCCGTGATCAGGGAAGCCGTGATCAGGGAGGCCGGGATCAGGAGGAAGCCGAAGCGGCCGCAGTCGCCGCAGCCGACGGCACCGCCGACCCCGGGCGCTCCTTCAGCTCCTGCGTACAGCGGTAGCGCCGTGGCTCGTACGCACCGGGGCCGCCCAGGACGACCGAGTCGCCGCTCAGGCCGACCGAGCTCTCCGCGAACGTGCACACGATCTGCGCGAGCGCCGTCGGCGGCAGGTCCTCCGGCTGGCGGCTCAGCCGCAGCGCGCCCGACGGATCGCCCCGGTAGCCGGCGACCACCTTCAAGGGCTCCCGCACCGCGGTGGAGAACCCGGCCTCCTGCTCGGCGTCCGACGGCTCGCCCGTCAGCTGGGAGAGCAGCGCCGCGGCCGTCCGCACCGGATCCCCCGCGGCCTTCTCCTCCGGCAGCGGCGAGCGGCGCTCCACCGGCTCCAGCTGCGCCCCGCACAGCAGGTACACCCGCAGCGGCACACCCGGCGTCCCCGGCGCGGACTCCGCCCCCGGCACGCTGCACGGCACCCGCGAAGGCGCCGCTCCCGCGTCCACGGGCACCGAGGTCGTCCTGATCCCGCAGCCGGAGACCAGTACGGAAGCGAGGACGGCGCCCAGGGCGAGCACCGCACCCGTACGGCGACGTCTCAACTCTCCTCCACCTCGCCCTGACTGCTGCGGGTCTGCAGCCCCGGCTCGATCCCCGAGGCGTCGCGCGGCAGCCGCAGCACGAACACCGCGCCGTCCACCCGCCCTTCCTCGTCCGTCGAGTTGGCGGCCGTGATCGAACCGCCGTGGATCAGCGCGTTCTCCATCGCGATCGAGAGGCCCAGACCGCTGCCCTCCGACCGCGGCCGGGAGGCGCTCGCCTTGTAGAAGCGGTCGAAGACGTGCGGCAGGACCTCGACGGGGATGCCGGGCCCGTGGTCGCGCACCGCGATCACCAGGTCCTCGCCGGCCACGGGGTCCTCGCTCGGCTCGGTCCGTACCGACACGCGCACCGGCGAACCGCCGTGCTTGAGCGCGTTGCCGATCAGGTTCGCCAGGATCACGTCGAGCCGGCGCGGGTCGAGCCGCGCCACGATCCCGCGCTCGGCGTCCAGGTCGACCGCGTCCAGCCAGGCCCGCGCGTCGATGCAGGCGGTGATCTGGTCGGCGATGTCCACGTCGTCGAGCACCAGACGGGCGGTGCCCGCGTCGAAGCGGGTCACCTCCATCAGGTTCTCCACCAGGTCGTTCAGCCGGCGCGTCTCGCTCACCACGAGCGCCACCGCCGGGGCGATCATCGGGTCGAGGGTGTCCTGCTCGTCCTCCAGGACCTCGGTCACGGCGGTCAGTGCGGTCAGCGGGGTGCGCAGCTCGTGCGACATGTCGGCGACGAAGCGGCGGCTCGCCTCCTCCCGCGCGCTCATGTCGGCGACCTTCTTCTGCAGCGACTCGGCCGCGCTGTTGAACGTCCGTGAGAGATCGGCCAGTTCGTCGGTGCCGGACACCCGCAGCCGGGTGTCCAGCTTGCCCTCGCCGAGCTGCCGGGCCGCCTCGCCGAGCCGGTGCACCGGCCGCAGCACGGTCGTCGCCGCGACCTGCGCGAGCAGCACGGAGCCGATCACCGCGAGCCCGGTGGCGATCCCCAGGGACCAGCCGAGCGAGTTCAGGTCGGCCTTCTCCGCCGCCAGCGACTTGAACATGTAGCCGGTCGGCCCGCCGCCGTCGATCCGCGTCCCGCCCACCAGATAAGGCGTCGAGCCGCGCTGCGTCCGCTGCCAGAACAGGTGGTACGGGTAGGCGTTGGCGTCCGTCACCGGCCGCTTCGTCGCCACCGCGGTCTGCAGCGGGCGCGGCACGTCCGCGAGCGTGAAGACGTCCGGATCGGACGCGCCCACGATCGGCTTTCCTGCGGCACGCTCACCGATGAGCAGCACGCTGTAGCCGGCGCTGCCGCTCGCCATCTGCTCGGCGGTGCGCCGCAGCTCCTCCTCGGTGGGACGCGGCGGCAGCGCCGCCGCCCGGTTCTGCATCTCCTGCCGGAAGTCGTTGAGCGCCCCGTCCTGGGTGCGCTTGAGCACGGCCTCACGGTTCAGCCAGTACGCGATGCCCGAGGCCGACACGGCCGCGGTGAGCGCGACCAGGGCGAAGACGACGACGAGCCGGAGCCGCAGGCTGGTGAACCTCAGCACCGTGATGATCCCTTTGCTCACGCAGGGACGTCCAGCCGGTAGCCCACACCTCGTACGGTACGGATCAGGGTCGGCGAGGACGGCACGTCCTCCACCTTGGCGCGCAGCCGCTGCACACAGGCGTCGACCAGACGCGAGTCGCCCAGGTAGTCGTGCTCCCACACGAGCCGCAGCAACTGCTGGCGCGACAGGGCCTGTCCGGGCCGCCGGCTCAGCTCCAGCAGCAGCCGCAGCTCGGTCGGGGTCAGCTGGAGGTCCTCGCCGTTCTTCGTCACGGTCATCGCCGAGCGGTCGATCACCAGCGACCCGAAGGCGGCCGAGTCGGTGGACTCCCGCTCGCCGCGCCGGAGCACCGCACGGATCCGGGCGTCGAGCACCCGGCCCTGCACGGGCTTGACCACGTAGTCGTCGGCACCGGACTCCAGGCCCACGACCACGTCGATGTCGTCGTTGCGGGCCGTCAGCAGGATGATCGGCAGCTGGTCCGTACGCCGGATCCGGCGGCACACCTCGAAGCCGTCGATGCCGGGCAGCATCACGTCCAGCACGACCAGGTCGGGCCGCTGTTCCTTCAGCAGCTTCAGGCCGTCCTCGCCCGTCGCCGCGGTGGCCACACGGTGGCCCTGGCGAGACAGGGAGAGTTCGAGGGCCGTGCGGATGGCGTCGTCGTCCTCGATCAGCAACAGGAAAGGCACGGCCTCATTCTGTCCCATGCGCCCGTCGAGTTCGACCGTCCGGCCCTGCTTCCCTTCCCCCCTCCGCCTGTGACACGCCTGTGACAGTCGGCGGACACCGCCATGAAGTGGGCCGGGCAGGCTTTTCGACATCAAGGACCTACGAACTCCAACCGACGGGGGGCGCGAGATGAACGCACTGCACAGCACCACCTCAAGCGCAGTTGTCACGCGTCTCCACGACGTCACGCGGAGCTCGGAGAAGTCCGGCGCGGTGAACGGGCGGGGGTGCGTTCGCAGTGTCGGACGTCAGCACAAGGCGACGCCGTACATGGTCGCCGTGGCTGACGGGGGAGCGGCGTACGGGGAGGTCACGGGGGAGCGCTCCGGTTGTTCGGAGGCCGAGTTCACGGCCTACGTCCAGGAGCGCCGGGCCTCCCTGTACGCCACCGCCTACCACCTGACCGGTGACCGCTTCGAGGCCGAGGACCTGCTCCAGAGCGCACTCTTCTCCACGTACCGCGCCTGGGACCGGATCAGCGACAAGGCCGCGGTCGGCGGTTATCTGCGCCGCACCATGACCAACCTGCACATCAGCGCCTGGCGCAGGCGCAAGCTCAACGAGTACCCGACCGAGGAGCTCCCGGAGACGGTGGGCGAGACGGACGCGATGCGGGGCACCGAACTGCGCGCGGTTCTCTGGCAGGCGCTGGCCCGTCTGCCCGAGCTCCAGCGCACGATGCTGGTGCTGCGCTACTACGAGGGCCGGACCGACCCGGAGATCGCGGAGATCCTGGACATCAGTGTCGGCACGGTGAAGTCGAGCATCTGGCGGTCGCTGCGGCGACTGCGCGAGGACGAGGTGCTGAGCTTCGGCCGTGACGAGGAGGAGTCCTTCGGCGAGCTGGTGGCCTGAAGGGCGGCACGGGGGAACACGGGGGACCGTACGGGGGTACGGGGGAAAACGGCGAGGGCCGGACAGGATCGGGGGATCCTGCCCGGCCCTCGGCGCGTGCACGGGGCCTCGGCCTGCCGTGGGGGCGTCTCGTAGGCGCGGGTACGGGTTTCAGAGGGCCCACGGGGCCGCGGGTACGGGTCTCAGCGGGCCACGGGTGTGCGGCAGCGGCCCGCCGCCGCGGCGGCCAGACGGCCGAGGGCCTCGTCCCTGCCGCACGGGTGGGCGCCCAGCGCGGTCTGGTGGGCGACGATGCCCCGCTCGGCGCGCATCAGGCGCCAGCCGCGGCGCAGCAGGAACGGGACCGACTTGCGGCCCTCCTTCAGGTCGCGCAGCAGCCGGCGGCGGAAGGTCGTCGACGGGCGGCCGCGCAGGCAGAGCGCGTCGGCGAGGACGCCGAGCTCACGGCAGCGCTCCACGATCTCGGCGGCGAAGATGCCCTCCGCCACGAACAGCGGGGTCCGCTCGATGTCGAGGGCCTCGCGGCCCACGCGGGAGCTGGTGGTGATGTCGTACACCGGCACGTCGGTCCGCCCGGAGCGGCACAGGTCCAGGATCGCCTCGACGGCGGCCTCCTCGTCCCACGAGCGGGGAGAGTCCCAGTCGATGTCCGCACTGCCGTCGACGAGCGGCAGGGAGGGGTCGTCACCCTCCTTGTAGAAGTCGTCGAGGCGCAGGACCGGCAGTCCGGTGACGGCGGCGAGGGACGACTTGCCGGAGCCTGAGGGGCCCGCGAGCAGGACGACACGGGTCGGGATCGGTTGGGAACTCACGGGACACCAGTGTGAGGCATTCCCCCGTGCAGGGGACCCCTGAGGAGGCCCGTTGGTATCGAGCATCACACCTCCACTACTGTCGGTGTCCGCCCGATCACTCCGCGGAAGGATCTTCACTCCCATGGCGCGTCACGCAGAATCCAGGACCCCCCGCCGCAGCGCCCTGCTGAAGGCCGGTCTCACCGTCACGGCGGCGGGCGCCGCGGTGCTCGGCGTGGGCGTCGCCGGAGCCCAGGCCGCCGACGGGGTCGCGGTGCCGCTCCCGGTCGACTCGCTGACCCAGGTGGACGGCGCCGCGGCCCTCGACGGCGTCGGCCACGGCGTCGTCCCGCTGACGCAGCTCCAGCTGGACCCGCTGGCCAACACCGGGGTCGACCCGCTCGACAACGGGGTCGGCACCCAGGTCGCCGACTTCAAGCCGGTCGGCACCGCGCTGGTGACCGACCACGTGACGAAGGGCGGCGCGCTCGCCGACCTGCCGGTGGCCGGACCGCTGTCGCGGTCGGTGCTTCCGTAGTCCCGTGGCCGGTGCAACGGCGAAGGCCCCCGGGATCGCCCGGGGGCCTTCGCCGTACGCGTTTTCCGGTACCGCGCTCTAGTACGAGGAGCCGCTCGCGCCCAGCGAACCCGTCGGGTGCCAGACCGTCTTCGTCTCGAGGAACGTGGTCATGCGGTCCGTGCCCGGGGCCTCGGTGAAGTCCTCGGTCCGCGGGCGCAGGACGCGCTTCAGGTTGTCCGCCGCGGCGATCTCGAGCTCGCGGGCGAGGTCGGCGTCCGCGCCCGTCAGGTCGATCGCGTTGACGTCCAGGTGGGCCGCCAGGTGCGGGCCCATCTCGGAGGCCTTGCCGGACAGGATGTTGACCACGCCGCCCGGCAGGTCGGAGGTGGCCAGCACCTCGCCCAGGGACAGCGCCGGCAGCGGAGCCTTCTCGCTCGCCACGACGACGGCCGTGTTGCCGGTCGCGATGACCGGGGCGATCACCGAGACCAGGCCCAGGAAGGACGACTCCTGCGGGGCGACCACGGTGACGACACCGGTCGGCTCCGGGGTCGACAGGTTGAAGTACGGGCCCGCCACCGGGTTCGCGCCGCCCACGACCTGGGCGATCTTGTCGGTCCAGCCCGCGTACCAGACCCAGCGGTCGATGGCCGCGTCCACAACCGCCGCCGCCTTCGACTTCGACAGGCCCTCGGCCTCGCCGACCTCGCGGACGAACTGGTCCCGGCGGCCCTCCAGCATCTCGGCGACGCGGTAGAGGACCTGGCCGCGGTTGTACGCGGTCGCGCCGGACCAGCCGCCGAAGGCCTTGCGGGCCGCGACGACGGCGTCACGCGCGTCCTTGCGGGACGAGAGGGGGGCGTTGGCGATCCACTTGCCCTTGGAGTCCGTCACCTCGTACACCCGGCCGCTCTCGGAACGCGGGAACTTCCCGCCCACGTACAGCTTGTAGGTCTTGAAGACGCTCAGCCGCGTCGACGACTCAGACATCGAGGTAGGCCTCCAGACCGTGGCGGCCGCCCTCGCGGCCGAAGCCCGACTCCTTGTAACCGCCGAACGGCGAGGTCGGGTCGAACTTGTTGAACGTGTTGGCCCAGACGACACCGGCGCGGAGCTTGTTGGCCACGGCGAGGATCCGCGAGCCCTTCTCCGTCCAGATGCCCGCCGACAGGCCGTACTGGCTGTTGTTGGCCTTGGCGACGGCCTCGTCGGGCGTACGGAAGGTCAGCACCGACAGGACCGGGCCGAAGATCTCGTCGCGGGCGACGGTGTGTGCCTGGGTGACGTTCGTGAAGAGCGTCGGGGCGAACCAGTAGCCGGACGTCGGGATCTCGCAGGCGGCGGACCAGCGCTCGGCGCCCTCCGCCTCGCCCTGCTCGACGAGCGAGGTGATGCGGGCCAGCTGCTCCTCGGAGTTGATGGCGCCGATGTCCGTGTTCTTGTCGAGGGGGTCGCCGAGGCGCAGGGTGCTCAGGCGGCGCTTGAGCGAGTCGAGCAGCTCGTCGTGGATCGACTCCTGGACCAGAAGGCGGGAGCCCGCACAGCAGACCTGGCCCTGGTTGAAGAAGATGCCGTTGACGATGCCCTCGACGGCCTGGTCGACGGGCGCGTCGTCGAAGACGATGTTGGCGCCCTTGCCGCCCAGCTCCAGGGTCAGCTTCTTGTCCGTGCCGGCCACGGACTTGGCGATGGCCCGGCCGACGGCGGTCGAGCCGGTGAAGGCGACCTTGTTCACGTCCGGGTGCTCGACGAGCGCGGCGCCGGTCTCCCCGTAACCCGGGAGGATGTTGACGACGCCCTTCGGCAGCCCGGCCTGGCGGCAGATGTCCGCGAAGAACAGGGCGGAGAGCGGGGTGGTCTCGGCGGGCTTCAGGACGACCGTGTTGCCGGTCGCGAGCGCCGGGGCGATCTTCCACGCGAGCATGAGCAGCGGGAAGTTCCACGGGATGACCTGGCCGGCCACGCCGAGCGGGCGCGGGTTCGCGCCGTAGCCCGCGTGGTCGAGCTTGTCGGCCCAGCCCGCGTAGTAGAAGAAGTGCGCGGCGACCAGCGGGAGGTCCGCGTCGCGGGTCTCCTTGATCGGCTTGCCGTTGTCCAGGGTCTCCAGGACGGCCAGCTCGCGGCTGCGCTCCTGGATGATCCGGGCGATCCGGAAGAGGTACTTGGCGCGCTCGGAGCCGGGCAGCGCCGACCACTTCTCGAACGCCTTGCGGGCCGCCTTCACCGCGCGGTCCACGTCCTCGGCGCCGGCCTGGGCGACCTCGGCGAGGACCTCCTCGGTGGAGGGGGAGACGGTCTTGAAGACCTTGCCGTCGGCCGCGTCCACGAACTCGCCGTCGATGAACAGGCCGTAGGACGGCGCGATGTCGACGACGGACCGGGACTCGGGCGCCGGTGCGTACTCGAATGCAGATGCCATGTTGATCAGTCCACCGTCACGTAATCGGGGCCGGAGTAGTGGCCGGTCGCCAGCTTCTGACGCTGCATCAGCAGGTCGTTCAGCAGGCTGGAGGCACCGAAGCGGAACCAGTGGTTGTCCAGCCAGTCCTCGCCGACGGTCTCGTTGACCAGGACCAGGAACTTGATGGCTTCCTTCGTGTTGCGGATGCCGCCCGCGGGCTTCACGCCGATCTGGACGCCGGTCTGGGCGCGGAAGTCGCGCACGGCCTCCAGCATCAGGAGCGTGTTGGCGGGGGTGGCGTTGACCGCGACCTTGCCGGTCGAGGTCTTGATGAAGTCCGCGCCGGCCATCATGCCGAGCCAGGAGGCGCGGCGGATGTTGTCGTACGTGGACAGCTCGCCCGTCTCGAAGATCACCTTCAGGCGCGCGCGGTCGCCGCACTCGGCCTTGATGGCGGCGATCTGCTCGAACACCTCCAGGTAGCGGCCGGCGAGGAAGGCGCCACGGTCGATGACCATGTCGATCTCGTCGGCGCCGGCGGCGATGGCGTCGGCCGTGTCGGCGATCTTCACCGGCAGCGCGGCGCGGCCGGCCGGGAAGGCGGTGGCGACCGAGGCGACCTTGACGCCGGAGCCCTTGGTGGCGGCCTTGGCGGTGGCCACCATGTCGGGGTAGACGCACACGGCGGCGGTCGTCGGGGTCGTACGGTCGGTCGGGTCGGGATTGACGGCCTTGGCGGCGAGCGCCCGGACCTTGCCCGGGGTGTCCGCGCCTTCGAGCGTCGTCAGGTCGATCATGGAGATGGCCAGGTCGATGGCGTAGGCCTTGGCCGTGGTCTTGATCGAGCGGGTACCGAGGGACGCGGCGCGCGCCTCCAGGCCGACGGCGTCGACGCCGGGCAGCCCGTGGAGGAAGCGGCGCAGCGTGCTGTCGGACGCGGTCACGTCGGCGAAAGCGTGTGCTGCGGTTGCAGTGGTGGGCATGGTCACCAGTCGAGCATATCTACGCGCGTAGCGGCCTGTACAGGGGGGCGCTCGGAAGAGCGCGCGAAAGCGCAGGTGGGTGCGGGTGGGACGGGTGGGGCGTGAACCCCGTCACACGCCCGTGCCGACCGCCGTGCCGCCGCCGTGGCGTGCGGGGGTCCCTCGCCAGGGTCGCAGAGCCGCGCGAGCCGCCTGAGCCGCCTGAGCCGTCTGGGCCGTAGGGGGATGGCTGAGGCAGAATCGGGCCCATGACGACCCCCGAGCCGCCCCCCGCACAGCCTTCCGAGCCCGCCCCGGCCGACCGTGTCTTCCGGTCGCCCATGGGCATCGCGGGCGGGGTCTTCCTGCTCGCCCTCGCCGGGGTCCTCGGCGGCGACTCGCTGGTCAGGGGGGAGGGCCGGGTGCCGTGGCTCACGCTCGCCGCGCTCGTCCTCGCGGTGCCCCTGATCGTCGCCTTCACCATCCGGCCCGCCGTCTACGTCAACGACGACCGGATGCGCGTCCGCAATCCCTTCCGCACCCTCGTGCTGCCCTGGGGCTCGGTCGCCGACGTCCGCGCCGGCTACTCGAGCGAGGTCCTCACCCACGCGGGCGACAGGTACCAGCTCTGGGCCGTCCCCGTCTCCCTGCGCCAGCGCAAGCGCGCCGCCCGCCGGGCCTCCAGGGCGGCGTCCGACGACCCGCACGGCCGTACGTCGGCGACCGCCGACGTACGCGACAGCAAGGCCCGCACCGCCCCGGCCGACCAGACCGTCGCCGACCTGCGCGAGCTGGCCGAGCGGCACGCAAACCGCCCGGAGGCGCAGGGCGAGCCGCAGATCCGCTGGGCGTACGAGATCATCGCGCCGGCAGTGGCGGGCCTGGTCCTGCTGGTGATCCTCGCGGCGACCGGCTGAGCCGCAGAACGTGAAGGACCCGGGCCGGGCACACCGTGAGGGTGCGCCCGGCCCGGGCCGTCGTAAGGACCTCCGTCAGAGGGCGTAGTAGCCGGCGACGTCGGCGAGCAGGTCCACCGAGCCGTTGTGGTTGTAGAAGGTGACCTTGCCGCCCTTGACGGGGACGACGACGAGGTTGGGGACGGTCTGTCCGGCGACGACGTTGAGGTTCGACGCGCTGGTGCGGGTGGTCCCGTAGGGGTAGACGGAGACGTAGGTCGCCGAGGTCGGGTTGGTCGCGGTCACGTTGAGGACCACGGCCGTCACGTCGCCGGCCGGGACGCCGCCCTGGCCGGCGACGGTCAGGGTGACCGTCTTGCCTGCGCCGACCTTGGCCTTGGCGACGCCCGTACCCGTACGGGTGTCCATCAGCCGGGCCGGGGCCACCGCCTCGTAGAGCGAGCCGACGCCCGCGGACGTGTAGTAGCCGGCGACGTCGGCGAGCAGGTCCACCGAGCCGTTGTGGTTGTAGAAGGTGACCTTGCCGCCCTTGACGGGGACGACGACGAGGTTGGGGACGGTCTGTCCGGCGACGACGTTGAGGTTCGACGCGCTGGTGCGGGTGGTCCCGTAGGGGTAGACGGAGACGTAGGTCGCCGAGGTCGGGTTGGTCGCGGTCACGTTGAGGACCACGGCCGTCACGTCGCCGGCCGGGACGCCGCCCTGGCCGGCGACGGTCAGGGTGACCGTCTTGCCTGCGCCGACCTTGGCCTTGGCGACGCCCGTACCCGTACGGGTGTCCATCACGCGCGTCGGCGTCACCGGCTCGTACAGGGAGCCCGAGGTCACCGGCCAGTAGAAGCCGGCGACATCGGCGAGGAGGTCGACGCTGCCGCCCCGGTTGTAGAAGGTGACCTTGCCGCCCTTGACGGGGACGACGACGAGGTTGGGGACGGTCTGTCCGGCGACGACGTTGAGGTTCGACGCGCTGCTGCGGGTGGTCCCGTAGGGGTAGACGGAGACGTAGGTCGCCGAGGTCGGGTTGGTCGCCGTCACGTTGAGGACCACGGCCGTCA
Source organism: Streptomyces sp. NPDC085481 (assembly GCF_044541845.1). Lineage (NCBI taxonomy): Bacteria > Bacillati > Actinomycetota > Actinomycetes > Kitasatosporales > Streptomycetaceae > Streptomyces > Streptomyces sp. NPDC085481. Next base: position 106,041 of record NZ_JBITTJ010000004.1, read on the forward strand.
CGCCCGTAGCCGGTACCCCGCCGCGCCCGGTCACCTGGAGGGTGACCGTGCCGCCCGGGCCGACCTTCGCCTTGGGTACGCCCGTGCCGTCGCGGGTGTCCATCACGCGGGCCGGCGTCACCGGCTGGTAGCGGCCGGAGGCAAGCGAGTTCAGGTGGATGAGCGACACGTCACCGTACGTGGAGAAGATCTCGGTGCCGGTCTCCGGCATGGCCGACATGTGCCAGGTGTACAGCCCGTCGGGCAGCGGCGTCCCGCCCGAGTCCGTGCCGTCCCAGGTCGCGTTCAGCAGGCCCCGGGCCGCCCCGCCGTAGAGGGTACGCACGGGGTTGCCCGCGTCGTTCACGATGTCGACGGACCAGGACCGGACGGGCCTGGACAGCCACCAACCGCCCGACCAGGTCTGCGGCGTGGCGGCCTTGCGGTCCAGGACCGTCGCCGGCGCGGCGCTGTCCAGGGCGAAGAGCCTGTCCGTCTCGACCCCGCTCGGCACCACGTGGGTGCGCTGCTGCGCGTCCACCCAGGCCAGGTGGCCGCCGAAGCGGTCCACGGCCCAGCCGCGGCCGGGCCGGGCGTCGGCCGGCTCCCCGATGGTCCGGGTCGCCGTGACGGGTCCGCGCAGCGGGGTCAGCGACAGAGTGCCGGACTTCGCGTGGGCGACGTAACCGTCGCCCAGGAGCGCCGAGTCGTGGGCGGGCAGCGCGACAGTCGTCTTCGTGTTCAGGTCGGTGACGCCGGAGGCGGTGTCGCACTTCCAGTACGCGGACGAGCCGTGTACCTGTAGGTCCTTCAGGGCGCAGTCGGCCACCTTCACCGAGGGCAGGGCGTTGCCGGTGCGGACGTCGAAGGCGTCGAGGGTGCCGTGCTCGGCCGCGCTCTCCGCCCAGAGCGTCCGGCCGGCGAGGGAGGTCGGCTGCCCGAGGAAGCCGCCGCGGGTGAAGACGAGCTTGCGGGCGTCGAGGTCGTAGACCTTCTGCATCCCGTTGAGCGAAAGGTAGGAGGCGTAGCGACCGGATGCTTCGAGGTCGCCGATGACCCCCTCGCCGACGACGGTCGTGCCGGGCAGCTCCTTGCCCGCTTCGAGGAGGACCAGACCCTGTGCGTCGCTCTGGCGGACGAGGCGACCGTCGCCGGTCGGCACGGGTACGGGGCAGTCCTCCTCCGTCGCGCAGCCGCTCGCGAAGCCGGCGTCCCCGCCCCGGTCCTGCGCCGGCCCCGCCGTCGGCTGGGCGTCGACGGAGAGCCGGGTGGTGCGCAGCCGGGGCTGCTCCCAGGGGATCTGGTCCACGGAGTGCAACTCGCCCTGGGCGAGCGCGATCCGGTGGCGTGAGGTGGAGACCCGGGGCACGTCGTGGATCGCCTTGACGACCGGCGGCCCACCGTCCGGCGAGACGCCGATCGAGTGGACCGTGCGGGCCGTGTCGCCGCCGAACCGGACGGCCAGCAGGCGCTTGTCGGGGGTGGCCGTGATGTCGCCGTCGACCTTGTCGAGGACGACGGTCTCGGCCGTGCCGTTGAGGGGGCGGGCGACCAGGGTCGTTTGCTCGGTCCAGGACGTACGGCTGATCACATGGCTGCCGACGAGGCCGACCGGGTACCCGTCCGGCCAGGCGATGTCGTACGCGGGAGCCGCCCAGTCTCCACCGGCGTCCCAGATCTGGAGCCGCTTCCCGGGAGTGACGACGAAGACGTGGTCGCCCGCCGCGTTCCAGGTCTGAACGTCGGCCAGCGGGTGCACCGTCAGGGACCTGGAGTCGACCCAGGCGGTCTGCTTCCGGCCCTCCAGCTGGTAGCGGACGACGAAGCCCTTCGGGTTCGCGTCCGTGGACACCGCGACGTTCGTGGCACCGACCGGGAGTCCCGTGACCGTGCGCTCCTTGACGGCTCCGTCGACCAGGGACACGGCGCGGATCGCGCGGAGGGAGTCGCCCTCGTACTCCTCGGTGAGGACCTCCGTCCCCATCATCGACCGGAATCCCTGACCCGGCGGGACGGAGATGTTCTGGTAGGTGTAACCCCGTGGGTCGGTGATGCGGACCACGGACCGCTCGGCGTTCACCTGGGCGATCAGGTCACGACCGGTGCCGAAGATCTCGTCCCCCTGGGGGACCTTGTACGGGACGGACGTGCCGTCCTCGAAGGAGACCCATCGGTAGCCCGTCGCCCAGTCGCCCCGGAGGAAGCCCTCCCAGCCGGCGAAGTGCAGCACCTGCGCATCGGGCGCCGTGTTCTGCTCGGCCGGGATCACCAGCTCCGACGGTGCCGAAGGCGCCGCGAGTGCCGTGCCGGCGGCCAGTGGTGACACGGTGGCCAGCGCCGCCGTGAACGCGACGGCCGCGGCCGTCATGCGCGCATGACGGCGCGTACGTATCTGACGCAAGAAGGGTCCCTCCCCGGATCCGACACTCTGCGGAGGCGGTGCCGGCGCTCGCGCCAGAACCCCCCGGTCCTGCGCCTCACCTGCCTCGAATGCCCCGACAGTAGCAGCGGTTCACCGGTCGGGAGCAACGGTTTGATCATGGTGGGCCCTGCCACACCAGCAGCATGTACGCGCCCAGCCACGCCGAGGAGAGGGCCGCCGCCGCGAGGGCCAGCGCGGCCGCGGGGCGGCGGGCGCGCGCCACGGCGAGGGCCGCCGGGAGGAGGAGCGGGAAACCCGGCACCAGGAAGCGGGCGCGTGGGAAATAGACACCGCCGCTACCCAGGACGACCAGCAGCAGCATCCCGGTGAAGACGAGCAGCGGGAGCGGCTGGCGGTCGGCGAGGCAGAGCACGTAGAGGCCCGCCGAGAGGAGCAGGACCACCGAGACGACGACCAGGAAGAGCTGCGGGTCGTCGTCGTAGACCAGGTGGTCGCGCATCCTGGCGCGGGTCACGGCGCCGCCGTCCCAGGTGTTGCCCCAGACGCGCTGCACCGCGAAGTAGCCGTCCCCGCGCCCCGTCCGTACGCCCACCCAGCCCACGTACGCCAGCCAGCCCAGCGGCGCCACGAGCGCGGCGAGCAACGGGGCCCGGCCGCGGCGGCGGGCCGCCAGCAGGCCGGCCACGGACACGGCGGCCGCGACCGCGATCCCGGTCGGCCGGGTGAGCCCCGCGCCGACCGCGAGCCCCGCCGCCCAGGCCCAGCGCCCGGTCATGACCGCGTACAGCGCCCAGGCGGCGAGCGCCGTGAAGAGCGACTCGGTGTATCCCATCCACTGCACGACCGCGACCGGCGTCGCACCCCACAGGACCGCGAGCAGGGCGCCGGTCCTGCGCCCGTGCAGCCGGTCGCCGACCGCGAAGACGCCCCACGCGGCGGCGAACGAGCACACCACGGCGAGCACCAGGCCCACCGAGGCCCGGGAGCCGGGCGTGACCGCCGCGAGCGCCTTCACGAGCAGCGGGTAGAGCGGGAAGAACGCCAGGCTGCGCGGGGGATCGGCGAGGCGGTCGCGGTGCTCGTGGGTGTACCCGTGGTCGGCGATCCCCAGGTACCAGTTGGAGTCCCAGGACGTGGCGAGGACCGGCCACACCCCGTGCCCCCGCAGATGCGTCCAGTGCGCCAGGACCAGCAGGCCGAGCAGCCGGAAGGCCAGGTAGCCGAGCAGCGCCGGGGCCGCGTGCCGCAGGGCCGCGCGCAGGCGGTCGCGGGAGCCGGGCGGGCCGGGGGCGGCGGGGGCTCGCGGGACGGAGGTACGACGGGTCAGCTGGGGTGGCACGGGAGACACCGGGTCACCCTCGCCCCGGCCACCCGGACGCGGGCCGCGCGTTACGTCGCCTGCCGTACCCGATTCACCCGAAAGGGAACGGCCGAGGGCCCGTACGGAAACGATTCCGTACGGGCCCTCGGCCGGGCTCACGGGCCGGGCTCACGGGCCCGGGCTCACGGAGCGGCCTCACAGGCCGGGCACACAGGGCCGCCTCGCGGGCCGGCGGGCTCGGCGACCGGAAGGCCGCCCGCGCCCGCTCACAGGCCCGCGGCCTCCGCCAGGTCCTTCTTGATCGCGGCCAGCACGTCCGCGCCGGTCGCGCGGGCCGTCGCCAGCTCGCTCGCGTCGGCGACCGGGACCACGACCTCCAGGTAGCACTTGAGCTTCGGCTCGGTGCCGCTGGGGCGGACGATCACCCGGGCCTTGTAGTCGCCCGCCAGGTAGTAGCGCAGACCGTCGGTCGGCGGCAGCGACTCCGTGCCCTTCGTCAGGTCCTCCGCCGAGACGACCGTCAGTCCGGCCAGGTGCACCGGGGGCTTCTCGCGCAGCGCCGCCATCGCGTTCGCGATGATGCCCAGGTCCTCGACGCGCACCGACAGCTGGTCCGTGGCGTGCAGGCCGTGCGCCACCGCCAGGTCGTCGAGCAGGTCCGTCAGGGTGCGGTCCCGCTCCTTGAGCTCCGAGGCCAGCTCGGCGACGAGCAGCGCCGCCGTGATGCCGTCCTTGTCGCGCACGCCCTCCGGGTCGACGCAGTAACCGAGCGCCTCCTCGTAGCCGTACCGCAGGCCCTCGACGCGGGCGATCCACTTGAAGCCGGTCAGCGTCTCCTCGTAGCCGACGCCCGCCGCCTCGGCGATCCGGCCGAGCAGCGAGGACGACACGATCGACTCCGCGAACACGCCCCGTGCGCCCTTGTGCACCAGGTGCGCGGCGAGCAGCGCGCCGACCTCGTCGCCGCGCAGCATCCGCCAGCCGCCCTCGACGGAGGCGTCCGGGACGGCCACCGCGCAGCGGTCGGCGTCCGGGTCGTTGGCGATCACGATGTCCGGGTCCACCGCCCGGGCCGCCTCGAAGGCGAGGTCCATGGCACCCGGCTCCTCCGGGTTGGGGAACGCGACCGTCGGGAACGCCGGGTCCGGCTCCGCCTGCTCGGCGACGAGCGCCGGCGGCGGGAAGCCGTGCCGGCCGAAGGCCGCCGTCAGGACGTCCTTGCCGACGCCGTGCATGGCCGTGTAGACGGTCCGCACGGTACGAGGGGAGCCCGGGGTCAGGACGGCGTCCGTACGCTCCAGGTACGCCTCCAGGACCTCGTCCCCGAGCACCTGCCAGCCCTCGGACGCGCGGGGCACGTCGGCGAGCGCGCGCACCGCGTCGATCTCGGCGGCGATCTCGGCGTCGGCGGGCGGCACGATCTGCGAGCCGTCGCCCAGGTACACCTTGTAGCCGTTGTCGCGCGGCGGGTTGTGGCTCGCGGTCACCTCGACGCCGGCGACGGCGCCCAGATGCCTTATGGCGTACGCGAGGACGGGCGTCGGCAGCGGGCGCGGCAACAGCGCGGCGCGCAGGCCCGCGCCGGTCATCACGGCGGCGGTGTCCCGGGCGAAGTCGACGGACTTGTAGCGGGCGTCGTAGCCGATGACCACGAGGCCGTCCGTGTGCCCCTTCGCCTTCAGGTACGCGGCGAGGCCGGCGGCGGCGCGGATCACGACGGCGCGGTTCATCCGCATCGGGCCCGCGCCCAGCTCGCCGCGGAGGCCGGCGGTGCCGAACTGCAGCGTGCCGGCGAAGCGGGCGGCGAGCTCGTCGGTGGCGCGGCGGTCGAGGAGCGCGGCCAGTTCGTCGCGGGTCTCCTGGTCGGGGTCCTCGGCGAGCCACGCCTGGGCCCGGGCGAGGAGGTCGTCCTGCGTCACGGTGGTGTGCCTTTCGGTGGTGCGGGCGGGAGGTGCGGGCGCGGGCGGGTGGGGCCTTTTCCTTCCCCACCGCGCCCCTTCCCGAACGGGGGGCGGGCCCCCCGGCCCCCGAACGGCCTGCGGCCGTGCCCCCGAACGCCGGGCGGGCCGGATCCTCGCCCGCCGGGCAGGGATCCGGCCCCGCCCGGCACCCGCGCCCGCCGGGGCGCAGGGGGAGTTCGAGGCGCGGGGGTTCCGGGGGCGGAGCCCCCGGGTCACGTCAGATGCGGTCCAGGACGCGCGTCAGCAGCTCGCCCATCCGCGCCGCCGAGTCGCGGCCCGCCTGGAGGACCTCCTCGTGGTTCAGCGGCTCGCCCGAGAGGCCCGCGGCCAGGTTGGTGACGAGGGAGATGCCCAGGACCTCGGCGCCGGCCTCGCGGGCCGCGATGGCCTCCAGGACCGTGGACATGCCGACCAGGTCGCCGCCCATGACGCGGACCATGTTGATCTCGGCCGGGGTCTCGTAGTGCGGGCCGGGGAACTGGACGTACACGCCCTCTTCCAGGGTCTCGTCGACCTCCTTGCACAGCGCGCGAAGCCGCGGCGAGTACAGGTCGGTGAGGTCCACGAAGTTCGCGCCGACGATCGGCGAGGCGGCCGTCAGGTTGAGGTGGTCGCTGATCAGGACCGGCTGGCCGGGGCGCATGCCCTCGCGCAGACCGCCGCAGCCGTTGGTCAGGACGATGGTCTTGCAGCCCGCGGCGACGGCGGTGCGGACGCCGTGGGCGACGGCGGCGACGCCGCGGCCCTCGTAGTAGTGGGTGCGGCCGAGGAACACCAGGGCGCGCTTCTCACCGATCTTGTACGAGCGGACCTTGCCGCCGTGGCCCTCGACGGCCGGCGGCGGGAAGCCGGGCAGCTCGGTGACCGGGAACTCGGCCTCGGGGGCGCCCAGCGCGTCGACGGCCGGTGCCCAGCCGGAGCCCATGACCAGGGCGACGTCGTGGTTCTCGACTCCGGTCAGCTCGCGAAGGCGCGCGGCAGCGGCCTCGGCGGCCTCGTACGGGGTGGCAGTTGCGTTCACTGACTCTCTCGCCTCGGGGAGGGGGGGTCCGAGGGGAGCCCCGGACGGATTTGATACGCGCAGAAGCCTAGCCGGAGAATCCCTACGCGCGTAGATGACGTTGCGGACGGAGCTGCGATCGTTGTCTTGTCGTTTCCCACGAACGGCGATCCGGCGAACGGAGCGTGACCGCATCGTCCCGCCTCGTCAGCACGGGCGCTTGCGCAGCTCCATCACGTAGTCGTGCGGCGCCCCCGCCGACTCCGCCGCGTCCGCGACCTCGCCCAGGTAGCGGGCCGAGGGCAGCCCGCCCTCGTAGGCGTTGAGCACGTACACCCAGGCCGGCTCCTCGCCGTCCAGGGTGTGCACCCGCACCCGCATCCGCCGGTAGATGTCGAGGCCGACGCCCTCCCAGCGGTCCATGGAGTCCTCGTCCATCGGGGCGATGTCGTACAGCGCGACGAAGACCTGCGAGCGTGGCGCCTCCACGATCGTGGCCAGCGCGCCCTCCCAGCCCATCTGCTCGCCGCCGAAGGTCAGCCGCCAGCCGTTCAGCCAGCCGGTGCCGCGCAGCGGCGAGTGCGGTGCGCGGCGGGTCATGAGCCGCGCGTCGAGGTTGCCGGCGTACGCGGCGTAGAGCGACATGGGACCGAGGGTACGGGAGGGGGCGGGGTGGATGACGAAGTCCGTGGCAGGCACCCCGGCGACCCGCCGGTAAGGGCCCCGCCGCGTCGCCACCCGGCGCGTACGGGACAATGGGGCACGCACTTGAAGCGTGCGGGACAATGGCGTACGCACTGCAGCCCAGCGGGGGACCCCCCGGCAGAACGAGAGCGCGAGGCGTAGATCCCAGTGACCCGGATCGTGATCATCGGCGGCGGACCCGGCGGCTACGAGGCGGCCCTCGTGGGCGCCCAACTCGGCGCGGAGGTGACCGTCGTCGACTGCGACGGCCTCGGCGGCGCATCCGTCCTGACCGACTGCGTCCCCTCCAAGACCCTGATCGCCACGGCCGAGGTGATGACCACCTTCGACTCCTCGTACGAGGAGCTGGGCATCATCGTGGCCGACGACACCCCGCACATCGAGCAGTCGGCCCGGGTGGTCGGCGTCGACCTGGGCAAGGTCAACCGCCGTGTGAAGCGGCTCGCGCTCGCCCAGTCGCACGACATCACCGCCTCCGTGACCCGGGCCGGCGCCCGGGTGCTGCGCGGCCGCGGCCGGCTCTCGGGGCGGCAGGGCGTGGACGGCTCCCGCCAGGTGATCGTCACCGCCGTCGACGGCAGCGAGGAGACGCTGACCGCCGACGCCGTCCTGATCGCCACCGGCGGCCACCCGCGCGAGCTGGCGGACGCGAAGCCGGACGGCGAGCGGATCCTGAACTGGACCCAGGTCTACGACCTCAAGGAGCTCCCCGAGGAGCTCATCGTGGTCGGCTCCGGTGTCACCGGTGCCGAGTTCGCCGGCGCCTACCAGGCGCTCGGCTCCCGGGTCACCCTGGTCTCCTCGCGCGACCGCGTGCTCCCGGGCGAGGACCCGGACGCCGCCGCGGTCCTGGAGGACGTCTTCCGGCGTCGCGGCATGAACGTCATGGCCCGCTCCCGCGCCGAGTCCGTCAAGCGGGTCGGCGACCGGGTGGAGGTCACCCTCTCCGACGGCCGGGTCATCTCCGGCACGCACTGCCTGATGGCCGTCGGCGCCATCCCGAACTCGGCCGGCATGGGCCTGGAGGAGGCCGGGGTCCGGCTGAAGGACTCCGGTCACATCTGGACCGACAAGGTCTCGCGCACCTCGGCGCCCGGCGTGTACGCGGCCGGTGACGTCACCGGCGTCTTCGCGCTCGCCTCGGTGGCCGCCATGCAGGGCCGGATCGCGATGTACCACTTCCTCGGCGACGCGGTGGCCCCGCTGAACCTGAAGACGGTCTCCTCGAACGTCTTCACCGACCCCGAGATCGCCACCGTCGGCTACACCCAGGCCGACGTGGACGCCGGCAAGATCGACGCCCGGGTCGTCAAGCTGCCGCTGCTGCGCAACCCCCGCGCGAAGATGCAGGGCATCCGGGACGGCTTCGTGAAGATCTTCTGCCGTCCCGGCACCGGGATCGTGGTCGGCGGCTGTGTCGTCGCCCCGCGGGCCAGCGAGCTGATCCACCCGATCTCGATCGCGGTCGACAACAATCTGACGGTCGAACAGATCGCAAATGCTTTCACTGTGTACCCCTCCCTGTCGGGCTCGATCGCGGAAGTGGCACGGCAGTTGCACACCCGAAAGGCGACGGGCGAGGCGTGACACCTCGGCCGGCGACCGGTCCCGCCTGCGGGAACGGTTCACCGAGTCGGACAACCCCCGGCAAGCCGGGGCATAGAACGATCAACGGCGGGGCCTCCCATACCACTTGGAGGCCCCGCCTGTGTGCATCTTCTGCAATTCGGCCCATAGTGCTGAAAAGTATCCGCCGGTCACGTTACTGTCAGTTTCGTGTTCGCTGCAGAACGTCGTCAGTTGATCCTCGAAATGGTGCGGGCCAATGGGGCAGTGTCGCTCCGTGAGCTCGCCCGCGTCGTCCAGACCTCAGAAGTGACCGTACGGCGGGACGTGCGGGCACTGGAGGCAGAAGGACTCCTCGACCGCCGGCACGGCGGTGCGGTGCTGCCGGGCGGATTCACGCGAGAATCCGGCTTCCCGCAGAAATCCCATCTCGCGACCGCCGAGAAGACCGCCATCGCCGACGTCGCCGCGAGCCTCGTCGAAGAGGGCGAGGCCATCGTCGTCGGCGCCGGCACCACCACGCAGGAGCTGGCCCGCAGGCTCGCCCGGGTGCCCGGACTCACGGTCGTCACCAACTCGCTCCTCGTCGCCCAGGCCCTCGCCCACGCCAACCGGGTCGAGGTCGTCATGACCGGCGGCACCCTGCGCGGCTCCAACTACGCGCTGGTGGGCAGCGGGGCCGAGCAGTCGCTCCAGGGGCTGCGGGTCTCCCGGGCCTTCCTCTCCGGCAGCGGACTGACCGCCGAGCGCGGCCTGTCCACGTCCAACATGCTCTCCGCGAGCGTGGACCGGGCGCTCGTGCAGGCGGCCGCGGAGGTCGTGGTCCTGGCCGACCACACCAAGCTCGGCACCGACACCATGTTCCAGACGGTGCCGACCGACGTGATCACCCGCCTGGTCACCGACGAGCCCCCCGCGCACGACGAGCGGGCCGCCACCGAGCTCCAGGCCCTGGCCGACCAGGGCGTGCAGATCGCGGTGGCCGGCACGGGTGCGGCCCACGGGGGCGACCAGCACCCCCCGGGCGGCCGCCCGCGCCGTGACGTCCCGCTGCCGGGGCAGCGCGGCCGGGTGGCGGCCGGGCAGTTCCGGGGCGGCCCCGGTGGCCTGGCGGGCGAGATGCTCGCCCCGGAGCGCGCGGCGGCCCGGGTGGCCGACATGCGCAGGCGCTGACACCCGCCCTCGCCGGAAGCCGTCGTACGGGACGACCACGGCGGAGGCGTCGTCGGCCGTCGAGGTGTCCCGGCGGCCGCGGGCCAAGCCGTGGGCGAGCTCGACCGGCGAGTCGAGGGCCTCCTCCGGCCCGCGCAGGGTCAGGGTTTGAGGCCGCGCAGGGTCAGCGCCAGCAGGCGGTCCGCCAACTCGGCGTCGCCCGTGTTCTGTTCGGCGGCCAGTGCGATGGCGTTCGTCAGCTGCATCAGGTCCCCGATCGGCACGTCGCCGCGGACCGTGCCCGCCTGCACGGCCCGGTCGAGCAGCCGCTCGCCCGCGGCGCGAAGCGGCAGGCTGCACTGGGCGAGGGCCGAACTCCCGTCGTACGGCGAGGACATGGCGGACATGAGGGCCCGGGACAGTCCGCGGTACTCTCCCGCGTGCGTGATCAGGGAGCGCAGCCACTCCACCAGCGCGCGGCAGGGCTCCTCGGTCCCGGCCAGCTCGCGGGAGCGCTGGACCAGGGTGGCCAGCGCCTCCTGGAAGACGGCGTTCATCAACGCCTCGCGGTTCGGGAAGTGCCGGTAGAGCGTGCCGATCCCGACCCCGGCGCGGCGCGCGATGTCCTCCAGGGACGCGTCCGTGCCGTGCGCGGCGAAGGCGGCGCGGGCCTCGGCGAGCAGCCGCTCGTGGTTGCGTCGCGCGTCGGCGCGCATCCGTACTCCTTCCGCCGGACGCCGTCGGTACGGCCTGGTGTCACGAAGGGCCCGCAGGCGGTGGATGCCTGCGAGCCCTTCGTACCGTACCCGTGGGCGGACGTCAGTCCTTGATCTCGCAGATCGCGGCGCCGGAGGTGATCGAGGCGCCGACCTCGGCGGCCAGGCCCTTGACGGTGCCGGAACGGTGGGCGTTCAGCGGCTGCTCCATCTTCATGGCCTCCAGGACGACGATCAGGTCGCCCTCCTTGACCTCCTGGCCCTCCTCGACGGCCACCTTGACGATGGTGCCCTGCATCGGGGAGGCGAGGGTGTCGCCGGAGGCGGTCGGGCCGGACTTCTTCGCGGCGCGGCGCTTCGGCTTGGCGCCGGCGGCGAGACCGGTGCGGGCCAGCGTCATGCCGAGCGAGGACGGCAGGGAGACCTCGAGGCGCTTGCCGCCGACCTCGACGACGATCGTCTCGCGGCCGGTCTCGTCCTCGTCGGCCTCGGCGCCGGCCGGGGCGAACGGCTTGATCTCGTTGACGAACTCGGTCTCGATCCACCGGGTGTGGACGCGGAACGGGTCGGCGGTGAACGCCGGGTCGACCACGACGGCCTGGTGGAACGGGATGGCGGTGGCCATGCCCTCGACCTTGAACTCGCCGAGCGCACGGGCGGCGCGCTGCAGCGCCTGCTCACGGGTGGCGCCGGTGATGATCAGCTTCGCGAGCAGCGAGTCCCAGGCGGGGCCGATGACCGAGCCGGACTCGACGCCCGCGTCGAGGCGGACACCGGGGCCGGTGGGGGCGGCGAAGGCGGTGACGGTGCCGGGGGCCGGCAGGAAGTTGCGGCCCGGGTCCTCGCCGTTGATGCGGAACTCGAAGGAGTGGCCGCGGATCTCGGGGTCGCCGTAGCCGAGCTCCTCGCCGTCGGCGATGCGGAACATCTCGCGGACCAGGTCGATGCCGGTGACCTCTTCGGTGACCGGGTGCTCGACCTGGAGGCGGGTGTTGACCTCGAGGAAGGAGATGGTGCCGTCGACGCCGACCAGGAACTCCACGGTGCCCGCGCCGACGTAGCCGGCCTCCTTGAGGATGGCCTTGGACGCAGCGTACAGCTCCGCGTTCTGCTCGGCCGACAGGAACGGGGCCGGGGCCTCCTCGACCAGCTTCTGGTGGCGGCGCTGGAGCGAGCAGTCACGGGTGGAGACGACGACCACGTTGCCGTGCGAGTCGGCCAGGCACTGGGTCTCGACGTGACGCGGCTTGTCCAGGTAGCGCTCGACGAAGCACTCGCCGCGGCCGAAGGCGGCGACGGCCTCGCGGACGGCGGAGTCGTAGAGCTCCGGCACCTCTTCGAGGGTGCGGGCGACCTTCAGACCGCGACCGCCACCGCCGAAGGCGGCCTTGATGGCGATCGGCAGGCCGTGCTCCTTGGCGAACGCGACGACCTCGTCGGCGCCCGAGACCGGGTCCGGGGTGCCCGCGACCAGCGGGGCGCCGGCGCGCTGCGCGATGTGCCGGGCGGCGACCTTGTCGCCGAGGTCGCGGATGGCCTGCGGCGGCGGGCCGATCCAGATCAGGCCGGCGTCGAGGACGGCCTGGGCGAACTCGGCGTTCTCGGAGAGGAAGCCGTAGCCCGGGTGGATCGCGTCGGCCCCCGAGTCCTTGGCCGCCTGGAGCACCTTGCCCATGTCCAGGTAGCTGGTGGCCGGGGTGTCACCGCCCAGGGCGAACGCCTCGTCGGCCGCGCGGACGTGCAGGGCGTCCCGGTCCGGATCCGCGTAGACGGCTACGCTCCCGATCCCGGCGTCCCGGCAAGCACGGGCGACACGGACAGCGATTTCGCCACGGTTGGCGATGAGCACCTTGCGCACGATGGCTCCCTCCTTGAAACAAGCTGAGTTTAGGGACTGCCGACACGGCCTTTCGACCCGTCCCCAGTGGTGAGCTTGCCCACACGGAGCGTGATACGAGGCTTGCTCGGGTCGGGAAATCCCTTGTCGCACCACGGTACGCAGGGTTCCTTTACGGCACAGTAGCTCCGAGGTGTGGCGCAGGTCTCTGTTCGTGCGGCCAGTCGCCAAATGGGTTTCTTTGTGGAGTCCCTACGAATGGCTCAATCATTCTTTGCCCGCACGCCGCCGTTCCCCTCCTCGGCGCGAACCCTTGTCCAGGGATTTACCGGCCAGTAGCCTTCGCCCTGTCGTCCGTACCGGTGGTAACTGCCGTATCCAGGGGGTGGCCGAGGTGGCCCGCAGACCGATAGCACTCGTGACGGCGGCGGTGCTGCTCCTCGAAGCGCCGGGCATCGTGGCGATCAACGCCGTGATGGCCCGCTTCGTGAAGGCCCAGTCGATGTCCCTCGACGGCCTCGACCCCGACGCGATGTACACCGGCACCTGGGCCCTGGGCGTGACCTCGGGCGTGTTGCTGCTGCTGTGCGCCCTCGTCCCCCTGGTGGCCGCGATACGCGACCGCCGCCCCGGGCGGGCGGGCCGTGCCCTGCTGATCGGCTGCGCGGTGGTGCACGGTGTGCTCGGCGCGGTGGCGGTGGGGCTGCTCGGGTGGGCGGCCTTCGCGTTCCTGATGGTGGTGGTGGGCCTGATAGTGCTCACCCTGGTGGCGTACGGGGAGCCGAAGGCGGACGCGGAGGGGGCGGCGGCTGCCGCGTGAGCAGCACCACCTCGCCGCTCATGCCGACCACGACGTCGTCCCCGCGGACCGCGACGGCCTCCACCGCGAGAGGCAGGTGCACCGTGTCGAGGTGCCGTCCCGTCGTCAGTTCCCATAGCCTCAGCGTCCGGTCGTCGGCCCCGGTCACCGCGTGCGGCACGCCGTGCAGCTGCCCACACCACACCGTGTTCACCCGGGCGGTGTGACCCGTGAGCCGGGCGCGTTCACGCCCCGTCGCCAGGTCCCAGACGCGCAGCGCCCCCTTGTCGTCCCCGACCACCGCGACCGGGCGCTCGTCGACGGCGCCGCAGGCCAGAGCGGTCGTCGGCGGGCCCGAGGCGGCCCCGAGCGTGGACAGCACGCGGTCGGTCCGCGCGTCGAGCAGCACCAGCGAGCCGTCCGGCCGGCCGCTCACCACGACCGGCCTCCCCTCCAGCCAGGTGAAGCCGACCCTCGTCCGCAGCGCACCGGGCAGGGACAACCGGCGTGGCACGCCGCTGTCCACCTGCCACAGGCGCGTGTCGTCGGAGGTGACGACCGCCCACGCCCGGCCGTCGAGCCGGAAGGCTGCGAGGTGGCCGAGGGTGTCGTCCGGGCTGGTCCGGCCGTAGGCGAGCACCTCCTCCTTCCGGTCCACGTCCCACACGGCCAGCGCGCCGCCCGCCGACGCCGTGACCACGCGCGAGGGTGCTTCCGGCAGGCTCACCAGGTCGCTGAAGTTCCCCTGCCGGTTGGTCAGGACGCCGAGCGGGGTGCCGTCCTCGAGGTCCCACAGCCGGACGGTCCCCTCCCAGCCCGCCGTCACGACACAGGGCCCGTCGGCCCGTTCGGCGACGGTGGCTCCCACGACGCCGAAGGCGTGTCCGGGCAGGGTGGCGCCGAACGGGGTCCCGTCGCTCAGGTCCCACACCCGCACGACGGTGTCCTCGCAGGTGATCGCGTACGGCCGGCCGTCCATCTCGTGGCAGGAGACGGCGTCGGGAACGGCCGCGTGCCCCGTCAGCCGCAGGCGTTCGGTGCCGTCCAGCAGGTCCCAGACGCGCACGGTCAGGTCGCCGCAGGCGGCGACCGCATGCGGACGGCCGTGCAGGGTCGTCGTCGCCAGACCGTAGATGTCGTCGAACGGGGGGACGGTCAGGGTGCGTGCCGGGCCGCCGGTCAGATCCTGGAGTACGAGGCTGTCGCCGTGCCCCCGGGACACGACGTGTGGGACCCCGTCGAGCGTCGTGCAGGTGAGCGCGAACACGTTCTCGGGAACCCGGCCCGGCAGGTCGCGTTCGGCGCCGCTGCCGAGGTTCACCAGACGGAGCACCCCGGCCCCGCGCTCCGCCGTCACGGTGTGGGCGACGCCGTCCAGAACGGTGGCCGCGAGCGCGGAGACCTCGCCGGCCAGGGGGAGCGGAATCGCGCGGTGGTCCCCGGTGGCCAGGTCGATCAGCGTCAGGTTCTGGAACGCCCGGTCCGTGGTCACCGCGTGGACCCGCCCGCGCACGGTGACGCACACCATGCCCTGGTGCGGCGGCATCGGCACCTCCCGCAGCACCCGCGGGGTGAGGGTCACCAGGTCCCAGACGACGACCCGGCCCTCGCCGTCGACGAAGGCGAGGGCCGGGCCTTCGTCGAGGACGCAGAACGCCGACACGCAGGCCCAGGTGGTCGCCGTCGGCAGGCTGCGCCCCGCCCCCGTCCGCAGGTTCCACAGGTGCACCACGCCGTCCTCGCCGGCGCCCACCGCATGCCACTGGTCCTCGATCTCCACCACGGCCACCTGGGCCACCGACATGCGGGTGTGGAAGGCGCCCACCAGCGCGGTGTGCACCTCCGAGCCCGTCGCCCACCGTGGCCGCCACGCCCGGGTCCTCGCCAGGGCCGTCGCCGCCTCCCGTTCCCCGAAGCGGGCCGCGTCCACCGCCAGGACGTCGCGGCGGGCCGGGGCGGGCAGGTGGCGGTGGACGTCCGCCGAGGCGCGGTAGACCGAGCGCCACAGGCGGCCCTCGGCGGTCCTTACGGAGCCGAGCGCGCGCAGGAGTTCCGGTGGGGACGCGTGGGCCAGGTACTCCGGGTCGGTCAGCAGGGAGTCCAGGGCGCCGCCCGCTGCCGCGTGGGTGGCGAGGTGGTCGCGGATGTACGGGTGGGCGGCCGGCCAGTCGCGCAGACCGGTGCGGGGGTCGGCCGGGACGGCGGCGGGCAGGGCCGAGGCGAGGGCGCGGTGGGCTTCGGGGTCCGGGACGCCGGCGCGGAGCCATTCGGCCATCGTCTCGTGGAAGAGGCGGTAGGCCGAGCCCGCGGGCGTGGCCGTCTCCACCACGTACGCCCCCGCGTGCCGGTGGAGCCAGCGCAGGTCGTCCTGCGGGCAGGGGAGCCCCGACAGGGCCTCTGCCAGCGGGGCCCACAGCGTGGACCAGGGCAGGCCCGCGCCCTGGGCGTACGCGAGGGGGCGCAGCAGCCGTTCGACGCGCGGGCGGTCGGGGCCGAAGCGGGCCAGGTACCCGGCGAAGGCCTCGCCCGCGTCGGCCGGCAGCGCCCTCTCCCAGCCGGGCCGCGAGGTGTCGGCCGCGAGCTGCCCTTCGACCAGGGCGCGGGCGGTCATCCGCGCCACCAGGAACGAGTGCCCGGCCCGCGCCGCGATGCCCGTCGCCGCCTCGGCCGCCTCGACGGGCCTGCCGCGGTACGGGGAGCGGGTGTCCGGATCGCCGTCGGCGAGCAGCAGCTTCGCCGCGTAGGCGGCGACGTCCTCGGGCGCGGTGTAAGCCGGGCCGTCGAGGTCGAGGACCTCCACCGCGCGGCCGAGCGCCGGGAGCAGCGGGCGGCGGGTGCCGACGACCAGCCGGACCGCGGGCAGCGAGGACAGCGGCCGCAGCAGCTCCCGGGCGATCCGCAGCCCCTCGTCGGCGAGGCCCGCCGTGCCCGCCTCGTCGAGCGCGTCGACCAGGATCGTCACGGGCGCGGTGCGCCGCCCGAGCGCCTCCAGGACGTCGTCCCGCTCGCCGCCGGGCAGCCGCAGAGCGGCGGCGAGGGCGGTGCTCAGGTCCTCCAGGGCGGCGCGCCGGCAGTGCAGGGGCACGATCTCCCGGTGCTCCTCGACCCGCAACAGCCGCCCCAGGAGAGCGGACTTGCCGGAGCCGGGATCGCCGGTGACGACCCGGGCCCTTTGGTCGTGGCGCTCGGCGGCCAGCCAGGAGGTGAGGGCGGCCAGCGCCTTCGTACGGCCGGTGAAGTGGTCGCCGTGCTCGCCGGAGTGCTCGACGCCCCGCCCGCGGGCCTCGAAGTGGCCCCGGGTCTCGCGGCGCAACCGGTTCAGGGTCTCCAGGTCGAGCGCGTCGGCGGGCAGGCCCGCGATGTGGGCACGGTTGCGGAAGAAGGGGTCCCGGCCGTCGCTGTCGACGGCGGAGTGGCTGACGCGCTGGGGGACACCGCCGGCGATGAGGCGGCGGTTGATCCGTTCGGTGACCTCGCGGACGCCCAGGAACTCCTGGTGGGCGCCGGCCTGAGGGTGTTTCAGGACGGCGGCGAGCGCGTCGACGAAGACGTTCTCGCGGGCGCGTTCCTTGCCGCGGGCCGCCGCGAGGACCCAGCGGCCGGCCGAGCCCCGCTGGGTGTGGGCGAGTTCGGCGGCGAGGACGGCGATCTCACCGGCGCCCGCGCCCGCGAAGCAGGTGTCGAGGACGACGAGCAGGTGCCCGGCCCCGCCGCGCAGCAGCGGCCGGGCCAGGTCCTCGGCGGCGAGGGCGGCCGAGTAGCGCCCGGGCCGCGCGGTGGCGCCGAGGAGGTAGTGGCGGTCCTCGGCCTTGACGCCGTGGCCCGCGAAGTAGACGACCACGATGTCGTCGGGGCCGGGCGCCGTGTCGTACGCCCAGTCCTCGACCGCCTCCTCGATGGCGGCGGCGGTGGGGTCGGCGGCGAGCTGGTCGAGCACCGCCTCGTACCCCATGGGCAGCAGCAGTTCCCGTAACCGCCGGACGTCCTCGGGGACGCCCGGCAGGTCGGGGATTCCGGGGTCGGCGTACGCGGAGACGCCGACCGTGACGAGGAATCGCCGTCCGCCCGGTGGGGTCACGCGCGCCCTCGCGCGATCGCTGCCGCCGTCTCCGGCGCCGAAAGGTAGCGTGCCAGGCCGTGCAGTCGGGCGCCGGCGTCGATCCGGAGGTCGGTCACGGCGGGGCCGAAGCGCGGCGCGAGCGGGCCTGGCACGGCCACGAGGTCGCCGCGGTCGGTGACGTTGGTCCAGTGCCGGATCGTGCCTGGCCAGGGCGCCGTGCCGGGCGCCGGCCGCGGCGACACACGGTCGAGGATGGTGGGCATGCCGAGGGGCGAGCCGAGGGTGATCAACTCGGTGACCGGCAGGTCCGGGCGGGCGCACAGCGTCTCGTACGCGATGAGCGAGCCGAGCGAGTGGGCGACGACGACCCGGGTGTCCGGGCCGATCCGCTCCTCGAGTCTGGCCTGCGCGGCGGCGCGGAGCTCCGGCTCGGCGAGGTAGCGGCTGAACTGCTTCAGGGCGTGCACGACGAGCCGGATCGGGGCCCCGTCAAAGTAGGGGCTGCCGGCGAGGGTGTCGAGGCCCTGACGGATCAGCCTGGAGCGGAGTTCGCGCGGGACGGCGCCGTCGGACGGGTCGGGCCTCCCGGAGGGGTCGCCGCGGAACAGGCCGCGCATCCCCGACGAGTCCGAGGTGTCACCCGGGTAGGAGATGTCGCGCCCGGAAGCGTCGGTGGTCTCCGCCTCACGGCACCAGGCGCCGAGGAGCGCGGCCTCCAGGCCCTGCTCGACGTCCGTCTCGTCCCACGGCGGCAGGGCGTCCGCCGAGCGGGTGCCCGGCTCGGCGTACAGGTCCGCGTAGTAGGCGCACGCGACGTCGCCCGCGTCCCGTGCGGCGCGTCCCGCGTGCGGCGACGTGAGTCCCGCGGCCCGGAACCCCTCGGCCAGCGCGCGGACGACGGCCGTGCGCATCCGCTCGGGCCCCGCGAACTCCTGGCCGATCCCGTGGACGACGACGACGCGCGCCACGCGCTCCACCCCCTGAAACGATGTCAGGGGGCCACGTTACTGCGTGATCAGGTCCACAGGTCGGTGATCGAGACACCCAGCTTCGCGAGCAGGGTGCGCAGCAGCGGGAGGGACAGGCCGATCACGTTGCCGGGGTCGCCGTCGATGCCCTTGATGAACGGGGCCGAGCGGCCGTCCAGGGTGAACGCGCCCGCCACGTGCAGGGGTTCGCCGCTGTTGACGTAGGCGGCGATCTCGGCGTCGGTGGGGTCGCCGAAGCGGACGACGGTGGAGGCGGTGGCCGACTCGTAGCGCTTGGCCGCCGTGTCGTACACGCAGTGGCCGGTCTGGAGGATGCCGACGCGACCGCGCATCGCCTGCCAGCGGGCGGTGGCCTCCGCGGCGTCGGCGGGCTTACCGAGCGCCTGCTTGTCGAGCTCCAGGACCGAGTCGCAGCCGATGACGAGCGCGCCGAAGGCCTCGGGGCGGGCGGCGACGTGGGCGGCCTTGGCCTCGGCGAGGGCGAGGGCGAGTTCGGCCGGGGTCGGGGCGTGCACCTTGTCCTCGTCGACGCCGCTCACGATCACCTCCGGGGCGAGCCCGGCCTGGCGGAGCAGTCCGAGCCGGGCGGGGGAGGCGGAGGCGAGTACGACACGGCGGCGGTCAGCAGTCATGAGGCCAGCGTATCGAGCGCGGTGGACGGGGAACGGCCGGTGCTCAGCGCGCGCCGACCACGAACATCAACACCACCATCGCGAGGGCGAGCAGGACGCCCGCGCGCCTCAGCATCGCCTGCATGTCGCGCATTTCCTTCGGCGGCTCGTCGTTGGGGTCGGACCAGAGCATGGTCCCGATCCTGCGGCCCGAAGGGCCGGGGCGCCTGAGTACGGGTACTCAAGCGCCCCCCGTCAAAGGACTAGTCCGTGCCGGAGGGCTGGTCCTTGGTGACGGATTTGGTGGCGGACGTGGTGGCGGACGTGGTGGCGGACGTGGTGAAGGCGCCGTCCGCCGCCGCGGCCAGCGCAGCCCGCACCGCCCGTTCGGCGTCGGCCTCGGTGAGCTCCTCGCGGGTGACGGCGAAGCGGTAGTAGAGCGGGGCCGAGACCGCGCGCAGCACTTCGAGGGCGTCGGTGTCCGCGGGGAGCTCGCCGCGGGCCGCCGCGCGGGTCACGACCGGGGCCCATTCGGTCAGCCGGCTGCGGTAGAAGCCGTGCAGGGCCCGCGCGCACTCCTCGTCGCAGGCCGCCGCCGCGATCACGGCGCGGAAGACGGCGCCCATCCGCGGGTCGGTGAGGGTGCGGTGCACGAGGGCGGCGTTGGCGCCCAGGTCGCCCGCGAGGCTGCCGGTGTCGGCGGCCGGCAGGGACTGCTCCGCCATGTCGTGCAGCAGGTCGGCGACGAGGCCCACGGGGGAGCCCCAGCGGCGGTAGACGGTGGTCTTGCCGACGCCCGCGGTCGCGGCGATCTGGTCCATGTTCAGGGTGTGGAAGCCGGCCGCGGCCAGGGCGTCCTCGGTGGCGTCGAGGACGGCTCGGCGCACCTTCGCGGTACGGCCGCCGGGGCGCACGGTGCCGGGCACCGGCGCATCGCTCTCACTCAAACGGGTCTCCTGTTCCATTAACGCCTTCGACTCTGCTAGTGTCCGGGACATCCTAACGGAACGAGTATCCCATTAAGGGGTCCCGCTGATGGTTGCCCTCGACATCCCCGCCGCTCCCGCCCACGCCACCCGCCTGGACGGACGCATGCGGCTCGTCCTCGTCGTCCTCCTCGTCGCCCAGTTCATGCTGGCCGTCGACTTCTCGATCCTGAACGTCGCCCTGCCCGTCATCGGCCAGGGACTCGGCTTCACCCTCGGCGGCCTCCAGTGGATCGCCACCGCCTTCGCCCTCGCCGCCGCCGGATTCACCCTGCTCTTCGGCCGCGTCGCCGACCTCGTCGGCCGCCGCCGGATCTTCCTCGGCGGCATGGCCGTCCTCGGCGCCGCCTCCCTCGTCGGCGGGCTCGCCACCGGCCCCGAGATGCTGATGGCCGCCCGCGTGGCCCAGGGCCTCGCCACCGCCGCCGTCACTCCCGCCGGGCTCTCGCTGCTCACCTCCGCCTTTCCCGAGGGCCCGCTGCGCGACCGGGCGCTCGGCCTCAACGGCGCCCTGATGTCGGCCGGCTTCACCACCGGCGCCGTCCTCGGCGGGGTGCTCACCGACCTGCTCTCCTGGCGCTGGGCCTTCTTCATCAACGTGCCCGTCGCCGTCGCCGTCCTGCTCGTCGCCCCCGCGGTCCTGAAGGAGAGCCGCCCGGCCACCCGGCCCCGCCTGGACGTGCCCGGCGCGATCACCGTCACCGGCGGCCTCCTCGCCCTCGTCTACGGCCTCACCACCGCCGGCGAGCAAGGCTGGGGCGACCCGGCCGCCCTCGTGGCCCTCGCCGCGGCCGTTGGCCTGCTCACCGCGTTCCCGCTGGTGGAGCGGCGGGCCGCCTCGCCCCTCGTACCGATCGGCGTCCTGAAGCGCCGCACCGTCGTCTGGGGCAACCTCGCCGGGCTCGTCGCCTTCGCCACCGAGACCTCGCTCGTCTTCCTGATGACCCTGCACCTCCAGGACGTGCTCGGCTTCTCCCCGCTCGCCGCCGGCCTCTCCTTCGGCGTCCTGGGTGCGGGCACGGTCCTCGGCGGTCTCTTCGCCCCCCGCTTCATCGGCCGCTTCTCCGCCCGCACCGCCCTCGTCGCGGGCGGCGTGCTCCAGGCCGCCGCCACGCTCTCCCTGGCCGCCCTCGGCGACGAGCGGAGCATGTACGGGCTGCTGCTCGCCGGCACCTTCGCCGGCGGCGTCGGCAACATGCTCGCCATCGTCGGCTTCATGGTCACCGCGACCTCCGGGCTCCCCGACTCCGAACAGGGC
Source organism: Streptomyces sp. NPDC085481 (assembly GCF_044541845.1). Lineage (NCBI taxonomy): Bacteria > Bacillati > Actinomycetota > Actinomycetes > Kitasatosporales > Streptomycetaceae > Streptomyces > Streptomyces sp. NPDC085481. Next base: position 127,364 of record NZ_JBITTJ010000004.1, read on the forward strand.
ATGGCCACCGGCATCGCCACCATGACCCAGCAGATCGGCATCACGCTCGGCACCCCGGTCATGAGCGCCGTCGTCGTCACCTCCACCGCCCTCCCCGACGGCATCACCCGCGCCGTCCTCGTCAACGCGGCCGTCGTCCTCGTCGGCGCCCTCGCCTCGGCCCTCTTCCTGCGGCGACGCGGCTGAGCGCCGCGACTCCCGGCGACCGGCTGAGCCCCGCCGGGAGTCCGTCAGAAGCGAGACGAACGGCCGGCAGGAAAGCAGACGAGCGGCTAGCAGGAAGGACGGCGGGCGAGATGCGGGAAGAGGGCCTTCCACTGATCCGGTTCCACGCTCAGCGGGTACGTGGCGCACAGCCGGCGGTAGATCCGGTCGGTGTCGCGGTCCAGCAGGAATGCGAGCTGCGGCGAGTCGGTGCCCCGTTCCGTCTCCATGACGATGAAGGGGCTCTTCCCCGGCAGCAGGGTCACCTTCCGGGCCGTCTCCAGGGTCGCGAACGCCGGCGTGCGCCAGCGGCCGTCGGGGTCGACGTCCCAGATGCGGTACGGGGAGCCGGTGAGGACCCGCTCGCCGTCCGGATCGGGCTCGATGGCGGAGATCTCGCGGTCGAACCGCATGCTGTGCCGGACGACCGGGGCCTTGGAGTTGCGTACGTCCAGGAGGCGCACGGTTCCGTCCGCGAGCGTGGTCGCCAGGAGCCCCTCGCCGACCGGCGTGTAGCCGCCGGAGGTCGCCGCGAGCGTGGCGGCGAGCCTCGGGTGCCGGATGTCCGTCATGTCCCACAGCTTCGCCCGCTGGCCGATGTCGTCGCTGATCATCGTCCTGGTCGAGGGGACGTAGACCGCCCGGCCGTTGGCGACGTCCTCGAGCGGCTCGGCGGTCCTGACGGGGTGTCCTGGATCGCCGAGGTCCCACAGGCGCAGGTTGCCGCGTCCGCCGTGGTCGTCGGCCTCCACGGTCGCGAGCGCCCGCGGGCCCATGAAGAACATGCTCTCGGGCTCGACCGACGGCGTCACCGCGATCGCCGCGCGCCGTACCGGCCGGAGCGCGTCGCGGATGTCCCAGATCTCCGCCGTCGGAGCGTGGGAGGTCCCGATCACCAGGAGCCCGCCGTCGGCCGAGACGGCGGTGCGCACGTCCTGCGCCGACACGGGGATCTCGGCGCCCGGCACGGGCGGCCCGTCGCCGCCGAGGTCCCAGACCCGGAAGACGTGGTCCCGGGTGCCCTCGGTCCACCGGTGCGCCAGGATCAGCGGCCGGTCCCTGCCGGGCAGGAAGTACTCCGCCTCCCACCCGCGGGGCACGGTGAACCGCAGCCGGGGTCCGGTCCCCTTCGCGGTGTCCGCCGTGCCGAGGTCCCACACGCGGGTCTCGCTCTCGAAGAGGGCGCCGAGGGTTTCGGTGGCGAGCACGAGCCTGCCGTCGCGGCTCACCGGCCGCGCTCCCGGGGCGCCGGTCGCCAGGCTTCCCGGGACGGTGAGCGCGGGTTGCCGCTCGGGCCACAGCCGCACGTTGCCGCCCACGTCGCCCACGGCGAGAAACGTTCCGTCAGGGCTGTAGGCCACCGACTGGACGGCCTCCCCGCCCGGCACCATGCCGCGTTCCGCGTCGATGTCGAGGAGTTCCGGGCCGTCCTTCTCGCCGACCGCCCGCACCCTGCCGCCGCCCCCCGATGCGGTGATGCTGTTGTCCGCCGCGGCGAGCGCCCTGCCGTCCCGCCGGAAGCTCAGCGACGGCAGCCCGGACCCGTACCCCCAGGTGTCGTGGTACGACCTCTCCGGCACGATCCTGACCAGCTGCCGCCCCTGACGGACCGTCCACCAGGCCATGGCGCTCTCCCCGCCCGTCGCCACCAGCAGGTCCCGCTTCGGGTGGAACGCCATCGCCATGACCGATGCGGTGGTCGCGGTGTTCAGCAGGGCCGGGCGCGCCGGTGCGCGGACGTCCCACAGCCGCACCTCGGCGGGCCGCTTCGGCCCGGACTGCCCGACGCCGTTCCCGGTGGCGAGCAACCGCCCGTCCCGGTTGAACGCCACCGCCACGAGGTGCTCGGCGGCGACGGTGCGCTCGACGAGCGGCCTCGGCCTGGACGGTTCGGACACGTCCCACAGCCGGAGCCGGCCGTTCGCGCCGCCCCCGGCGAGGGTCCGCCCGTCCGGGCTGAAGGCCAGGCTGAACGAGTCCTGCCGGGCCAGCGTCAGTCTCCCGGCCTCCTTGGGACGCGCCGGGTCGGCGACGTCCCACAGGGTCAGGGCGTCGCCGCTCAAGCCGGCAAGCAGCCGGGACCGCGGATGGAAGGCGATCGGCGCGGTCCCGTGCAGCGTGAACCCCCCGCCCCGCACGGGCACGTTCGGACGGGAGACGTCCCACAGCCTGACCAGGCCCGTCCGCTGGCTGGTGGCGATGACCTTGCCGTCCGCGCTGTAGGCCACGTTGACCACGGGCTGACGCACCTCGCCCTTCAGGTCCACCTGTGGCCGGGCCAGGTAGGACGCGTAGAGGCTGGAGCGGGTCTCGCCCGTCTCCGCGGTCCTGTACGCGGCGAGGCTCAGCCGCAGCGCGGTCTGCGGGTCGCGCTCGCGCATGGTGTCCGCCTGGGCGGCCAGTTGGTTGGCGATCAGGACCGTCTCCCGCGCCTCGGCGTCCCGCTGTGCACCGCGGGCCACGACGGCGAGGGTGCCGGCCAGCACGGCGAGGACGGCGACGACGGCCACCACCGTGGTGCGCACCCGCCTGGCGAGCCGTTCGGCCCGGCTGCTCGCCTGGAGGAAGTCCCGCTCCACGGGCCGCAGCGGGGCGCCGGCCGAGTCCTCCAGCAGCGACCGCGCCGCCGCCAGCTGGTCCCCGCGGTACAGCCCGCTGTGCTGGCGGCCCGCCTCGTCCCAGCTGTCGGCCGCGTCCCCGAGCCGGCGCCGCACGAGGAGCTGGACCCGGTCGTCCCGGATCCAGTCGCGCAGCCGGGGCCACCCGTACAGCAGCGAGTCGTGGCACAGCTGCGCCACGCCGCGGTCCAGGACGACGAGCCGCGCGTCGGCGAGCCGGTCGAGGAGGTCCGCGTCCCCGCCCGGCTCGGGGACGGGAATGCGGCGGCGCACCGCACGGCCGTCCGCGTCCACCAGCGTCACCATGCGCAGCAGCAGTTCCCGCAGGCGCGCCCGTCCCGCGGTGTCGAGCCCGTCGTGGACCTCGTCCGCCACCCGGGCGACCGAGCGCCGGATGCCGCCGGCCGTCTCGTAGCCGGCGAAGGTGAGGAGGGTGCCCCGGCGCCTGGCCCAGGTCTGCTGGAGCGCGTGGGCCAGGAAGGGCAGCGCGACGGCGTCGCCCTCGCCGGCCGCCTCCCGGCGCAGCTCGTGCAGGAGGTGGTCGGCGAGACCGTCCTCCAGACGCAGCCCGGCGTGTTCGGCGGGCCGCTCGATGGCCGAGCGCAGCTCGTCGTCGGACATGGCCGGCACGGTGAACTGGCCCGCCTGCACGATCCGGGCGAGCCGCGGGCTCCGCAGGCACTGCCCGTAGAAGTCCGCGCGCAGGCCGAGCACGATGCGCGGTGCCGGCTCCGTGCCACCGCCCGACAGGGCCCGCAGGAACAGTTCGCGTTCCTCGGCGTCCTCGCAGTCGGTGAAGATCTCCTCCAGCTGGTCGACGACGAGGACTCCGGGCCCGCCGTCCCCGAACCGGCCGGCGCCGAGCTCCCGTTCGACCTCGGCGAACGGCTTGCGCACCGCCCGTGACCAGTGCTCGACGAGGGTACGGAACGGCCGGGCGCCCGGCCCCGGCACCAGCAGGACCCCACCGCCCCCGCGTTCTTCGAGGCCCGCCACGAGCCCCGCCCTGAGCAGCGAGGACTTGCCCGCCCCGGAAGCACCCACGAGCACGACGGGCCCCCGGGGCTCCGCCGCGTCACCGCTGACCCGTTCCATCAGGCGGGCGGCCAGCTCCTCACGGCCGAAGAACAGATGGCGCTGCTCCGGCAGGAACGGCCGCATGCCGGGGTACGGGCACGGACCGTCCGCGACGGCTCCGGGCCCAGGCTCCGGCTCCCCTGCGCCCTCGTCGCCCGGAGGCGCGGCCGGGTAGGCGGCGTTCCGAGTGACGACCAGATCGCCGGCGCGCCCCACACCGTCGGCGTACGGCCGTGCCGGGCTGCCCTGGAAGCGCCGGTCGAGGCTGCGGAACAGGTCGAGGAGGGTGAACCACCTCGGGCCGCCCGGATCGCCGTACGCGAGCAGCCGGATCAGTTCGCCGCTGAAGAGCGTGTACTCCTCGTCGACGGGGGCGAACGACGCGGCGTAGTGCGTCGCCGAGGCGAGCAGGAAGCTGCCGTCGGGGCGGGCGGAGGCGTACGGGTCGCGGTGCGCGTCGCTCGGCACTGCCTCGGCGCGGCCGGAGAAGCAGCAGTCCAGGATGACGACGGTGCGGGCGAGCGCGTCGCCGAGGAGGTTCCTGATCTCCGCGTACGGCACGGCCGTGACGGTGTCGTCGGCCCGGGCGGTCGACGCCGTGGCCAGATAGAGCTGCCCGCGCGGGCCGATCAGTCCGTGGCCCACGAAGCAGAAGACGACCGCGCCGCCCTCCGCCCTGTCCACGGCGGTGCGGAGCGCGGACAGGACGTCCGTCGCGCTCTGCGGGTCGATGACCTCGGTGACGCGGTCCGCCATGCCGCAGTGCTCGCGCAGGACCCTGGCGAGCTCCCGCGCCGAGTGCGCCGCGCTGGGCAGGTCGGCAAGGAGCGCGCCGTCGCCCGCGCCCTGTCGCCCCGTCCCGACCACGACGGCGTGGCAGTCGGGTCCGGTCAGGTCCCCCCATAGCTCCCGCACGGTGGTGACCTCCGTTGCCTCAGCGAACCGAGCGACCGCAGAGCCTTCGACGCTAGACCGGCCATGCTCGGTTTCTCCAGGCACGTTTCAGCCGCGTGCGGTGCCGCCCGCCGTCGGGGACGCCCCTCCTGCCGCCCGCCTCCGGCCGCCCCCCTCCGGACACGCCGAAGGCCGGACCCCCCCGCACACGGGGTCCGGCCTTCGGCGTACGTCTACGTGCTCAGTGCCCGGACCGGGCTCATACCGGCCAGTAGGACCGTGCCCACGACCGCGGGCCCGGCCGGTGCCGTACGCCGCGGGCGATGCGCGCCGGGTCCGACCAGCCCTCCGGAGGCACGGGGCCGCCGCCCGTGGCGGCTGCCGCCGCCGTGGCCGCGGCCCGGGCCTGGACCACCGCCAGTGCGGCGGCCAGCTCCTCCGGGGTCGGGTTTCCTCGAACGACCTTGATCATCGTGCTTCCCCTCCCGGAGGCTAGAGCGGGATGTTGCCGTGCTTCTTCGGAGGCAGGGATTCCCGCTTCGTCCGCAGCTGACGCAGACCCTTCACGATCTGCGGACGCGTGTCGGAGGGCAGGATCACCCCGTCGATGTAACCGCGCTCGGCCGCCGTGTACGGGTTGAGCAGGGTGTCCTCGTACTCCTGGATCAGGCGGGCGCGCTCCGCCTCCTGGTCCTCAGCGGCCGCGATCGTGCGGCGGTGCAGGATGTTCACCGCGCCCTGCGCGCCCATGACCGCGATCTGCGCGGTCGGCCAGGCCAGGTTGAGGTCGGCGCCCAGGTGCTTGGAGCCCATCACGTCGTACGCGCCGCCGAAGGCCTTGCGGGTGATGACGGTGATCAGCGGGACGGTCGCCTCGGCGTACGCGTAGATCAGCTTCGCGCCGCGCCGGATGATGCCGCCGTACTCCTGGTCCACGCCCGGCAGGAAGCCCGGGACGTCGACGAAGGTGAGGACGGGGATGTTGAAGGCGTCGCAGGTGCGGACGAAGCGTGCCGCCTTCTCGCTCGCGTTGATGTCGAGGCAACCGGCGAACTGCATCGGCTGGTTGGCGACCACGCCCACCGGGAAGCCCTCCACCCGGCCGAAGCCGGTGAGGATGTTCGGCGCGAACAGGGCCTGGGTCTCCAGGAACTCGCCGTCGTCGAGGACGTGCTCGATCACGGTGTGCATGTCGTACGGCTGGTTCGCGGAGTCCGGGATGAGGACGTCCAGCTCGCGGTCCTCGTCCGTCGGCTCGGTGTCCGCGGTCTCCGGGAAGGCCGGCGGCTCGGAGAGGTTGTTCGAAGGAAGGTAGGACAGAAGGGACTTGACGTACTCGATCGCGTCCTTCTCGTCGCCCGACATGTGGTGCGCCACGCCCGAGGTGGTGTTGTGCGTGCGGGCGCCGCCCAGCTCCTCGAAGCCGACGTCCTCGCCGGTCACCGTCTTGATGACGTCGGGGCCCGTGATGAACATGTGCGAGGTCTGGTCCACCATCACCGTGAAGTCGGTGATCGCCGGCGAGTAGACCGCGCCGCCCGCGCAGGGGCCGACGACCAGCGAGATCTGCGGGATCACACCGGAGGCGTGCGTGTTGCGGCGGAAGATCTCGCCGTACATGCCGAGCGCGCTCACGCCCTCCTGGATGCGGGCGCCGCCGGAGTCGTTGATGCCGACGACCGGGCAGCCGGTCTTCAGCGCGAAGTCCATCACCTTGATGATCTTCTGGCCGTAGACCTCGCCCAGGGCGCCGCCGAACACGGTGAAGTCCTGCGAGAAGACGGCCACCGGACGGCCGTCGACCGTGCCGTAACCGGTCACCACGCCGTCGCCATAGGGGCGGTTCTGCTCCAGGCCGAAGTTGGTCGACCGGTGCCGGGCCAGTTCGTCCAGCTCCACGAACGAACCTTCGTCGAGCAGTAGTGCGATCCGCTCGCGCGCGGTCAGCTTCCCCTTCGCGTGCTGCTTCTCCACCGCCCGCTCGGAACCGGCGTGGGTGGCCTCGCCGATCCGGCGCTGCAGGTCCGCGATCTTGCCTGCGGTCGTGTGAATGTCGATCTGGTCGTGCTCTGCCGGCTCGGACATCGGGATGCGGCTCCCTGCCTGGTCACGGGGGGTTCGTTGACTACGAATGGACTACTGCTGGGCTACTGACCCGTAGCGTATCGGCGCCGATACGGTTCGGCAGTGCGGTGTTTGCCACACCTACGCTGGCTTGCATGACGTCCTCTCAAGGCTCAGCAGGACGCTGGTCCGACCTCGACCGGCCCCCGCTCAACGCGCCCGCCCTGCGCCGCGCGCTCGTCCTCCCCGACGGGCTGTGGACCTCCTTCGACGTGGTCGAATCCACCGGGTCCACCAACTCCGACCTCGCCGCCCGCGCCGACGACCTGCCCGAGGGCGCGGTGCTCGTCGCCGAGGAGCAGACCTCCGGGCGCGGCCGGCTCGACCGCAGCTGGACCGCCCCCGCCCGCTCCGGCATCTTCGTCTCCGTCCTCCTCAAGCCCGGCGTGCCCGTGCACCGCTGGGGCTGGCTGCCACTGCTCACCGGTGTGGCCGCCGCGAACGGCCTCAGCCGGGCCGCCGGCGTCGACCTCTCCCTCAAGTGGCCCAACGACCTGCTGGTGAAGGTCGCAGGCGAGGAACGCAAGACCGGGGGCATCCTCGCCGAGCGGGCCGGCGCGGACGGCGTCGTCGTCGGCCTCGGCGTCAACGTCACGCTGCGTGACGACGAGCTCCCGGTCCCCGCGGCCGGCTCCCTCCTGCTCGCCGACGCCGTCTCCACCGACCGCGACACCCTCCTGCGGGCGGTCCTGCGCTCCCTGGAGCAGTGGTACGGCGACTGGGTACGGGCCGACGGCGACCCGGTCGCCTCCGGGCTCCAGGAGGCCTACACGGCCGGCTGCGCCACGCTCGGCCGCCGGGTCCGCGCCGACCTGCCGGGCGAGCGGATGCTCGAAGGCGACGCCGTCGGCGTGGACGGCGACGGGCGGCTCGTCGTCGCCACCGAGGGCGGCGGCACCGAGGCCGTCGCCGCGGGTGACATCGTCCATGTGCGGGCCGCGGACTGAGACCGCGAGCGTCCGGATGACTCCGCGAGCACCCGAATCGGTCGGGCACCCCCGCGGTGCGCGGCCGATTCGGGTGGGCGCCCGCGCCGTGCGCGCCCGGTTCGGGCGTGAGCCAGCACACACCTGTCGTATCGTGGAGCGCGATCCACGCGACAGATCGGCAGGACAAGTGGGCAGGGAACGGGCAGGAGGCGGCCGGTGACCGTCGACGACGCGAACAACGGCGGCGCGGCCGAACCAGCCGAACCAGCGACGTACCCCACCCCTCACCACGTCGTCGACCACACGGTCGAGCCGACCGACGACCCCCTGGCGATCCGCCTCGAACAGCTCATCCTGGGCGCGGACCGCCGCTACACCCCCTTCCAGGCCGCCCGCACCGCCGGCGTCTCCATGGAGCTCGCCTCCCGCTTCTGGCGCGCCATGGGCTTCGCCGACATCGGCCAGGCCAAGGCGCTCACCGAGGCCGACGTGCTCGCACTGCGCCGCCTCGCCGGTCTCGTCGAGGCCGGGCTGCTCAGCGAGCCGATGGCCGTGCAGGTCGCCCGCTCCACCGGGCAGACCACCGCCCGGCTGGCCGAATGGCAGATCGACTCCTTCCTGGAGGGGCTGACCGAGCCGCCCGAGCCCGGTATGACCCGTACGGAGGTCACGTACCCCCTGGTCGAGCTGCTCCTGCCCGAGCTGGAGGAGTTCCTGATCTACGTGTGGCGCCGCCAGCTGGCCGCCGCCACCGGCCGGGTCGTGCAGGCCGCGGACGACGAGGAGATGGTCGACCGGCGGCTCGCGGTGGGCTTCGCCGACCTGGTCGGCTTCACCCGGCTCACCCGGCGCCTGGAGGAGGAGGAGCTCGGGGAGCTGGTCGAGGCCTTCGAGACCACCTGCGCCGACCTGGTCGCCGCGCACGGCGGCCGGCTCATCAAGACCCTCGGCGACGAGGTGCTGTACGCGGCCGACGACGCGGGCACGGCCGCCGAGATCGCGCTGCGGCTGATCGACACCCTCAGCCACGACGAGACCATGCCCGCGCTGCGGGTCGGCATCGCCTTCGGCACCGTCACGACCCGGATGGGCGACGTCTTCGGTACGACGGTGAACCTGGCCAGCCGGCTCACCTCCATAGCCCCCAAGGACGCCGTCCTGGTCGACAGCGCCCTCGCCGAGGAGCTGACCAGGACCGCGGAGGCCCCCGTCTCCGAGACGCAGGCGGCGGAGGAGGCCGCCCGCGCGGAGAAGGACGGTGAGCAGGCCCCGACGTACCGCTTCGCGCTCCAGCCCATGTGGCAGCGGCCGGTGCGTGGACTCGGCGTCGTGGAGCCCTGGCTGCTGAGCCGCCGCCCGACTTAGGATCCCGGTGAACAGTCGTTAACCGGGAGGGTGTGCGGTCATGTCCGAGCAGCGTTTTGGTGAGTTCGTCGCGGTCCGCAGGGAGGGCTTCGTCGCCGAGCTCGTCCTCGACCGGCCCAAGGCGATGAACGCGGTCTCCTCGGAGATGGCCCGCTCCATCGGCGCGGCCTGCGCCGCGCTCGCCGCCGACCCGTCCGTCCGCGTCACGGTGCTGACCTCCTCCAACGACCGGGCCTTCTGCGTCGGCGCCGACCTCAAGGAGCGCAACTCCTTCTCCGACGCCGAGCTGGTCCGCCAGCGGCCCACCGCCCGGGCCGCCTACACCGGCGTCCTGGAGCTGCCCATGCCGACGGTCGCCGCCGTGCACGGCTTCGCCCTCGGCGGCGGCTTCGAGCTGGCGCTCGCCTGCGACGTGATCGTCGCCGACGCGACCGCCGTGGTCGGGCTGCCCGAGGTCTCCGTGGGCGTGATCCCCGGCGGCGGCGGTACGCAGCTGCTGCCGCGCCGGGTGGGTGCGGCCCGGGCTGCCGAGCTGGTCTTCACGGCCCGCCGGGTGGAGGCCGCCGAGGCGCGCGAGCTCGGCCTGGTCGACCTGCTCGAAGAGGACGCCCGTACGGCCGCCCTGGAGCTCGCCGTCAGGATCGCGGCCAACTCGCCGGTCGGCCTGCGCGCCGCCAAGCGGGCCATGCGGCTCGGTCAGGGCCTGGACCTGCGGGCCGGCCTGGAGGTCGAGGACGCGGCCTGGCGCTCGGTGGCCTTCTCCGGGGACCGGGCGGAGGGTGTGGCGGCCTTCAACGAGAAGCGGAAGCCGGAGTGGCCGGGCGAGTGAGCCCGAATCCGTCGTGATGTCACGTTCCGTGACGTCTCGGAGAGGAAATCGGATCAAACCTCCCTAAGCTGGAGGAATGGGTGAGGACGTGCGGCTGCGGGCCGTGGTGGCGCTGGCGCAGGCGATGGCGGCGGCGCACACTCCGCGCGAGTTCTGGCGGGCTGCCGCGCTGGGCGCCTGCGAGGCGCTCGGTGGCAGCTTCGCGGCGCTCTCCGTCTGGGAGCGGGACCACGGCCGGCTGAAGGTCCTGGTGAACGCGGGGGAGCGGGCCGCGGGGGAGGAGGAGTTCCCGGACTCCGAGACCTACCCCGTCCACCAGTTCCCGGAGATCACCGAGTTCCTGCACGAGCAGTGGGCCGGCGGCGGCGAGCCCGACGCGTGGGTGGAGACCGCCGCCGACCGGGTCCCGACCGGCCGGGTCACCGGGCTGCGGCGGCGCGGGCGCGGCTGCTGCGTGGTCGCGCCGATCGTGCTGCACGGGCGGGCCTGGGGCGAGCTGTACGTGGCGCGGCCGGCCGGGGCGCTGCCCTTCGACCGGGACGACGCCGACTTCGCGACCGTCCTCGCCGCCGTCGTCGCGGCGGGCATCGCCCAGGCCGAGCGCCTGGAGGAGGTACGCAAGCTCGCCTTCACCGACCCGCTGACCGGCCTCGCCAACCGCCGGGCCGTGGACACCCGCCTGGACGAGGCGATCGAGCGCTATCGCGTGGACGGCTCCGTGGTGAGCCTGATGGTCTGTGACCTCAACGGCCTGAAGCGGGTCAACGACACCCACGGCCACGCGGTGGGCGACCGCCTGCTCGAACGCTTCGGCTCCGTCCTGTCCCGCTGCGGGGCGATGCTCCCGGGGGCCCTGGCGGCCCGTCTGGGCGGCGACGAGTTCTGCCTGGTGACGGTCGGTCCGACGGCGGACGAGGTGGTCGCTGTCGCCGAGGAACTGTGCGTACGCGCGGCGGAGCTGGAGCTGGGCGAAGGCGTCGCGTGCGGCGTCGCCTCGACCGGCGACCCGATCGGTCCGCTGAAGTCCGCCCGCCGCCTCTTCCGCCTCGCCGACGCGGCCCAGTACCAGGCCAAGGCGGCCCGGAGCGCCAAGCCCGTGGTGGCCGGCCGCGACGGCGCCGTCATCCGCCTCGCCGACGCGCCTCCGGGAGCCCGCGACCGCCGTCGCTTCCGGGACGCGCCGCCGAGGTAGCGGCCGGGGCCGCCGTGCGCGGGGACGGCCACGGTCAGGAGCGGCGCCCGCCGAACTCCCACCGGTACACCTCGACATCGGCGTACCGCTGCGTGGTCAGGACGGCGCGTGCCGTCTCCGGGTCCGGCGCCAGGAGCAGCGCCGCGGTGCCGAGCCAGGTGGCGCCGTCGTCGGAGAGCAGCGGCCCGTACGCGATCAACTCGTCCCGGTTCGCAGGCACCGCGAGGTCGACCGCCTCGCCCGCCCCGAGCCCCAGCACCAGATACCGGTCGCCGCCGCTCCGCCCACCGGGGAACTCCCACATCGTCCGCCCCAGCGCGTTGCGCCACCGGCGCAGCAGCACGTCCCGGTAGGCCCCGGCCTGGTAGTTCGGCTCACCGAAGGCGAACGCGCGGGCGGCGGCGGGATCGGGCAGACCGACGATGTGCAGGCTGCCGACGAGGGTCTCGCCGTCGGGGGTGAAGGCCGGCCCCCGAGCGATCAACTCCTGCTCGTACCCGTCCATGTACGACCAGTGCTCTTCGAGCAGTTCTTCGCGCAGCGGCAGCGAACCGGCCCGGTCTCGGTGGTAGCAGAGGAATTCCATGCCCAGAGGATGCGTGCGCGACCGACCGCGGGGCGACCGGATTTCGTCAGCTCGGCAGGACGGCGCCCAGGAGGAGTGGGTGCGCATGGGGGCCAAAACTCTGCGCGGCGCAGAGGTATGCGCTATTGTCTGCGTGTCGCAAAGGTTGCGTCACGCAGAAAATTCTCAAGGAGGTAGCCCATGCCGACTGTCGCCGTCACCGGCGCCACCGGAGCCCAGGGTGGAGCCACCGCCCGCGCGCTGCTCGCCGCCGGGCACCACGTCCGCGCGCTCACCCGCGACCCCGCGTCGCCCGCCGCCGAGGCGCTGCGCGCGCTCGGTGCCGATGTGCGGCGGGCCGACTTCGACGATCGCGGCTCGCTCGATGCCGCCCTCGCCGGAGCGGACTCGCTCTTCGCCGTCTCGACCCCGTTCGGCACCGGGATCGACGCCGAGGTCCGGCAGGGCAAGGCTCTCGTCGACGCCGCCGTGGCCGCCCGTACCGGGCACGTCGTGTTCACCTCCGCCGCCCACGCCGACCGCGGCACCGGAGTCCCGCACTACGACAGCAAGGACGCGATCGAGCGGCACCTCTACGCCTCCGGGCTGCCCTGGACGGTGATCGCCCCGGCCGCCTTCATGGACAACTACGCCTCCGGCTGGACCCTGGAGGGCCTGCGCGAGGGCGCCTTCGCCTGGCCCATGCCGGCCGACCTCCCGCTCACCCTCATTCCCGCCGCCGACATCGGCGCCTTCGCCGCGCTCGCCATCCGCCGCCGCGAGGAGTTCGCCGGGCGCCGCGTCGACATCGCCTCCGACGAGCTCACCCCTGACGGCATCGCCCGGGTCCTCGCGGCCGCCGTCGGCGGCCCGATCGCCCACCACGAGGTGCCGCTCGACGTCGTACGCCGGCACTCCACCGACCTCGCCGCCATGTTCGGGTACTTCACCACCCACGGCCTCGACGTCGACGTCGCCGCCCTGCGCCGCACTTACCCCGAGGTCGGCTGGCACAGCTTCGCCGACTGGGCCGAGGCCCAGGACTGGTCCCGCCTGCTCACTCCGCCGCGCCCCTCGGACCGCGGCCGCAGACTGGAGGGCGGTGACCAGGTCGACTAGTGACATGGCGCTCTTCAATCCGTAGGGTGCTGAATATGGATATGCAGACTGTCGTCCTTGGGACGTCCGGGACCACCCCGCAGGACGTCATCGATGTCGCCCGCCACGGCGCCCGCGTCGAGCTGTCATCCGAAGCCGTCCAGGCACTCGCCGCCGCGCGGGCCACCGTGGACGCGCTCGCCGCCAAGCCCGAGCCCGTGTACGGCGTCTCCACCGGGTTCGGCGCGCTCGCCACCCGGCACATCGGCCACGAGCTGCGCACCCAGCTCCAGCGCAACATCGTCCGCTCGCACGCCGCGGGCATGGGCCCGCGGGTCGAGCGCGAGGTCGTGCGCGCGCTGATGTTCCTGCGGCTGAAGACCGTGGCCTCCGGTCACACCGGTGTCCGCCCCGAGGTCGCGCAGACCATGGCCGACATCCTCAACGCCGGCATCACCCCCGTCGTCCACGAGTACGGCTCGCTCGGCTGCTCCGGCGACCTCGCGCCGCTCTCGCACTGCGCCCTCACCCTGATGGGCGAGGGCGACGCCGAAGGCCCCGACGGTGTGGTCAAGCCCGCCGGCGAGCTCCTCGCCGCCGCCGGCATCGAGGCCGTCGAGCTGCGCGAGAAGGAGGGCCTCGCCCTCCTCAACGGCACCGACGGCATGCTCGGCATGCTGGTCATGGCCCTGGCCGACCTCGAGAACCTCTACAAGTCGGCCGACATCACCGCCGCCCTCTCCCTCGAGGCCCTGCTCGGCACCGAGAAGGTCCTCGAGCCCGAGCTGCACGCCATCCGCCCGCACCCCGGCCAGGCCGCCTCCGCCGCCAACATGCTGGCCGTGCTCAAGGGCTCCGAGCTGACCGGTCACTTCCAGAGCGGCGAGGCCCCCCGCGTCCAGGACGCCTACTCGGTGCGCTGCGCCCCGCAGGTCGCCGGCGCCGGTCGCGACACCATGGCCCACGCCCTGCTCGTCGCCGAGCGCGAGCTGGCCGCCGCCGTCGACAACCCGGTGGTCCTCGCCGACGGCCAGGTCCGCTCCAACGGCAACTTCCACGGCGCCCCCGTCGCGTACGTCCTCGACTTCCTCGCGATCGCCGCCGCCGACCTCGGCTCCATCGCCGAGCGCCGCACCGACCGGCTCCTCGACAAGAACCGCTCGCACGGCCTGCCGCCCTTCCTCGCCGACGACGCCGGCGTCGACTCCGGCCTGATGATCGCCCAGTACACGCAGGCCGCCCTGGTCAGCGAGATGAAGCGGCTCGCCGTCCCGGCCTCCGCCGACTCCATCCCGTCCTCGGCGATGCAGGAGGACCACGTCTCCATGGGCTGGTCCGCCGCCCGCAAGCTGCGCACCGCGATCGGCAACCTCAACCGGATCATCGCCGTCGAGCTGTACGCCGCCACCCGCGGCATCGAGCTCCGCCACGGCCTGTCCCCGGCGCCCGCCTCCGCCGCCGCCATCGAGGCGCTGCGCGCGGCCGGCGTCCAGGGTCCGGGGCCGGATCGTTTCCTCGCCCCCGACCTGGCGGCCGCCGACGAGTTCGTCCGCGAGGGCCGGCTCGTGGCGGCGGTGGAGCCGGTCACCGGCCCGCTCGCGTAGACGAACGTCCCTGCAAAGGGCCGACGCCGAAGGGTCGCTCCCGGATCACCGGGGGCGGCCCTTCGCGTCGTACGGGACGTCTCGTACGGAACGCGTCGTACGGGGACGGGTCAGCCGGCCCGGCCGCCGCGCCGCATCGCCAGCGTCACGAAACCCGCCCCGACCCCCAGGAACGCCGTCCCGCCCAGCAGGTACGGCGTGGTGTCGAACCCGCCCGTCTCGGCGAGCCGTCCCTCCCCGTTCTCGTCCGTCGTGGAGCTCTGCCCCCGGTCGGCGGAGCGCTGCTCGTCGGTGGCGTTCGCCGACGGGACGAACCACAGGGCGCAGAGCAGTGTCCCCGCGGCAGTGGCGGTGAGCAGCGGACGTCGGGCGACGGACACGTTGATTCGATCCCCCTTGCGGAAACCGCGAATTGGCAGGTGGGCAGATGCTAGTGAACACAGCGGGTCGTGGGAAAGCCGAGCCCTCCCGGCGCTCTACGCTCCGCCCATGAGCACTTCCGAGACATCACGCTTTGTACGCCTTCGGGTCGACCTCGTCCTGGAGGTCGACGGACCGGCCGAGCTCGCCGAGGCCGCCGCCGGCCGGATCGACGCCGACGAGTTCATGCCGGAGGAGGAGCGCGTGCACGCCCGCTCCGCCGTCGGGGAGGACAGTGCCGAGGCCCTCGCCTACCTCACCGAGCCCTTCGACCTGGTCCGTACCGTCCCCGGCGTCGAGCTCGTGCAGGCCTCCTGGACCAGCGAGGAGATCGACTACGACCCCGATGCCATGGAGTGGGACCTCGACGACGAAGATGGTGCGAGGGAACACGACGAACACGACGCCGACGACACCGACGCCGCCGCCGACACCGCAGCAGACCGGAGCTGACCCCGCGCACCCCGCCACCGGGGCCCCGGGACCGCGGTGTCCCGGGGCCCTTCGCACCCCGCGCATGGGGAACGGGGCAGGGGGTACGGGAACCGAACGCTCCGCCGGAGCGTGTCGGGCATCGGGCAGTGGTGTTCCCCACATACCCCCCGGTTACGGAACCGGAAGGGGTCTCATGGGTGTTTCAGTGAGAAGTTGGCAGGTATCGGCGACGATGGAGAAGCGTGTGATGACGTACGGCAAGCGCCGCAAGAGCCTGGCGGCCGCCGCCGCGGTGCTCGGTGGCGTGCTGGTGCTCTCGGCGTGCAACGACGGCGACAAGGGCGGCAGCGCCGCCGACGCCTCCCAGAGCGCACAGTCACAGGCCCAGGTCGACGAGGCAGCCGCGCAGAAGACCTCCAAAGCGCAGATCACCATCGCGCCGAAGAACGGCACCCAGAACGCGTCGATCAACGACGACGCCAAGGTCACCGTCACCGAGGGCAAGCTCACCGAGGTCACCATGACCTCCGCCGAGGGCGCCACGGTCAAGGGCGAGATATCCGCCGACGGCCTGAGCTGGAAGCCGAGCGGCCAGCTCAAGCGCGGCACCGTCTACAAGATCGCGGCGACCGCCAAGGACGCCGCCGGTCTCGAGGCCCACGAGAACTCCTCGTTCACCACCGTCTCGCAGGCCAACAGCTTCATCGGCAACTTCACGCCGGAGGACGGCTCCACCGTCGGCGTCGGCATGCCGGTCTCGATCAACTTCAACAAGTCGATCACCGACAAGAAGGCCGTCCAGGGCGGCATCACCGTCACCTCCAGCACCGGCCAGGAGGTCGTCGGCCACTGGTTCAACACCCAGCGGCTCGACTTCCGCCCCGAGAAGTACTGGACCGAGGGCTCGACCGTCACCATGAAGCTGGACCTCGACGGTGTCGAGGGCGCGAACGGTGTCTTCGGCGTCCAGCAGAAGACCGTCACCTTCAAGATCGGCCGCAACCAGGTCTCCACGGTCGACGTCGCCGCCAAGACGATGACCGTCAAGCAGGACGGCCGCACGATCAAGACCATCCCGATCTCCGCCGGCTCCCCGGACAACACCACCTACAACGGCGAGATGGTGATCTCCGAGAAGTTCAAGGAGACCCGGATGAACGGCGCCACCGTCGGCTTCACCGACGACGACGGCAAGGGCGAGTACGACATCAAGGACGTGCCGCACGCCATGCGCCTGTCCACCTCGGGCACGTTCATCCACGGCAACTACTGGGGCTCGCGCTCGATCTTCGGCTCGGTGAACACCAGCCACGGCTGTGTGGGCCTCGCCGACGTCAAGGGCGCCGGCGACCCGAACCAGCAGGCCGCCTGGTTCTTCGACCACTCGATCGTCGGTGACGTGGTGGTCGTCAAGAACTCCAAGGACAAGACGATCGCGCCCGACAACGGCCTCAACGGCTGGAACATGAGCTGGTCGGCGTGGAAGGCCGGCTCCGCCGTCTGACCGGTCCGCACCCCGCGCGAACGGCCCCCTCGTGACCGAGGGGGCCGTTCGCCTGCGTACGGTCAGTTCCGTACGTCGACGTCCTCCTCCACGCCCCACTGTGCGAGCAGCCGCAACGCGTCCGCCGACGGCGAGTCCGGCTCCGCGTGGTACGTCACGAGCACCAGGTCCGGATCGTCACCGGACACCTTGAGGGACTCGTACGCCAGTGTCATCTCGCCCACCAGCGGGTGCCGCAGCCGCTTCGTGCCGTGCCCCTTGTCGGTCACCGTGTGCGCCGCCCACAGCGAGCGGAACTGCTCGCTCCTGACCGACAGTTCGCCCACCAGGGACAGCAGCTCCTGATCGTCCGGATACATGCCCGCGTACAGCCGCAGCACGCTCACGACCTCGGTCGCCTTGCACTCCCAGTCGACGTACAGATCGCGCGCGTTCGGGTCGAGGAAGATCATCCGGGCCATGTTCCGCTCGCGCGGATCCCAGGCGGCGAAGTCGCCCAGCAGTGCCCGCGCCAGCCTGTTCCAGGCCAGGATGTCGCCCCGCCGTCCCAGGACGAAGGCCGGCACCCCCTCCATGGCGTCGAGGAGGTGCGCGAGGCCCGGCCGCACCTTCTGCGGGCGGGCGATCGCCGCCCGCTGCCGCTTCTTCACGGTCGGCTTCGCCAGGTGCGTCAGATGCGCCCGCTCGGTGTCGCTGAGCCGCAGTGCCCGTGCGATCGAGTCCAGGACCTCCGTCGACACGTTCTTGCCGTTGCCCTGCTCAAGGCGCGTGTAGTACGCCACGGACACCCCGGCCAGCTGTGCCAGCTCCTCGCGGCGCAGGCCCGGCACCCGGCGGTGCCGCCCGAACTCGGGCAGCCCCACGTCCTGTGGCTTCAGGCGCGCCCGGCGGGTCCGGAGGAATTCGCTGAGTTCGGCACTGAGGTCCATAGCTCCCCAGTATTCCCGGTCCGGCGCGGTACCGGACGGACGTTCCTGACCCTGCCAGTGGTAGGCACGCCGGTCGTAGGCAGGACAGAGGGCTGGGTGGACCGGGCCCGCCCCGGCAGGCTTCCCGTATGACCACGAACGTTTCCGCTTACGCAGCGCCCGCCGCCAACGCCCCGCTGGAGCGCACCACCGTGCCGCGCCGGGCCGTCGGCGAGCACGACGTCCTCATCGAGATCAAGTACGCCGGCATCTGCCACTCCGACATCCACCAGGCCCGCAACGGCTGGGGCGAGGGCATCTTCCCGATGGTGCCGGGCCACGAGATCGCCGGAATCGTCACCGAGGTCGGCCCCGGCGTCACCCGGCACCAGGTCGGCGACCGCGTCGGCGTCGGCTGCTTCGTCGACTCCTGCCGGGAGTGCGCGTACTGCCGGCGCGGCCTGGAGCAGTACTGCGTGACCGGCGGCACCGGCACGTACAACGCCCTCGACAAGAACGGCGAGCCGACCTACGGCGGCTACTCCAGCCACATCGTCGTCGACGAGAACTACACCCTGCGCATCCCCGAGGGCATCGCCCTCGACGAGGCCGCGCCGCTGCTCTGCGCCGGCATCACGCTCTACTCGCCCCTCGCCCACTGGCAGGCCGGCCCCGGCAAGAAGGTCGCCATCGTGGGCCTCGGCGGCCTCGGCCACATGGGCGTCAAGATCGCCCACGCGCTCGGCGCCGAGGTGACGGTGCTCAGCCAGTCCCTGAAGAAGCAGGAGGACGGCCTCAAGCTGGGCGCCGACCACTACTACGCCACCAGCGACCCGGAGACCTTCACGCGGCTGGCCGGCAGCTTCGACCTGGTGATCTCCACGGTCTCCGCGCCGCTGGACTTCGACGCCTACCTGAGCCTGGTCAGGACCGACGGCGCCCTGGTGAACGTCGGCGCCCCGGAGGAGCCGGTCAAGGTCGGTCTCTTCTCCCTCATCGGCGGCCGCAAGACCCTGGCCGGCTCGATGATCGGCGGCATCGCCGAGACCCAGGAGATGCTGGACTTCTGCGCGGAGCACGGCCTCGGCGCGGAGATCGAGCTGATCAGCGCCGACCGGATCAACGAGGCGTACGAGCGGGTCATCGCCTCCGACGTGCGCTACCGCTTCGTGATCGACGCGTCGACGATCTAGGGGTGTCCCGCCCGGGCTCGAACGGGCTCGGGACATGCGGCGGCCGGGGTATGACCTCCGGGGTAATCGACCCCGTGGCCATGCCCCGGCACGCTGTCCCCATGACCGCATACGCCATCGGAAACCTGCACCCGAAGCCCGTCCTCGACGAGGAGGTCTTCACCTACATGGAGCGGATTCAGGCCACCCTCGACCCCTTCGGCGGCCGCTTCCTCGTGCACGGCGCCCCCGACCGCGAGGCCCGCGAGGGCCGGTGGCCCGGCGCCCTGGTGATCATCGCCTTCCCGGCCTACGAGAACGCCCGGGCCTGATACGACTCCGCCCCCTACCAGGCCCTGATCCCCCTCCGCACCCGCCACATGGCAGGCGACGTCCTCCTGGTCGACGGCGTCCCCGAGGGCTACGAGGCCGCCGCCACCGCGGCCCGGCTGCGGTCGGCGACGACCGCGTGAGTCCCGGTCACCCGGCCTTCGCGACCCCGATCGGGCAGGAGACGCCCGTGCCGCCGATGCCGCAGTAGCCGGCCGGGTTCTTGTCCAGGTACTGCTGGTGGTAGGGCTCGGCCGGGTAGAAGGTGCGGCCCTCGGCGGGGAGGAGCTCCGTGGTGATCGTGCCGTAGCCCGAGCCGGTCAGGACCTTCTGGTAGGCCTCGCGGGAGGCGTCGGCGGTCGCGGCCTGCTCGGGGGAGTGGGTGTAGACGGCGGAGCGGTACTGGGTGCCGACGTCGTTGCCCTGGCGGAAGCCCTGGGTCGGGTCGTGGGACTCCCAGAAGAGCTTCAGGAGCTGCTCGTACGAGACCTTCGACGGGTCGAAGACCACGCGGACGGCCTCGGTGTGGCCGGTGAGACCCGAGCAGACCTCCTCGTACGCCGGGTTCTGCGTGTATCCGCCCTGGTAGCCGACGAGGGTCGTGTAGACGCCCTCGGTCTGCCAGAACTTGCGCTCGGCTCCCCAGAAGCAGCCCAGGGCGAAGTCGGCGACCTCCAGGCCCTCCGGGTACGGGCCGAGGAGCGGGGTGCCGAGGACCGTGTGGCGCTCCGGGACCCGGAACTCGGGCTCCGGGCGCCCGCGCAGGGCCTGGTCGGGAGTGGGGAGCACGGGGGTGCGGGACAGGAACATGCGGCATCTCTCCTCGACGGTGGGCTCTCCGCACAACGCCGCCCCCTCCCCCGGGATTCCCTGGGCCTGTCCCTGATGCGCCGGACGGGCCCTCGGGGGTGTCTCGCCGATCAGGCCGGATCAGGGCGCGGTGCCGGGCGCCGCGAGCCCGGCACGACCGACGGGACCCCTTAGCCCGGCAGCGTCGCCGGAGTGCCGCCGTTGGCCTCGTAGCCGGCCACCGCCAGGTTCCGGTAGACCGTGTACTCCAGGGCCGGGTCCGTGTTCAGCGTCCACGGCAGGGCGCCCACGTAGCCGTCGACCTGGCGCAGGAGGCGCATGGCCTCGGTCCAGCGCTCGGCGCGGATCAGGAAGTGCACGAGCAGGTGGCGTACGTGCGACAGCATCGGGTCGTCCGGGCGCGCCGAGTGCACCGCGTACAGGGCGCCCTCCATGGCCTTGGACACCACCGCCGTCCGGTAGTAGTCCGTCACGATCACGAGGTCCGGCTGGTGCTCGAAGACCGCGAACAGCGGCAGCGCCGCGAGCAGCGAGCCCTGCGGGGCACGGGCCGCGGCCGTCGTCGCGAAGTGGTCGGCCTCCTCGCGCGAGCCGTGCCACTTCTCGCACCAGTAGTGCAGCGCCGCCAGATGCGCGCCCATGTGCTGCGGCGCGCGGTCGATGACCTTCGCCCACAGCTGGTCGAACTCCTCGTGCGCGTACCCGAGTCCACGGGCCACCGCCAGCTCCGAGATGTACGGCACGGGGTCGCCCGGCGACAGCAGCGCCGCCTGCCCGCACGCCGACCGGGCCTCCTCCAGGATGATCCGGAAGTCGTCCGCGCCGGCCGCCGAGGAGCGCCACGCCTGCTGCACCAGGAACTCCGCGTACACCTGCGCCCCGCCCGGGTCCTTCGGCGCCTCCGCCCGCCACGTCCGCAGCCACGCACCGCCGACGCCCGGGCGCTCGGCCAGCTCCAGCGAGGCCGCGCCCGCGAAGGCCTGGACCCGCTGCCAGCGCGTCTCGCCCTCCTTGTCCGTGCCCTTCAGGAGCTGCGAGGCGGCCCGCCAGTCCTGCGTCGCCTGGACCACGTCAAGGACGTCCAGGAGGTCGCCGTCCGGCCCCGGCAGCCGTACGTCCTGCTGTTCCTGACGGAGGAAGCCGTACGCCTCCGGGTCCGCCGCGTCGGGTGAGCCGGGGGCCGCGAGCCGGATGCCACCGCCGCGGCGGCGCAGCACGAAGGGACCCAGGACTCCGAAGAGCAGCCCGAGCGCGATCAGGAACCACAGAATCTCCATGCGTCCATTGTCCAGGACTCTGGCCGAGACATGAGGCGGCGGGCGGGCCTCCTCAGGACTACGCTCCTGCCTCATGAGCGACCAGCACTCCCACCAGAACTTCGAGACCCGCGCCATCCACGCGGGCAACACCGCAGACCCGCTGACCGGCGCGGTCGTCCCGCCCATCTACCAGGTGTCCACCTACAAGCAGGACGGTGTGGGCGGGCTGCGCGGCGGCTACGAGTACAGCCGCAGCGCCAACCCCACCAGGACCGCCCTGGAGGAGAACCTCGCGGCCCTGGAAGGCGGCAGCCGCGGCCTCGCCTTCGCCTCCGGCCTCGCCGCCGAGGACTGCCTGCTGCGCACCCTGCTCGTCCCCGGTGACCACGTGGTCATCCCCAACGACGCGTACGGCGGCACGTTCCGCCTGTTCGCCAAGGTCGTCGAGCGCTGGGGCGTGGACTTCTCCGTCGCGAACACCTCCGACGTCGAGTCGGTGCGCGGCGCCCTCAACGAGCGTACGAAGCTGATCTGGGTCGAGACCCCGTCGAACCCGCTGCTCGGCATCACCGACATCGAGGCCGTCGCGGGCGTGGCCCGCCAGGCCGGCGTGAAGCTGGTCGTCGACAACACCTTCGCCTCGCCGTACCTCCAGCAGCCGCTCGCGCTCGGCGCGGACGTCGTCGTCCACTCGCTGACCAAGTACATGGGCGGCCACTCCGACGTCGTCGGCGGCGCCCTGGTGACGGCCGACGCCCAGCTCGGCGAGGAACTGGCGTACCACCAGAACGCGATGGGCGCGGTCGCCGGCCCGTTCGACTCCTGGATCGTGCTGCGCGGCATCAAGACGCTCGCCGTCCGCATGGACCGCCACAGCGAGAACGCGGGCAAGATCGTCGAGATGCTGACCCAGCACCCGAAGGTCACCCAGGTCCTCTACCCGGGCCTGCCGGAGCACCCCGGCCACGAGATCGCCGCCAAGCAGATGCGGTCCTTCGGCGGCATGATCTCCTTCCGCGTGGAGGGCGGCGAGGAGGCGGCCGTCGAGGTCTGCAACCGCGCCGGGCTCTTCACCCTGGGCGAGTCCCTCGGCGGCGTCGAGTCGCTGATCGAGCACCCGGGCCGCATGACGCACGCGAGCGTCGCGGGCTCCGCCCTGGAGGTTCCGGCCGACCTCGTCCGCCTGTCCGTCGGCATCGAGAACGTCGAGGACCTGCTGGCGGACCTGCGCCAGGCCCTCGGCTAGTCACAGCCGGTCAGTCGTACGTCCGGGCCGGGCGTCCCCGTCCGCAGGGGCGCCCGGCCCGACGCGTACCCGGCTGCGGCGCGCCTCACCACCCCTCCAGCGGCGGCGTCGTCCCCGCAGGCGGGGCCTCCCACGGCCGGACGACCGAGGCCCAGACGACGAAGGCGCAGACCGCCACCGCGAGCAGCGTCCACCACACCCGCCGCAGCGCCCGGTACCGGTGCAGCAGCCGGGTGCCCCGCGCGGTCGCCCGGGCGGCGAGGTCGCCGGGGACGTGCGGGTGCCCGGTCTCCAGCATCCGGCGCACCTC
Organism: Streptomyces sp. NPDC085481; assembly: GCF_044541845.1. Taxonomy (NCBI): domain Bacteria; kingdom Bacillati; phylum Actinomycetota; class Actinomycetes; order Kitasatosporales; family Streptomycetaceae; genus Streptomyces; species Streptomyces sp. NPDC085481. The sequence goes on from NZ_JBITTJ010000004.1 coordinate 150,257, forward strand.
GTCCTCCTTGCGCTCGTGACGGTTCACGACGCCGCCCGCAGCGCCGAGACCGAGCGCGCGCAGATCGCCCGTACCCGCTCCTCGGGCAGCCCGAGGAGCGCCGCGGTCTGCTCCTCGGCCACCCCCTCGTACAGCCGGAGCACGACCACGAGCCGCTCCTGCGGGGTGAGGCCGGAGAGCACCCCGCCCCGGCCGCGGTGGTGCCGCCAGGCGGTGCGGGCGAACCGCAGGGCGAGGTCGGCGCGGGTCAGGTCGTACGGGTCCTCGCCGCGCAGCCGCTCCCAGTGGGCGTAGGTGTGCGCGAGGGAGGCCGTCAACAGGCCCTGGGCGAGGGGGTTGCGGTGCGCGGGCTCGGTGGTGAGCAGGGTCGCGGCGTGCAGCAGCCGGCCCGCCGCCCCGGCCACGAACGCGTGGAACTCCCGGGCGCGGGAGGTGTTTTCGCCGCTCCGGGCGTACCTCCGCTCCTGCACGTCCTCATATGAGGCCAGGCCGCGCGCCGGGTCAAGACTTCGGTGCGGACTCCGCCCCGGGCGCGGCCTCCTGGGCGGCCGGCAGCCCCGACTGGCGGGCCGACAGCGCCGAGTTGAAGCGCGTGAGCAGGGTGCAGAAGGAGTCGCGCTCGGCGGGCGTCCACCCGTCCGTCACCTCGGCCATCAGCTGCCGGCGGGAGGCGCGCACCTCCTCCAGGCGGGCCTGCCCGCGCGGGGAGAGCTGGAGCACGACCGCGCGCCCGTCCTCGGGGTGCGAGGTGCGCTTGACCAGGCCGGTGTCGACGAGCGGGGCGACCTGGCGGGTGACCGTGGAGGAGTCGATGCCCATGCCGGCGGCGAGCGCCTTGACGCCCATCGGACCCTCCTGGTCCAGCCGGTTGAGCAGCAGGTACGCGGCGCGGTCCATGGAGTTGCGCAACTGCCCGGTGCCGCCGAGCCGGGTCTGCTCGGCCCGCCGGGCGAAGACGGCCACCTGGTGCTGGAGGGCGTCGAGGAGACCGGGGTCAAGCTCAGTCGTCATGTCCTGAGATGTGGGCATGGCTGTGGGGGCTCTCTCGTGCGGTGGTCGGTTGGTGGGGGACAGAGTACGCGGACCTGCCGGGGTCCGTACCTGCGCTGCGCAAACCGACGGGGACGCCGGTTCGCCGGACGGCCAGGGGGCCCGTGAGCTGCGAGACTTGCTGTCATGAGCTTCCGTACGCCAGACCCCTTGCACCCCCTGATCCTCGACGACGTGCGCGGGGCGCAGAAGATGCTGGCGGGGGTGGCCCGGGTGACCGCGATGGAGGGCAGCCGTCATCTGTCCGGTCTGGTGGGGGCGCCGGTCCACCTCAAGTGCGAGAACCTTCAGCGGACCGGCTCGTTCAAGCTGCGCGGCGCGTACGTGCGGATCGCGGGGCTGCGGCCCGAGCAGCGGGCGGCCGGTGTGGTCGCCGCCTCGGCCGGCAACCACGCGCAGGGCGTGGCACTGGCCTCGGCCCTGCTCGGGGTGCACGCGACGGTCTTCATGCCGGTGGGTGCCCCGCTGCCGAAGGTGGCGGCGACCCGGGAGTACGGGGCGGAGGTGCGGCTGCACGGCCACGTCGTGGACGAGACCCTGGCGGCCGCCGAGGAGTACGCGCGGGAGACCGGCGCGGTCTTCATCCACCCCTTCGACCACCCGGACATCATCGCCGGCCAGGGCACGGTGGGCCTGGAGATCCTGGAGCAGTGCCCGGAGGTGCGGACGATCCTGGTGGGGGTCGGCGGCGGCGGTCTGGTGGCCGGGATCGGGCTCGCGGTGAAGTCGGTGCGGCCCGATGTGCGGGTGATCGGTGTGCAGGCGGAGGGCGCGGCGGCGTACCCGCCCTCGCTGGCGGCGGGGCACCCGGTGGCGATCGAGTCGCCGGTGACGATGGCGGACGGCATCAAGGTGGGGCGCCCCGGCGACGTGCCGTTCGAGATCGTCCGGGAGTACGTGGACGAGGTGCGCACCGTCTCGGAGGACGCGCTGTCCTCGGCGCTGCTGCTCTGCCTGGAGCGGGCGAAGCTGGTGGTCGAGCCGGCCGGCGCGAGCCCGGTGGCGGCCCTGCTCGCCGATCCGGGGTCCTTCCGGGGCCGGGGGCCGGTGGTGGCGGTGCTGTCCGGCGGGAACGTGGACCCGTTGCTGCTGCAGCGGGTCCTGCGGCACGGCATGGCGGCCGGCGGCCGCTATCTGAGCCTGCGGGTGAAGGTGACCGACCGGCCGGGCGCGCTCGCGACGCTGCTCGCGGTCCTGACGGTGGTGGACGCGAACGTGCTCGACGTGAGCCACGTACGGACCGATCCGCGGCTCGGCCTGACGGAGGTGGAGGTGGAGCTGCACCTGGAGACGAAGGGCCCGGAGCACTGCGAGGAGGTCGGGGCGGCGCTGCGGGACGCGGGGTACACGGTGCTGCGCTGACGGCTCGCGACAGATCGCGTTGTCCACAGGCAGCGCGCGAGCGGGTTGTGGGTCGCGATGTATCGCGTTAGCGTGTGGTCCGGGTCACGGGCACGCCGGGCGTTGCCCGCCCGGCGTACCTAGACTTGGACGGAAACGCTCGAATTCGCCTGAATCATCTGGGAGACCCCACATGCAAGGCGCGATCCACGCCGAAGGTCTGGTGAAGACCTTCGGCGACGTACGAGCTCTGGACGGCGTCGACCTCGATGTGCCCGAGGGCACCGTCCTGGGCCTGCTCGGCCCGAACGGCGCGGGGAAGACGACCGCCGTGCGCGTCCTCACCACACTGCTCCAGCCCGACAGCGGAAGAGCCTTCGTGGCCGGAATCGACGTGCTCGAACACCCCGACGAAGTGCGGCGTTCCATCGGCCTGTCCGGCCAGTTCGCCGCCGTCGACGAGTATCTGACGGGCCGGGAGAACCTCCACATGGTCGGCCGGCTCTACCAGATGAGCGCCAGGAGCGCGAAGGCCAGGGCGGGCGAGCTCCTGGACCGGTTCAACCTCGCCGACGCCGCGGACCGCACCGCCAAGACCTACTCCGGCGGCATGCGCCGCCGCCTCGACCTCGCGGCCGCGCTCGTCGTCTCCCCGCCGGTCATGTTCATGGACGAGCCCACCACCGGCCTCGACCCCCGCAACCGGCAGGCCCTGTGGGAGGTCATCCAGGAACTCGTCGCGGCCGGCACGACCCTCCTCCTCACCACCCAGTATCTGGAGGAGGCCGACCACCTGGCCGACGACATCTGCGTCGTCGACCACGGCAAGGTCATCGCCCGCGGCACCTCCGACCAGCTCAAGGCCCAGACCGGCGGCGAGCGCGTCGAAGTCGTCGTCCACGAACGCGAGATGATCCCGCCCGCCCGCGAGGTCCTCGCCCGCTACGGCCTGGCCGGCATCGGCCACGGCGACATCGCGGTCGAGCAGCACACCCGCAAGCTGACCGTCCCGGTCGCCGGCGGCGCCAAGCTGCTCGCCGAGGTCATCCGGGACCTGGACGCCGTCGGCGTCGAGATCGACGACATCGGCCTGCGCCGCCCCACCCTCGACGACGTCTTCCTCTCCCTCACCGGCCACACGGCCGAGCGGGAGGACGAGAACGGCGAGAACGGCGAGGGCCGCCCGCCGGACGCCCGCGGCGGGCGGGCCGTCAGGGAGAAGGCGGTCAAGGAGAAGCCGAAGGAGGCGGCCAAGTGACCGCGATCACCGACACCGTCACGCGGCCGAAGGCGCGCGGGCCCATCGCCCAGTCGATCGGCGACTCGCTGGTCGTCACCAAGCGCAACCTCATCCGGATGTCCCGCATCCCGGAGATGGTCATCTTCGGGCTCATCCAGCCCGTGATGTTCGTGATCCTCTTCACGTACGTCTTCGGCGGCTCCATGCAGATCGGCAACTCGACCGACCCGGACGTCTACAAGAACTTCCTGATGGCCGGCATCTTCGCCCAGACGGTCACCTTCGCCACGGCCGGCGCGGGCGCGGGCATCGCCGACGACATGCACAAGGGCCTCATCGACCGTTTCCGCTCCCTCCCGATGGCACGCGGTGCGGTCCTGACCGGCCGCACCCTGGCCGACCTCGTGCAGACCGCGCTGACGCTGACGGTCCTCGCGCTCGTCGCGCTGCTCGTGGGCTGGCGTCCGGGCTACGCGGCGCCGACCAACTTCGGAAAGATCATGGCCGGCTTCGGCCTGCTGCTGCTCCTCGGATACGCCTTCACGTGGATCGGCGCCCTCATCGGCCTGTCCGTGCGCACGCCGGAGGCGGCCACCTCGGGCGGCCTGATCTGGCTCTTCCCGGTCACGTTCATCTCGAACGCGTTCGTGGACTCCAGCAACCTGCCCGGCTGGCTCCAGCCCATCGCGGAGTGGAACCCGTTCAGCGCCACCGTGCAGGCATGCCGCAAGCTCTTCGGCGATCCGGGCCTGTCGCCGTCCGATGCCTGGCCGATGCAGTACCCGGTGTGGGCCTCACTGATCTACTCGTTCCTGATCATCGTGCTGTTCCGGACGCTGTCGGTGCGGAAGTACCGCTCGGCGACGGCGTGAGACCGCCGCCGAACGGTCGCGCGCCGGTCGGTTCGCCGGCGAAGAACTCGCCGGAGGTGTCGAGCGAGCACGGCGAAGGGCCGGACCCTGTGCGGGTCCGGCCCTTCGCCGCGTGTGCGGGCCGGCTCAGCCGGCGTACGGCTTGGCGCTGAGGATCCTCACCATGGCCATCTTGCCGTTCGGCAGCTCGTACTCGGCGTCGTCACCGGCCTTCTTGCCGTGCACGCCGACGCCCAGCGGGGACTGGGGGGAGTACGTCTCGATGTCACCGCTCGCGTACTCGCGCGAGGCGAGCAGGAAGGTCATCGTGTCGTCCTCGTCACCGTCGAAGGCGATCGTCACGACCATGCCCGGCTCGACGATGCCGTCGTCCGCCGGGGCCTCGCCGACCTTGGCGTTCTGCAGGAGCTGGGTGAGCTGGCGGACCCGGAGCTCCTGCTTGCCCTGCTCTTCCTTGGCCGCGTGGTACCCGCCGTTCTCGCGCAGGTCGCCCTCCTCGCGCGCAGCGGCGATCTTGGCGGCGATCTCGGTACGCGCGGGACCAGACAGGTACTCAAGCTCGTCCTTGAGCTTGTTGTACGCCTCCTGGGTGAGCCAGGTGACGTTCTCGCTGGTCTGGGTCACAGGTGCTCCTCGTAGGTACTGGGAATACAAAGTCGCCCTACACGAAAAGGATGCGTCTTCCCGGGCGGGCGAAACCACGAGCCTAACAATGAGTGGCGAAAAGCGGGAGGACATAAACCACATCAGTCGCGTCACCCCAGGTCACCGGGGTGACCTGACGGGCTCGTCCCGGGTCCCTACCCAGCGCTACCGCGCCGTACACCCCAGCAGCTCGGCGTTGGTGGCCTGCGCGGTGGTGCGGATCGAGTAGACCTCGTCGATCCGGGTGCCGGAGGCGTCCACGCGGACGTCCTTGCGACCGACCTCGGTGCCGTCCTCGGAGCGCGAGCGCAGGGTGCAGACGCCCTTGGCGTCGTCGTCCTTGCGGATCTCCAGGTGGACCTGGACCTCGGTGGCGCTCACCACGTCGAACTTGATCATCTCGGCGCTGATCTTCGTGCCGGCCACGTAGTGCCAGCCGAACCAGCCGATCATGGCGAGAAAGAGGGTGCCGAGCACCGCACCGGCGATCTTGAGCGTGCGGTCGGCGCGGGCGTCCGCGGAGCGGCCGTAGCGCCCCTCGGGCGGCTGCTCTCGCACCGCGCTCATGATCGTTCCTCTCGCCGTCGGGGTGCCGGAATTTTCCCTCCCCCGATTCCGTCACTATAGAGACCTCTCTTGGCGACGAATCACTGAGGACCGAGTCTTGACTGAGCAGCTGCGACTGATGGCCGTTCACGCCCACCCCGACGACGAGTCGAGCAAGGGCGCGGCGACGATGGCCAAGTATGTGTCCGAGGGGGTGGAGGTCCTCGTCGTGACCTGCACGGGCGGCGAGCGCGGCTCGATCCTGAACCCGAAGCTCCAGGGCGACCCCTACATCGAGGCGAACATCCACGAGGTCCGCCGCAAGGAGATGGACGAGGCCCGCGAGATCCTCGGGGTCGAGCAGGAGTGGCTGGGATTCGTCGACTCGGGCCTGCCCGAGGGCGACCCGCTGCCGCCGCTGCCCGAGGGCTGCTTCGCCCTGGAGGACGTGGACACCGCCGCCGGCGAGCTCGTCCGCAAGATCCGCTCCTTCCGTCCGCAGGTCATCACGACCTACGACGAGAACGGCGGGTACCCGCACCCCGACCACATCATGACCCACAAGATCACGATGGTGGCCTTCGACGGCGCGACCGACACCGAGAAGTACCCGGAGGCCGAGTTCGGCCCGGCCCACCGGCCGCAGAAGCTCTACTACAACCAGGGCTTCAACCGCCCCCGCACCGAGGCCCTGCACCAGGCGCTGCTCGACCGGGGCCTGGAGTCCCCGTACGCGGAGTGGCTGGAGCGCTGGAAGGAGTTCGAGCGCAAGGAGCGGACGCTCACCACGTTCGTGCCCTGCTCGGACTTCTTCGAGATCCGCGACAAGGCCCTGATCGCCCACCGCACCCAGATCGACCCCGACGGCGGCTGGTTCCGGGTCCCGATGGACATCCAGAAGGAGGTCTGGCCGACCGAGGAGTACGAGCTCAGCAAGTCGCTCGTCGATACCTCCCTCCCCGAGGCCGACCTCTTCGCGGGCATCCGCGACAATGCCTGACATGAGCGCACACCTGGCACTGACGCAGCTTGTCCCCTTCGCGGCCCAGGAGCTGGACAAGGACAAGGTGACCCCCGGCGTCCTCGGCTTCGTCGTCTTCGCCGCGCTGGCGCTGGCCGTCTGGATGCTGATGAAGTCGATGAACCGCCACATGCACAAGATCGATTTCACCGAGGCCCCGGACCCGGCCACCGCCACCCCGGGCCCCGCCCCGTCGGCCGAGGGCCCGGCGAAGAAGTAGCCGCACGGGCGCGCGTACGGGTCCCGGGACCGCCGGGGCCCGTACGCGCGCTGCCGTGGATCCGTACCGGCCACCGGGCCGCCAGGGCGTGTCCGGCGGATCGGGCCCGCGGCCGCGCGGTGATCCGCCAGGCCCGCGGCCGCGCGGTGATCCGCGCCGGACTCCCCTAGGCCACCCCGACCGGCACCCCCATCACCTCCCGTGCGTGCCGGCTCGGCACCATGCCCAGGGGCCAGGCCTGCCAGGCCGGGTCGGTGGGGGTGGTGCGGTCCAGGAGGAGGGTGTACGCCTCCGTATAGTCGTCCAGTTTCGGGTCGCGGGACGGGTGACGGGACTCGGCGAGGGCGGTGAGTTCCTCGCGGGCCGTGGCCGGGTCCTGGAGCAGGGTGCAGCGCAGGAAGCGGGCCCAGTCGGCGCCCCGGCGGTCGCCGTACGAGGCGAAGAGTCGGGCGGCTTCCTCGCACAGGTCCAGGGCCTGGGCGGTGCGGTCGTTGCCGGCGTCCACGATGGCCAGCTCCAGGCACGTCCAGGCCTCGCCGTGGGCCACCCCGATGCGGTGGAAGTCCGCGCGGGCGTCCGTCAGGAGCTGGCGGGCGAAGCCGGAGTTGCGCAGGTTGCCCGTCTGGGCGGCGCGCTGGTCGCGGGTGACCCGGCCCGAGTGGTGGCGGGCACATGCCAAGCCGTAGACGTCCCGCATCCGCGAGAACATCGTCCGGGCCCGTTCCAGCTCCCGTACCGCCTGGTCCCGGTCGCCCCGCTCCTCCAGCGCGTGCCCCAGGTAGTACAGCGTCCACGCCTCGCCCCGCGCGTCCTCCTGCTCCCGGTGCCGGGACAGCGCCTGGCGCAGGCCGTCCACGGCAGGTGCCACGTCCCCGGCGACCAGTCGGGCCCGGGCCAGCTGGGTCAGCGCCCACGCCTGGCCGCGGCCGTCGTGGGTGCGGCCGTACTGGTCGAGCGCGAGCCGCAGCTCGTCCTCCGCCCGTGCCACCTCGCCGGTCCGCAGGAACACCTGGCCCAGCTGGAAGTGCGCCCAGGCCTCGCCGTGCAGCGACTCGTTCTCCCGGTGCAGGGCGAGCGCACGGTCGAGCAGGGTCAGGGCCTCCGCCGGGTTGCCCCGGTCCCGCTCCACGGCCGCGAGCGCGTGCAGGGTCCAGCCCCGGTCGGCGGCCAGCGAGTCCGGCTCCTGGAGCGCGAGCGCCTCGCGCAGCCTCGCAGCCGCCTCCGTCAGCTGGCCCTGGTGGTGCAGGGTGATCCCGAGCGAGCAGAGCGCCAGCGCCGCCCCCGCGTCCTGGTGCGCCTCCTGGTAGAGCGAGACCACCGAGGTCAGCGTCGTACGTGCCTTGTCCAGCTCGCCCAGCTGACGGGCCGCGATACCCGTCCGCCACTGCACCGAACGCGACAGCAGCCCCTGGCCCACCGCGTCCGTCAGCTCGTTGATCTCCCCCAGCCGGTACAGGTCGCCGCGCAGCAGGCAGTAGTCGCACAGCGCGCCGAGCAGGTCGAGCACCGTCTGCTGGTCCACGCCCTCCGCGTGCCGCAGCGTCGCCGTGATGAAGCTGGACTCCTCGTCCAGCCAGCGCAGCGCGGCGTCGAGCGAGCCGAAGCCGTGCCCGTCGAAGCGGGCAGCGCGGTTGACGCGCGTCGACATCTTGCCGTCGACCATCCGGATCACCGCGTCCGCGAGCTCCGCCTGGTTCCGGATCAGCCGCTCCTGCGCCGCCGCGATCTCCGCCGCGTCCTCCTCCTCGACCAGTCGCGCCGCCGCGAACCCGCGCACCGCGTCGTGCAGCCGGTACCGCTCCCCGCGTACGTGGTCGAGCAGACCGGCCCGCGCGAGCTCCCGCAGCAGCCGCGCCCCCTCCGCTTCCGTCCCGCCGAGCAGCGCCGCCGCGGCCGCAGCACCCAGCGAGGCCCGCCCGGCCAGCGCGAGCCGGCGCAGCAGCCGCCGCCCGTCCTCGTCCAGACCCGTCGCATAGCCGGCCGACAGGGCCCGCTCGACCGGCCGGGCCTCCGCGCCGGCCGCGTCGAGGAGCCGCACCACCTCGTCCGCCGGGCGCCCGTCGAGCAGCGCCCCCGCAGCCCGCAGCGCCAGCGGCAGACCGCCGCACAGCTCCCGCGCCCGCCCGAACCCCTCCGCGTCGTACGGACCGGGGCCCCGCGCCGCACCGAGCAGCTCCTCCGCGCCGGCCGCGTCGAGCGCCGTCACCGGCAGCGCGTGCACCGAAGCCGGCACGTCCGCGCCCAGGTCGAGCGGCTCCCGGCAGGTCACCAGGACCAGACTGTCCGAGCGCTCCGGCAGCAGCGTGCGCACCTGCGCCGCGTCCACCGCGTCGTCCAGGACCACCGTCACGGCGAGACCCGTCAGATGCCGGTGGTACAGCTCCGCGAGCCGCCGCACCTGCTGCTCCGCCGACGACCGCTCCCGGAACAGCAGCTGGTCGCGCGGCGCGCCGAGCCGGTTCAGCAGGTGCAGCAGTGCCTCCCGGGTCGCCAGCGGCTTCTCGCCCCGCGAGGCCGCGCCCCGCAGGTCCACCACGCACGCCCCGCGGAACTGGTCCCGCAGCGCGTGCGCCGCCCGCACCGCCAGCGTCGTACGGCCCGAGCCGGGCGCCCCGTACAGCATCACCACCGTCGGCCGGGTCGTCGTCGCCGCCCGGCCCGCCTGCACCCACCGGGTGATCTGCGCCAGCTCGGCCCGCCGTCCCGCGAACGGCCCCGTCGCGTCCGGCAGATGGCCGAAGGACTGTTCCAGGACGGTACGCCGCCGGGCCGCCGCACTCCGGTCCGTGCCCCGCAGCCGCTCGACCACCTTCTGCGGTGGCTGCCCGGCCGTGCCGAGCAGCACCCGCTGCTGCTCCAGAAAGGGCCGTACGCCCCGCACCTCGAAGGCCGTCAGCCACTGGAGCCGCAGCTGCTCCACCCCGCCCGGCCGGCCGAGGTCCCCGGCCCTGCGGTGCGCGGCGGCCCGGCGCCCGGCGCCGACCTTCAGAGCGGTGGCCGCGGCGCCCGCCACAGCCACCACGGCGCCCGCGCCGAGCGCCGTGCCCGGGCCCGTACCCAGGACGAGGTCGCCGCCGAACGCGGCGGCCGCCGCAACGGCCGTCACCAGGGCGGGAGTTCCCAGCTCGGCGGGGGCGGACGCGCCGGCCTCCGCAGCTTCCACGGCCCGCAGGAAGGCCGCGTACTCCTCGGCCGCCGACGCCGCCATGGCGTCCAGCGCGACCCGGCCGCGCGCGAGCAGCGGCTCGGCGGCAAGGCGGCCGCCGGAGCGCCGCACCTCCTCTTCCACGGCCCGCTCCAACAGCCGCTCGGTCTCGGCCCGGTGGCTGTCCCGCATGTGCGTCCCCCTCCGCCAGCCGGAAGCCTCCGGCCCGAACAGTCCGGACCCAAGTGTCCTGCGTGACGGGCGCCGGCGCGAGGGAGCGGGGCGACAGGCCGGTAATCACAAGGGCTCCGGGCCACCCACAGCCGGGCCGAACGCATGCCCGTCGACCTCGCGTCCGGTGGCGTTCATCTGCGTAATACCGCGTCCGGGTGACCCCCCGGAACCAAACGATCCGGGGGCAGTTGATCAGTGTGCTTCGGCCAACGGAGCAGTTCCGGGCCACTCGAGCTCAAGAAGGAAGATCTCGTGATCAAGAAGGTTCTCGCTACGGCGGCGGTTGCGGTCTCGGTCGCCGGCATGGGTGCGTCGACGGCGATGGCTGCCGGCAACGACGGCGGCTCCGCCAACATCATCGGCAACACGTCGAAGCAGTCCATCGGCAGCAACTCCACCGGTGGCTACATGAGCCCGAACTTCGGCCTCGTCAACGGCGGTGTCCTGCACTGCTTCGACGTCCAGAAGGTGGAGGCGCAGGTTCCGATCGGCGCCCTCATCGGTGTCCCGATCGCCGTCCAGGACGTCCTGGGCAACCCGATCGCGAACCAGACCTGCACCCAGAACTCCGTGCAGCAGAAGGGCGACGACGCGCTGTCGCACATCCTGGGCGAGGTCCTCTCGCAGAACGGGAACGTCGGCGGCTGAGCCACCGGCCCCATCGGAGCGGCCTCGTTCCTCGCAGAGCCAGTGCGAGGAGCGGGGCCGCTTCCGGTTGTTCACTGCCCCGTTCGTGCGCCGTCCACCCGTGGCGTCCGGGCGGGGTTTCCGTGTGTGCGCGAGGATGGGGGCATGCCGAACAGACTGGCCCATGAGACCTCCCCCTATCTGCTCCAGCACGCCGACAACCCGGTCGACTGGTGGCCCTGGTCGGCCGAGGCGTTCGAGGAGGCCCGGCGCCGCGACGTCCCGGTGCTGCTCAGCGTCGGCTACAGCTCCTGCCACTGGTGCCATGTGATGGCCCACGAGTCCTTCGAGGACGACGCCACCGCGGCCCTGCTCAACGAGCAGTTCGTCGCCGTCAAGGTGGACCGCGAGGAGCGCCCCGACGTCGACGCCGTCTACATGGAGGCCGTGCAGGCGGCCACCGGGCAGGGCGGCTGGCCGATGACCGTCTTCCTCACCCCGGACGCCGAGCCCTTCTACTTCGGTACGTACTTCCCGCCCGAGCCCCGGCACGGCATGCCGTCGTTCTCCGACGTCCTCGACGGGGTCAGCCGTGCCTGGACCGACCGCCGCGGCGAGGTCGCCGAGGTCGCCGCGCGCATCGTCAAGGACCTCTCCGGCCGCTCGCTGGCCTACGGCGGCGACGGCGTCCCCGGCGAGAACGAGCTCGCCCAGGCCCTGCTCGGCCTCACCCGCGAGTACGATGCGAAGGCCGGCGGCTTCGGCGGCGCCCCCAAGTTCCCGCCGTCGATGGCCCTCGAGTTCCTGCTGCGCCACCACGCCCGTACGGGGGCAGAGGGCGCCCTGCAGATGGCCGCCGACACCTGCGAGGCGATGGCCCGCGGAGGCATCTACGACCAGCTCGGCGGCGGCTTCGCCCGCTACGCCGTGGACCGCGAGTGGGTCGTGCCGCACTTCGAGAAGATGCTGTACGACAACGCGCTGCTGTGCCGGGTGTACGCGCACCTGTGGCGGGCCACGGGCAGTGACCTGGCCCGCCGGGTCGCCCTGGAGACCGCCGACTTCATGGTCCGTGAACTGCGCACGCCCGAGGGCGGGTTCGCCTCCGCCCTCGACGCCGACTCCGACGACGGCACCGGCAAGCACGTCGAGGGTGTCTTCTACGTGTGGACCCCGGACCAGCTCACCGCCGTCCTCGGCGAGGACGACGCCCGCTACGCCGCCCGGTACTTCGGCGTCACCGAGGAGGGCACCTTCGAGCACGGCTCCTCGGTGCTCCAGCTCCCGCAGGACGCCGGCGTCGCCGACGCGGACCGCATCGCCTCGATCAGGCAGCGGCTGCTCGCCGCCCGCGAGGAGCGCGCCCGCCCCGGCCGTGACGACAAGATCGTCGCCGCCTGGAACGGGCTCGCGATCGCCGCCCTCGCCGAGACCGGCGCCCTGCTCGACCGCCCCGACCTCGTCGACCGGGCCACGGAGGCGGCCGACCTGCTCGTCCGGCTCCACCTCGACGACGGGGCCCGCCTGACCCGTACCTCCAAGGACGGCCAGGCGGGCGGCAACGCCGGGGTCCTGGAGGACTACGCCGATGTCGCCGAGGGCTTCCTCGCGCTCGCGTCCGTCACCGGCGAGGGCGTGTGGCTGGAGTTCGCGGGCTTCCTCCTGGACATCGTGCTTGACCAGTTCACCTCCGAGGGCGGTGCGCTGTACGACACGGCCCACGACGCCGAGCCGCTGATCCGCCGCCCACAGGACCCCACCGACAACGCCACCCCGTCCGGCTGGACCGCCGCCGCAGGGGCGCTCCTGTCGTACGCGGCGCACACCGGCTCCGAGGCGCACCGGGCCGCCGCCGAGGGCGCCCTCGGCGTGGTCAAGGCGCTCGGGCCGCGCGCGCCCCGCTTCATCGGCTGGGGCCTGGCCGCCGCCGAGGCCCTGCTGGACGGGCCCCGCGAGATCGCCGTGGTCGGCGCCCCCGACGACGACCGTTTCCAGGGCCTGCGCCGTACCGCCCTGCACGCCACCACCCCCGGCGCGGTCTTCGCCTTCGGCACGCCCGACAGCGAGGAGTTCCCGCTCCTGAAGGACCGGCCGCTGGTGGCCGGGGGAGCGGCCGCGTACGTCTGCCGCCACTTCACCTGCGACGCACCGACGACGGACCCGGCCGAGCTGGGCCGCAAGCTCGCCCGCTGAGCGGAGCCGGCCGAGCGGTGCCCGCTGAGCGGAGCCGGCCGAGCGGCGCCGCGAGGGGGCGGACCATCGGGGTCCGCCCCACTCGGTCCGCCCCGGCCTACGCGCAGAGCAGCGTCTTGCCCCCCGAGGGCCGGTACTCGCCCAGCGGGGTCTCGCTCTGCGGGGTGGGGCGGGCGGCCGGCAGCGGCTTGTCGGCGCGCAGCCGGCCGAAGACCTCGTCGGCGTACTCCACGTCCCACGAGATCGTCGCGCCGACGCCGGGGATCAGCGGGTTGATGGTCTTGATCGGTACGGTCGCGAACTCCGTCCGCTCCGGTTCGAGGTTCCGCAACCGGGCGGCGAGCGTCAGCAGCTCCGGTGCGCTGATCGCCCGCTCGGACTCCTCCGAGCCGCGCAGGGTCTCGGCGAACCAGCGCAGCCAGTCGGCGTCCCGGAACAGGTGGGTGCGGACCTCCCGCAGCGTGTTGACGACGAAAGCCTGCTGTTTCTTGATCCGTCCGAAGTCCGCCTGCCCGTCGGCCTTGCGCGAGCGGACGTACTGGAGCGCCTCGCCGCCCGCGACCCTGCGCGTGCCCGGCGGTAGGTCGAGGCCGGTGGCCGGGTCCTTGAGGGGCTTCTTGGTGCACACCGGTACGCCGTCGACGACGTTCACGGTGTCCATGAACCGGCGGAAGTCGACCTCGAGATAGCGGTGTACGGGGGTCTTGGTCATCGCCTCGACCATCTCGATGGCGAAGGCCGACCCACCCTCCTTCCAGGCGTTGTTGAGCTTCGCCTGGTGCGGAGCGCGCATCTCGCCGGTGCGCCGGTCGCGGTGCTCGGGGAACTCGGTCAGCGAGTCGCGGGGCAGGCTCACCACGCTGACCCGGTCGTTCCTGGCGGAGACGTGGACGAGCATCATCACGTCGGTGCACCCGCACCCGTGGTTGCCGATGTGGTACCTCGTCCGCTCGGCGCCGGTGATCCGCGTGCGGGAGTCGAGTCCGACGACCAGGATGTTGAGACCCCCCGCGGGCTCCGGCAGGGGAGGCGGGGCCGCGGCGAGCGCGCCGGCGCCGAGCGCGACCAGGGATCCCGAGACGATCAGCAGCCGCGATGGTCGGGAGAGTTTCATGACGTCACCACCAGGGTTCGGGAGGTCCAGAAGGCCGAACCGTAATCGGATGATTGTCATACCGGAGGATGCGACGCGACATGGGCCGGGCGAATCACCCTTCTGCTGAGGCTGTGTCATGATGCCGGAACCGCAGCGGAAGGAGCGAATATGGCACCGGATCCCGGGAAATGGGAGCGGATGGCCTTCATTCCGAAGAGCCGTTATGTGGCCGACCCGATGCCCGCCGAACGGGAACCCTTCCCGGTATATTCCTCGCTCGCCCGCCAATGGGCGCTCGCCGGACGTGCCGTGCCCGGAGTGCCGGACCGTGAATGGGAGCGGCTCATGCGGACGCCGATCTGGCCGCGCTGAGCGGTGCAATGGAGTGAATAACACCTGTCTGACGAATGCCTGGTTTCCTTTTCGTGGCAGGGTCGTTGTGAACTGTGCAGCGGAAGGCGGGGACACCGAGTGCGCCCGTGCATCACGAAAGCCGTGAATTCTCTTCCGCCGCAGAAAGGATCCAGACGAAATGAAGTGTAAGAAGGCTGCGGCCGTCGTCGCCGGTCTGATCATGGCCCTGGGTGCGGCCGCCCCCGCGATGGCGGACTCGCACGCCGAGGGCGCGGCCATCGGTTCGCCGGGCGTCCTGTCCGGCAACGTGGTGCAGGTGCCGATCCACATCCCGATCAACGTCTGCGGCAACACCGTGAACGTCATCGCGGCGCTGAACCCGACCGCGGGCAACGTCTGCGTCAACGCCTGACGCACCCGAAGGACCGGGCCGGCCCCGGGGAGTGTCCACCATGCTCCCCGGGGCCGGCCTCCGTCGTGTCAGCGGGCGGCGGCCACCCGCTCCTCGCCCGACCGGGGCCGGCCCACCCGGCCGGCGCCGCGCCCCGTGGCCCGCAGCCGCTGCCGTACCCCCTTCACCAGGCGGCCCGCCGTGTAACCCGCGCCGAACACGAAGCGCATCGAAGGCCCGTACGACGGCGCCGTCAGCAGCCCGGCGAGGAAGAGGCCCGGCCGGGAGGACTCGAACAGCGCCCCCACCTCCGGCGCCCCGCCCGCCCCGACCCGGCGCAGGGCGCCCCGCAGCTCCGGGGCGAGCACGTCCGCCCGGTCCAGACTCGGTACGAAGCCGGTGGCCGCGATGACATGGTCGGTCTCCAGGACACCGGTCCCGTCCGGCCCCACCACCTCGAGCCGCAGCCGGTCGTCGGAGGTCACCTTCGCCGCCGTGACCCGCTGCCCCAGCCGTACGTCCCCGACCGCCGCGAACCGCTCGCGCAGCCACCAGGCGCCCGCCGGGCCGAGCGCCGAGTCGAACACCCGCTCGCGGGTGGCGGCGGGCAGCCGCCGGAACAGCCCGGGGGTGTCCGCGTACAGCCGGTTCTGCCAGCCGCAGCCGAGTCCCGTGTGCGGCGCCCGCAGCGACTGCCAGGCGCCCCGGTCGAGCGCGGGCGGCAGGGTGTTCCAGTCGAGCCGTCCCGAGCGGGCCAGGATGCGTACGGCCGCGCCCTGTTCGGTGAGGATCGCGGCGGTCTCCAGGGCCGCCTGGCCGGCGCCGATCACCGTGACGTCCTTGCCGGCGAAGCCGTCGAGCTCGCCGTGGTGGCTGGAGTGGGTGACGTGACGGCGCGGCAGGCCCCGCAGCGGTTCCGGCACCTCCATGAAGGGGAGTACGCCGACGGCGAGCGCCACCGTGCGGGCCCGGAAGGCCTCGCCGTCCTCCGCGGTGACCTCGAACCCGTCGGCGGCCGCCGCCACCCGGGTGATCAGCCGCTCGTCGAGGCCCGGCACCGCCTGGCGGGCGAACCAGTCGCCGTACGCGGCGAAGAAGCCGACGGGCAGCGGCACCCCGTGCTCGGCGCGGACGCCCTGGGTGGCCGCGTAGGCGTCGAGCCCGTAGACGCCCCGCGGATCGGAGAGGTGGGAGGCCCACGGCTCGGACTTCAGGAACATCGCCGAGGGCATCGCGTGCCAGGACTCCATGGGGCGGCCGAAGGTCCGCAGCCGGATCCCGTGCGCCGCCGCGTGGGCGGCCACGGAAAGACCGTAGGGTCCAGCACCCACAATCACCAGGTCGTACATCGTGCGTTCCGCCTTCGTCGTAGTCATCGTCGGGTCATCCGGTCGGAGGGGGTACGGGGCGACCGCGGCGCCACCACGGCCGTCGCCCGCCGGGGGCGGCCGGCCCGCAGCAGCCGACGCACCGTCACCAGCCCCTTGCGCACGGCGTGGGAGAGCCAGGCGCGCAGCATCACGAGGGCCGGCGCGAGATCGTCGGCGGCGAACCAGGCCAGCTCGAGCCGCTCGCCGGGCCGCCGGGCGGCACCGGGCTCGGGGGCGTACCGGCGGCGCGGAGAGGTGAGCAGGGACAGCGCCGTGTAGTTCTCGACGACGAAGCGGCGGCCGTACGCGGGGGAGTGCGCGGGGACCGGCCGGCCGGTGAGGTCCAGGTGCATCGCGCGCACCACGTCGAGGCCGTCCCGGTCGGCGAAGAGCCGGAACTGGGCGCCGGGGCGCGGGTTGAAGTCGAGCAAGTGGTAGGCACCGGTCGCCCGGTCGAGCCGGAAGTCCAGGTCGCACACGCCCCGGTAGCCGAGCGCCGAGAGCAGCTCGCGGGACAGGGCGTCGACGTCCGGGTTCGCGGTCCAGCGGCCGACGGCGGTGAGCCCGGCACCGTCCGGCCAGGAGCGCTCCTTGCGCCCGGTGGCCCCGGTGGCGCAGCCGCCGGCGGAGTCCACGTACCCGTGGAAGAACCAGTCGAGGTCCCGCCCGGCCGGGAGGAGCTCCTGGAGCAGCAGCCGGCTGCCGGCCTGCGGGACACGCCCGTACAGCTCGCGGATCTCGGCGAGCGAGCCGACGACGGTTGTGCTGCGCAGCCCGCCGCCGGCCGGCAGCAGCCAGGGGCGGCTCCACTTGGCGACCACCGGCAGCCCAAGCGACCAGGCCATGGCGGCGGCCTCGTCGGCGCTGGTGGGGAGTTCGGTACGGGGATGGGGGAGGGACAGGGCCCGGCAGGTCTCGGCGAGCTGGGCTTTGTCGGCGACGCGGGCGAGCTGTTCCGGGGACTGGTCGGGCAGCGCGAAGACCCCGGCGAGCTCGGGACGGCACTCGGCGACGGACAGCGCCGTGATGTCGTCCAGCGGCACCAGGACGGCGGGATGTGACGAGGGGTCGGGCAACTCGTCGGCGATGCGCAGCAGCAGGCGGGTGAGCTCCGCGGGGGAGGGCTCCGCGGGGCGCGGGTGGGCGCGGTGGAGATGGCGGGAGCGGACGACCGGGCTGGAGAGCGACTCGACCACCGCATGGACCGTGATGCCCGCCCGCCCCAGGGACCGCGCGGCGCCGAGCGTGCCGTGATGAAAGGGGTTCGGGTCGAGCCGCACAAGGACCGCGGGAACGCGGCTGTCAAAACTCGGCACGGTGTGTCCTTCGTCTCGGGGTGCCCCAACTGGGCGATGAAATCCTCTAACGGGCTATTGATCGGATCGAAGCGGAGTTCTCGGTCGGCTCATTAGGAATACTTTCGGAACATCAGATTGACGGTCCATCAAGTGGCGTGAGAGAAGAAGGAGCTGTCATGACCAACCGAAAGCGCAGACCATCGAGGACGTGGCTGGGGGTGATCACCGCCGGTCTCCTTGCGTCAGGTTCTGTCGTGCTGTCGTCTTCCGCTCACGCCGCCGAATCCGTAACGACCCGAGACCCCCAACCGACTCTGTCCGGTGCCATGGGCGCTTTCCTCGAATCGGGCCCGATCGGCGTCGCCCGCATCGGGCAGCTGGAGCGGTGGCTCGGTGGCCGTGAGCTCCGGGTGGGCCACACCTACCTCCCCGGAGACCGCTGGTCGAACATCGAAGGGCCGCCCGGCTTCCTCGACGCCTGGGCGTCCTGGCGCAACGAGCGGACCGACCGGCTGTTCGTCCTGAACGTGCCGATGCTGGAGCGGAACGAGGCCGGGCTCTCCGACCACGAGGTCAGCCGCCAGCTGCGGTTCGGCGCCGCCGGGTACTACGACCACCACTTCCGCAGGCTCGCCGAACGCCTGGTCGACCTCGGCGCCTCGGACACGGTCGTCGTCCTCGGCTGGGAGATGAACGGCACGACGTACACCCACCGGTGCGCGCCCGACCCGGCGGCCTGGAAGAAGTACTGGACGCGGATCGTCGGCGCGATGCGCTCCGTGCCCGGTCAGGAGTTCCGCTTCGACTTCAACCCGAGCCGCGGGCGGGACGCCATTCCGTGGACGGAGTGCTATCCGGGTGACGACGTGGTCGACATCATCGGGATGGATTCCTACGACCAGCCGCCGGGTTCGACGTTCGAACGGCATGTCAGCGAGCCCTACGGGCTGCAGGCTCAGGTCGATTTCGCGGCCCGGCACGGAAAGCAGATCTCCTATCCGGAATGGGGTCTGTTCCGGAACGGGGACAACCCCGAATACATGCGGCGCATGCTCGAATGGATGAAGCAGCACAAGCCGCTGTACCACACCATCACCGACTACTGCCCGCACGGCGTCTGGCAGTGCGACGACAACCCGCGGTCCTCGCTGGTGTTCCGTCAGATGCTGTACGGGGTGGAGCCGCAGGTCCCGACGGATCCGACGGATCCGACGGATCCGGTGGACCCGACGGACCCGACGGAGCCGACTGACCCCGTGGACCCGGTGGATCCGACAGATCCGGTCGAGCCGACGGACCCGGTCGAGCCGACGGACCCGACCGACCCGGCGGAGCCTGCTGAGCCGGCCGAACCTGCGGATCCGGCTGAACCGGCTGACCCGGCGGATCCGGCGGATCCGGCTGACCCGGCGGACCCGGTCGACCCGACAGTCCCGGTGCCGAAGCCTGAGCCGAAGCCTGAGCCGAAGCCCGAGCCCAAGCCGGAGCCCAAGCCCGAGCCGAAGCCGGAGCCGAAGCCGGAGCCGAAGCCGGAGCCGAAGCCGGAGCCGAAGCCGGAGCCGAAGCCGGAGCCGAAGCCGGAGCCCAAGCCCGAGCCGAAGCCCGAGCCGAAGCCGGAACCGAAGCCTGAGCCGAAGCCTGAGCCGAAGCCCGAGCCCAAGCCGGAGCCCAAGCCGGAGCCCAAGCCCGAGCCGAAGCCGGAACCGAAGCCCGAGCCGAAGCCGGAACCGAAGCCCGAGCCGAAGCCCGAGCCCAAGCCCGAGCCCAAGCCCGACCCCCTGCCCCTGCCCCAGCCCCAGCCGATCCCCGTGCCCCCCAAGCCCGCCTGCACGCCCATGAACCTCGGTTCGTGGGTCGAGAGCTGGATCGGCGGGAAGGTCTGCGTGCCGAACGTGTCCCTGGACGACACCTGGAAGGACGACCTCGACCTCGACCTCGGCCTCGATCTCGACCTGAAGGGCGCGCTGAACGGAACCTGGCCCTTCTGACCGGACCGTGAGCGCGGGCCGCGGCGGCGGAGGAGCTCATCCTCCGCCGCCGTTCGCCGTACGGCCCGGCAGCCGCCCGGTCACACGGCCCACCGCACGGCCCAGCCACTCCCGCTCCCGCACCTGACGGGCCGCCCAGCGCCGCCCGTCCGCCGCGCCGGCGCGCAGCCAGAGCAGCGGGGCCGTACCCCTGCTCGTGAGCAGGAGCCGCTGGTTGGGCACCGACTCGGGGCGCCAGTGGTGCTTGTACGGTTCGGTGCCGCGCAGCATGCTCAGCGTCGCCCGGCCGCTCGCGCTGGTCTCGCGCGCCCCGTGCCGCAGCAGCATCGCCGCCACGTCCACCTTGCGGGCCCGCAGCGCCGGATCGGCGCCGTACAGATAGCCACCCGCGAGCCGCCGCGACATCAGGGTGAGGTCCGCCGCCACCACGTCCCCGGCGAGCCGGAACTCGGTGACCATCGCGTCGCCGCACTCGACCATCGGCCGCACCGCCCGCGCCAGGTGCTGGGCGAACCGCTCGCTGGTGTGCTCGGCGGTCACGCCCCGGCCCCGCCACTGGAGCTGGTGCAGCGTCAGGAGCCGCTCCAGGGCGGCCGGTACCTCGGGCGCGGTCACGACGCGCTCGTCGATGCCCAGGGCGTCCAGCTTGCGCAGCTTCGCCCGCATCCGCTGGGCCTTGCCGGAGGGGATCCGTTCGAGCAGCGACTCCATCGGTACGGCCGGCAGCTCAAGGCACATCGAGTCGGCGAGCCGCCGCCGGGGACCACGCCACCCGTCGAAGACCCGCTCGGCCGCGGCCCCCGGCCGCACCTCGCGCAGGTCGATCACCGCGCCCCGCGCCGCGAGGGCCAGCGCCCGGGCCAGTGCGGGCGCCGCGTCAGGGCAGCCGTCGTCGAGCAGGACGTCGGTGAAGTCGGTGATCGAGCCGCCGAGCTGGGTGAGCACCGGCAGCGGCCCTGCGGCCCGCATCAGGGCCGCGGCCGCCACCGGCGTGCCGTCGTCACGCCGGACCAGGACCACGCGCAGGGCGCCGGGCCGCCCGTACGAGAGCCACCACGAGTGCAGCCACGCGTGCGACTGGAAGGGCGTCGCCGTCGAGCAGCGGCGGTACAGCGCCGTCCACTCCGGGCCGAGCCGCCCGAACTCCGAGCCGTCCCGGCAGATCTCGGCGCGCAAGGGGCTGCTTCCGGCGCGCGGCAGGCTGCTCCCGGTGTACAGCGGGCTCTCGGTTCGCAGGGGTCTGCCGCTCACACCGCCTCCGGTTCCGGCTGCTGGGCGCCGACCGCGGGCCCCGGCACCGAGGCGGCGCCCGTACCCGTGCCCTGCCGCGAGTGCCGGGCCTCGGCCCGCGACGCGGCCCGCTTCGGCCGGACGAGCAGCACCAGGCCGCCGAGCAGACCGCCCGCACAGGCGCCGACGAGCGCCGACAGGGCCGCCGAGGGCGACACCGGGGCGACCGGCTTGGTCGCCCGCGAGAACTGGACGACCTTCACCCCCGTACTCGCGGCGACGTGCGAGCTGTCGAGGACCAGCGCGCGGGCCACCCCGTCGGCCATCGACACCGCCGTCGAGGGCTTCGCGGACCGGGCGGTGATCGAGATCATCGGCGCGTCCGGCGAGGTCGCGGCCTGCACGCCGGCGCGCAGCGTGGCGGCGGAGACCCCGGCCCACACCTGGGCGTCGCCGGTCACCGCGATGTCCGTGGCGACCCGCCCGTAGGCCTGCGCGAAGCCGAGCGCCGCGGCCGGGTCGGACTTCTCGCCCGGCACGACGATGACGTAGCTGGTCGCCGCGTACTGCGGGGTCTGCACGGCGCCGTAGCCGCCGCCGAGCGCGGCGCCGGCGAGCACGGCGGCCGGCATCACCATCCAGCGGCCGGGGGTGAGGAGACGGGAACGTTGCGGGGTGGTGGTCATGGTGCGGCTCTCACTTCGCGGGAAGGACGGGAACGGGTGTGCCGTGGACGGCCTGGTCGTAGAGGGACAACAACTTCCGGGCGCTGTGCGCGATGTCGTAGCGGCGGGCGGCCTCGGGCGGCGGCAGCCGTTCGGTGCGGGACCCGCGGGCCTCGAGCAGAGCGCCGATCAGCTCGGGCACCGACCCGCCGATCCGGCGCGCCCCGGGCGCCGCGCCCGGCGGCAGGTCGTCGATCGCGGGGCAGGCCACGTACAGCGCCGGAAGCCCGGCCGCCAGCGCCTCGACGACCGCGAGCCCGAAGGTCTCGTCGGGGGAGGTGGACACGAACACGTCCATCGCCGCCAGCAGCCCCGGCAGATCGGGCCGCCCGCCCGGCGGATGCGCCGGCGGATCCGCGAACGCGCCCGCGAGCAGCACCCGGTCGGCGGCTCCGCACTCCGCGGCGACCCGCAGCAGCTCCGCACGCCGGTCGCCCTCGCCGACGAGCAGCAGCCGCGCCTCGGGGACCGAGGCCACCGCCCGTACGAGCCGGTCGAAGCGCTTCCCGGCCGCGAGCCGCCCCACCCCGCCGACCACGAACGCGTCGGCCGGCAGCCCGAGGGCCGCCCGGGTCATGCCGCGGGCCCGCGGGTCGTAGGCGAAGCGATCCGTCTCGATGCCGTTGGGCACCATCCGGATACGGGACGGGGCCACCCCCCAGGCCGCGAGCCGGCGGGCCACGCTCGGCGAGACCGCGACCGTGGAGGTGCCGAGCCGCTCGGAAGCCAGATACAGCGCCCGGGTCCCGGCGGACAGCGGCCGGCCCTCGATCTGCCGGTCGCCGAGCGAGTGCTCGGTCGCGATGACGGAACGCACCCCGGCGAGCCGGGCGGCCGCCCTGCCGTACACGCACGCCCGGTAGAGGTGGGTGTGGACGAGGTCGTAGCCGCCCTGCCGGATGACGCGGGTCAGCCGGGGCAGCGCGCCCAGGTCGCGGTTGCCGGTCATGCCCAGGTGGGTGACGGGCGTGCCGTCCGCCTCGATGCCTTCGGCGACCGCGCCGGGGTTGGTCAGCGTCACCACCCGGCTCTGTACGGGCAGATGGCGCAGGAGCAGCCGCAGCTGCTGCTCGGCGCCGCCGATGCCGAGGCCGGTGATCACGTGCAGGACCTTCAGGCCGGCCGTCATGACAGGACCTTCCGGGCCGGACCGCCCTGCGCGGGGATCAGATCGGCGGGGTGGCGGCGGCGCAGCGGGTGCAGGACGCGCTTCGCGGTCAGCCGCCAGGGAGTGTCGTCCTCGCCGATGTGGACGCGGGGCAGCGCGTACGCGCCGGTCAGCGGGCCCGGGTCGATGGCGCAGGCGTAGCCGTAGCCGGCCTTGCGGACGGCTCGTACGACCCTCGCGTCGACCTTGCCGTACGGGTAGCAGAAGCCGTCCACGGGGCCGCCGGTGATCTCCTCGATCAGCTCGCGGCTCTGCCGGGTCTCCGCGGTCAGGGTGGCGTCGTCGGTCTCGTCGAGGCACACGTGGTGCAGGCCGTGCGAGCCGATCTCCATGCCGGCGGCCGCGGCCCGCCGGAGGCCGTCCTCGTCGAGCAGCGGCTTGCGCGGGCCCCGCTCGTCCCAGGCGTTGTCGCCGCCGAGCCGGCCCGGCAGCACGAACACGGTCGCCGTGAAACCGTGCCGGCGCAGCAGGGGCACGGCCGATTCGAGGAAGTCGGCGTAGCCGTCGTCGAAGGTCAGCCCGACCAGGCCGCGGGCCCTGCCCTCGGCGGCCGCCGCGAGCAACTCCCGTACGGACACCCCGCGCAGCCCGCGATCGCCCAGCCAGTGCAGCTGTCGTGCGAAGCGCACGGGGGAGACGGTCACCCGGTACGGATCATCGGGGGCGTCCGCGACCGAGTGGTACATCGCCACCCACAGGGGTGGCTTCGGCAGCAGTCGACGCAGCACGGCGGCGGGCATGGGGGGTCCTTCGGAAGGCGGATCGGGGCAGGGGCGGGATCTCGGGCGCCTTGGCGGCGCACGCGACGAAGAGCAGGAAGACGCCGGCGACGACCAGGGCGGCGACGGCGAGGGAGAGCACGGGCGTGCCGATCGCGAGGGAGCAGAGCCAGCCGGCGCCGGTGGCCCAGGCGCCGGCGGTGGCGAGCCGCAGCAGGCCCTCGCCGAGCCGGCGGACGTCGATCGGCACGGACTGGCGGTGCGCGCCGAGCAGCAGCATCACGGCGCTGACGGTGATGCCGAGCGCGTTGGCGCCCGCGATGCCGGTGGCGCCCCACAGGTGGGCGCCGGCCACTCCGGCGAGGCCGGTCGCGGCGAGCCCGGCGGCCATGGCGGCGGCCGGGTACCACAGGGGGCGGGCGGCGGAGAAGTAGCAGCGGACCAGGGCGCCGACCATGGTCTGGCCGAGCAGCCCGAGCGCGTACACCCGCATGACGGCGGCGGTCGCGGCCGTGTCGTCGGCGTCGAACGCGCCGCGCTGGAAGAGGAGCTGCACGATCTGCGGGGCGGCGGCGATGACGGTCGCCGCGCCGATCAGGACGACGACGGCGGCGAGCAGCAGGTCCCGCTCCACGCGGCGGCGGGCCGCCTGCGTGTCGCCGGCGGCGAGGGCGCGGGCGACGACGGGGAAGCTGACCGTGCACAGCATCAGGGAGAGGATCATCGGCATCTGCGCGACCTTCTGCGCGTAGTTCAGATGCGAGATGGCGCCGGAGGGGAGCGGTGAGGCGAGGAAGCGCTCGATGAGGATCTGGGACTGGCGGGTGAGCGCGAAGACGATGACCGGCGCGATCATCCCGAGCACGAGCAGCCGCCCGTCGCCCGCCGGCGGCGCGGCCGCCGCTTCCTTCGGGACCGGTCGGGACCGCAACTCCCGCAGCAGCGACGGAGCTTGTACGAGCACCATGAGCACGCCGCCGACGGCGACACCGGCCGCGGCGGCCCGTACGCCGAAGGGCTCGCGCAGGACCAGGATCGTGCCGATGATGCCGACGTTGTACGCCACGTAGATCGCGGCCGGCGGCAGGAACGAGCCGTGCGCGCGCAGGGCGGCCGAGCAGTAGCCGGCGAGCGCGAAGGACAGCACGCAGGTCGCCGTGAGGCGGGTGCAGTCGACGGCGAGCCGCGGGTCCGGCAGACCGGGGGCGAGCGCGGACACCAGCAGCGGCGCGATCGCGACGAGCAGCGCGGCGACGGCGGCGACGGTGAGCACGAGCCGGGGCAGCGTCGCGCGGACGAGGGCACGGACCGGGTCACCGAACACCATCCCGGCCCGGCGGGCCAGCGCCCGCGAGAAGGCCGGTACCAGGATCAGCGCCATCGCGTCCTCGATGAGCAGCGTCGAGGCGAACTCCGGCACCGTCCACGCCACCAGGAACGCGTCGGTCTCGGCACCCGCCCCGAAATACCGCGCCAGAATCTGGTCCCGTACGAGCCCGAGCACGGCCCCGACGGCCGTGAGCCCCGCGGTGACCACGGCGGCCCGGAACAGGAACCGCCCGGACGGCGACCAGCTCGCCTTGCGCCGGGCATGCCGGGCGCGGGGGTGGGGGGCGGCGGAGGCGGGCGGGGCGACCGGGGCCGGGGCTCCGCTCCCGAGCACGGCGACGCGCTGCGACTCGACCGGCCGGGCGCCCCCGGCGAGCGGCCGCCCGCCGAGCAGCGGCGGCCGCCCGCCCCCGCTGTGCGCTCCCGCGTCCCGCGCGGGCCGCCGTACGGTCCTCGCCCCGGCCAACGGCCGCCCCCCATAACCCGCCGGGCCCGCCGGCTCCGCCGCCCGCTGCCGTGCGGCCGCCGCGCCGGCCAGCGCCCGCGCCACCCGCGCGCGCCTGCTCGCCGCAGCGGAACCGCCCTGCGACAGCCCGCAGAGCGCGTCCGCGGCCGGGACGGCCGCCCAGGGATCGACGGCGTCGACGCCACCCCAGGCATCCACGACGCCCCCCTCCTCCTCGGCCTCGGTCACCGGCTCCTGCGGCAACCCGCAGAGCACGTCCATCGGTGCGACGAGCGCCCACGGATCCACGACCACGGCCCGCCCCGGCTCGACGGCCGGCCCCGGCTCCGCCCCGGCCGGCCGGTCCCGGGGCAGCCCGCAGAGCACGTCGAGGGGGGCGACGAGCGCCCAGGGATCACCCCCCGCGCCGGTGGCCGCGGGCACGGCGGGGGAGGGCGGGGGCCCTTCGGTGGCCTCCGGGGCGATGCCCGGCACGTCGTCCACCGGGGGCACCGCCCCCCGCGGATCCGGGCCGGCCGCCGCGGCGCCGGCCGCGGGCACGGCGCGGCCCCGCCCGCCGCTCTCGGCGGCGGACGGGGGCGCGGGTGGGGTGTGCGCGGGGCGGCCGGGGGCCGGCGGCGGCGCGACCGGTGCACCCCGGCCTTCGGCCGGCAGGCCGCCACGGTCCGCCGGGACCGCCCGGCCCGGCCGCGTCGCGGGCCCGACCGCCGGGCCGGGCGGTCCTGCCGCCTCCCCCGCCCCGTCCGTCGGCGGCGGCGGGCCCGACCACGGGTCACGCACGGCGGACCTCCGCCAGCGACCACCAGGCCGCCAGGCCGAGGACGACGGACATCAGGACCGTCGAGGGGCCGCCGATGTCCGCGTAGAAGAAGTCGATGAGCTGCCAGGAGAGGAGACCGATGGCGACCAGGGCGCAGTCCGCTCCCAGGCGGCGCCGGCGCAGCGACGCGACGAGGAGCGCGGTCCAGCTGCCCGCGAGGGCGATCAGGCCGATCAGCCCCTGCTCGCTGAGGACCAGGAGGTACATGTTGTGCGGGGACAGCAGCGGCTGGCGCTGGAACGCGGCGCCGGCGCCCGCCGTGTCGCTGCCGGAGGACAGCGCCAGGGACGCGTGGGAGTCGCGGTACGCGGGGAAGCCCTTCAGGCCCACGCCCGTCAGCGGCTCACTGCGCCACATCCGGCCCGCCGCCGCCCACATCGTGTAACGGTCCGTCACCGACTGGTCCGGCGCCGCCGCGACCTGGGTGATGCTGGTGGCCCGCTCCTTGACCATCTCCGAGCCGATGCCGAAGCCGCCGACCAGGACCACCGCGAGCGCGCCCACGGTGAGCGCCACCCGCCCGGCCCGCCGCAGCCCCGACAGCACGAGCTGGAGCCCGCACGCGAGCACGGTCGCGATCCACGCGCCCCGGCTGAACGACAGCACCAGCGGGACGAAGAGCAGCCCCGCGCAGGCCAGCGCCGCCGTCCGGGTACGGCCCGCCGTACCGCCGAGGGCGAGGCCGGTGACGATGACCAGGCCGTACGAGACGACCGTCGCCATCCCCATCACATCGGTCGGCCCGAACGTGCCGACGGCCCTGATGTCCTCGCCCATGTACGAGGCGCCGGTCCCCGTCAGGTACTGCACCACCCCCACCGCGCCCTGCAGCAGCGCGAGGCCGACCAGCGCCCACGCCACCACCGCGAAGTCGCGCCGGTCACGGATCATCACCAGGACCGCCGCCGGGACGAGCACGAAGATCTGGAGGTAGCGGGCGACGCCCGGCAGGCTCGCGCCCGGGTCGTTCGAGGTGATCGCGGCCACGCAGATGCCGAGCACCGGCAGGCCGAGCACGACCGCCGCGCCCCGGGTCAGCGGCCGCGCCCCGCTCCGTACGAGCCGCAGCACGCAGATCACCACGAGCAGACCCGATGCCGCGTCGGCGATCGTTCCCGACCCGCCGGTCCCGCCCTGCGCGCCCCCGCCGCCCGGCACGAGGAGCAGCGCGATCACGGCGAGCACCGGGGACAGCGCCCCGGCGCGCCGCGCCCACTCCCGTACCTCCGGGCCGGTCTCCGGCATTGTCACGGCCGTGGCCATCGTCAGCTCCCCGTCGGTCGGACGAGCCCGGCCGCCGTGCGCAGCAGAATGCACACGTCCTGCCAGAGCGACCAGTGGTCGATGTAGTGGTTGTCGAAGCGGCAGCGGTCCTCGATCGAGGTGTCGCCGCGCAGGCCGTGCACCTGGGCGAGCCCGGTCAGCCCCACCGGCATCCGGTGCCGGGCCGCGTAGCCCGCGTGGACCCGGCTGAACTGGGCGACGAAGTACGGCCGTTCGGGCCGCGGACCGACCAGGCTCATGTCCCCGCGCAGGACGTTCCACAGCTGCGGCAGCTCGTCGAGCGAGCTCTTGCGCAGGAAGTGTCCGGCCGCGCTCATCCGGTGGTCGTCGGCGACGCTCCACCGGGTCGCCGACTCCGTCTCGTCGGCCGGCCGCAGCGTACGGAACTTGAGCAGCGTGAAGAGCCGCCCGTTCTGACCCACCCGCTCCTGCCGGAACAGCACCCCGGGCCCGTCCGCGAGCCGTACCGCCAGCGCGCACACCAGCAGCACCGGCAGCGCCAGGGCGAGCGCGGGCGCGGCGAGCGCCACGTCCAGGACCCGCTTCGCGGTGAGCCCGCGCCGCTCGCCGATCGGCACCAGGCGGTGGCAGCCGTAGCCCCACAGGTGGTCGCCCATCGGCCCGGACGGCGGCTCGCCGCCCAATCGCCAGGTCGTGCAGCCGTAGTGCTGGAACAGCGTCACCAGGCCGTCGTCCTCGGTGAGGAAGACGGCGTCGCGGACGGTGTTCTGGATGACGGCCCGGTGGATCTCCTCGGAGCTGGTGAGCAGGGGGAGCCCCCGCTCGCTGTCCGGCCGCGTGCCGACCGTCCCGACGATCCCGACGGGCCGGATGCCGTACTCCGGGTGCTGCCCGAGCGCCGCCGCGAACCGCCGCGCCGCACCCGGCACGCCGACCACGAGCGCCGACCGCGGATGCGCCCGCGCCACCCGCCGCCTGCGCGCGTGCACCAGACCGCGCACCACGACCACGGCCGTGACATGCGTCCCGTACGCGCCGCACAGCCGCAGCGGCCCGATCGGGTGCCCCGGGGCGAATCCGGCGACCGCGGCGGCCGTCACGCACCAGGCGACCCCGGCACGGGCGACCAGCGCGGGCACCTCGTCCAGGACACCGGTGAGCACGGCCGGCGGCCGGTACAGACCGGCACGGCCGTCCAGGGCCAGGACGACGCCGGCCACGAGCAGCGACAGCTCCCAGCGCCGGTGCGCCGCGGACAGCACGCACACGGCGAGCAGTACGGCCACGGCGTCGGCCGCGAGCAGCGGCACAGCGGCGAACCGCATCCGCGCCGGGCGCCGCGGCGGCAGCGCGAGCCGGTCGGAGGCGCCGCGCGGCGACGCGAGGGAGGCGAGGCCCGGAATCGAGCCCGCCGTGGGCCAGGGGCCCGGCGAGGGAGGGACGCTGGTGCTTTCCGTTGTCACTGCGCAATCGGCTCTCTGTGCTCCGTGCACCGCACTCCGGCCACTTCGCGGTAGAGCTCCGCGACGGCCGCGCCGGTGCGCCGCACATCGAATCTGCTGAGTACGTGCTCGCGGGCCTCCCGGCCCAGGGTTCGCCGCGGCTCGGGTCCGCCCAGCAGACGGCCGAGCGCGGCGGCGAGCGCGCCGGGGTCATCGGGCGGGACCAGGCACAGCGCCTCGTGACCGGGCGGCAGGCTCTCGCGCGCTCCGTCCACGTCGGCGACCAGGACCGGCCGTCCGCTCGCCATGGCCTCCAGGGGCGCGAGTGCCATGCCCTCCCAGCGGGAGGGAAGGACGACGACGTCGGCCGCCCGGTACCAGGGCGCGGTGTCCGCCACGGCGCCGGTGAACCGCACCGAGTCCGGGGCGCCGGCCCGCAGCCGCTCCCCGTCCGGCCCGTCCCCGACGAGGACGAGCCGCGCGTCCGGCACCGCGGCGAGCACGGCGGGCCAGGCGGCGAGCAGCAGGTCCTGCCCCTTCTGCCGGCAGAGCCGCCCGACACAGACGACGAGGGGCCCGCCGGAGCGTCCGCCGGCCGCCGGGTCGGGCTCCGACCCCGGGCCCGCCTCCGCCTCCGCGGGCGCGAAGCGCTCCGCGTCCACGCCGTTGTGGATGACCGACCAGCGCGCCCGCACGCCGGCCGTCTCGCCGGTGCGCCGCTCGGCCTCGCTGACGCACACGACGCGGGCCGCCCAGCGGGCCGCCCAGCGCTCCCAGCGCAGGGCGAGCGCGGCGGTCGTTCCCTCGACCGCCTCGAAGGACCAGGCATGCGGCTGATACACCGTCGGAATCCGTCCACGCAGGGCGAGTCGGGCGCAGAGCCCGGCCTTGGCGCTGTGCGCGTGGACGAGGGCGGGGCGCGCGCCACGGATCAGCCGGGCGAGCTCCCGGGTCTCCCGTACCAGCCGCGGGCCGGGATTCCGGCCGGCCCGCCAGTCGTACGGGGTGACGCCCTCGGCCCGTACCGCCGCGGCGAGTTCGGTGCCGGGCGGGCAGGCCACGGCGACCCGCAGCCCGCTGCCGAGCTGGGCGCGGACCAGGTCGGTGACGACCCGGGCGACCCCGCCGTCGCCGGGCTGGACCACATGCAGCACGTCGACGGACCCGGGGTCCGGTTCTCGTGAGGGGTGCACGTCAGCGCCGGGCGTCCGCCCGCTTGACGTCCGCCTGGAGGAAGAGCGCGCCGAGCCAGACGGCGTCCTTCCGGCTCCCGAGGCGGATGTGGAAACGATCGGCCCCATTGCGCAGCGCCCCCCGCAGATCGAAGACGTCGGAGTCGTACCCCAGGGTGTTCTGATGAGCGGGCAGTCGTTCCATCCGACTTGTTCCCGAGTCCGTGATGCTGGAGTTCATCACGTCGTCCGCGGAATTCGCGGAATCGGAGAGCTCGCTCCGCGTGACGCTCTTCGCAGCCCCGGTTTCCACCGCGAGGTAATCCCCGGAAGTCCCCCGGTCGCCGTCATAGGCGATCAGTCCGAGCCGGCCGTCCGCGTCCTGGGGAATGCGGTCGGTGCCGAGCGCGAGCGGGATCGACAGCTCGCCGCTCTTCGGGCCGAGAGTTTCGAAACCGTCCCACACGGCGAGCCGGCGCAGCGGTTCGTCGGCCTTCTCGTACGCGGCGACCAGCGTCCAGCCACCCCATCCGCCCACCGCCGAGCGGCCCATCGCGACGTTCACCTGGGCGACGGTCCACATCCCGGGCTGCGCCGAACGGACCAGCGCGGTGACGTCGGCGGAGGCCTGGAACGCGTCGGCGCCGTCCGCGGTGCGGTGGCCGGTCGTGGTGTCGGCGAGCAGCGCCTTGTACCGGCCGCCGGGCTCGGCGATCAGCACCCGCCCGTTGTCCTTGGCCGGCTTCTGCTCTCCGGCGAGCAGGTTTCCGCCCCAGTACAGGCGGGCCCAGCTGACCTTGGCCCCGGCGGGGACGCGCAGCTCGGCCTGGCTGGAGTTGTACGTGTTGGGGTCGCTGTCGACGTCGACGTACCGGATCGCGGTGCCGTCGTTGACCGTCTCGGCGCCCGTGGTGCCCTTGGCCGCGGCGTTGGCGGCCCGGACGATCCCGCCGTGCTGGACGGCCTCGTACCGGGGCGCGAAGGGGAGTCGGGCGGCTTCCCCGGGCTGCGGGGTGACGGCGGAGGCGGCCGGGAGCGCGGCGGAGAGGGCCGCGCACGAGACGGCGCACACCACGCCCCGGCGTACAGCATGAACTGCTGAATTCCGCATACAGGTTCTCCGCTTTGATGAGAGAAGGAAGGGAAGACCCGTGTAGACCGGGAGAGAGGAGGGTGTCGTCCGCGCGAAATGTATGAACGCGCGACTGGGCCGGAAGCAACGTTCGGGAACGTTATAACCCCCACGGCGGGCGATAGTAAGCATTAGATGCTCACAAACGCTAACTTCCGTATCCGATCGGCAGGTTCCTCGTTGGGCGTGTTGCCCCTTTCCAGGTCCGGTCACTCGAATGACCCTCCTATGGCCCAAAGATCGGTTGAACGTCACCCGTTCGGGAGAGCAACCGATGAATGCGCGGGGCGTTGTTGAAGGAGCCGGGCAAAACCGCCCGCGCCGTCCGAGCTGTATTTCGATCGAGGAGTGCCTCACCATGTCCCGTATCGCGAAGGCTGTCGCCCTGTCCGTCGGTGCCGCCGCCACTGTCGCCGGTGCCGCCGGTGTCGCCGCCGCCGACTCCGTCGCCGAGGGTGCGGCCGTGAAGTCCCCGGGCGTCCTGTCCGGCAACGTCGTCCAGGTTCCGGTCCACATCCCGATCAACCTCTGCGGCAACACCGTCTCCGTCATCGGCGCCCTGAACCCGACCTTCGGCAACAACTGCGCCAACTTCTGATCTCGCACGCCGGATCGTGGTCCTTCCGAGGCCGGCGCGCCGCCCCGCTCAGGGGTCGGCGCGCCGGCCTCTCGCCGTCTGCTGACTCGTATGGACGCACCCCCGCGCGCCGCCCGGTGCAACGGCGTACGCCTGGGGGAGGAGCAGGTCAGAGACGTGGATTCACTCGAACGGAGACGTGGCGCTCAGTAGTTCTGCCGTTGCGGAGCGCTATACCCGCAGGCACGGTGAAGGGGATGTTGTCCGGCGCATAAGGAAAAGGAACAAATATGCGTCCCCTCGCCCCACGCCGTCTCACCGCCCTGGCGATAGCCGCCACCTTCTCCCTCGGCGCGGCGGGAACCGCCTTCGCCGACGAACACCATCCGTCCCGCCACGAGACGATCCGGGTCGCCGAGACCCCGGTCGCGCCGCCGGCCGCTCCGGCGGCCAAGGCGGCACCGGCCGATGTCGTCGACGACGCCCTGGCGGCCATCCAGAAGGTGGTCGCCGACCTGCTCGCCGCCGTGAACACCGGCGGGGTCGCCGGTCTCGTCCCGGGGGTCACCGCGACCCTGACCTCGCTGGTCAACTCCGTCACGTCCACCGTGCTCGGCACGGTGCCGGCCCTGACCGGGCTGCTGCCCGCTCTGCCGGCCATCCCGGAGCTCCCCGTCCAGTTGCCCCAGCTGCCCCAGCTGCCCGTCGAGCTGCCGGCCGCCGAGCTCCCGCCGGCGGAGCTGCCGGCCGAGCTCCCCGTCGAGCTCCCGGCCGAACTGCCCGCGGAGCTCCCGGCCGAGCTCCCGGCGGAACTGCCGGCCGAGCTGCCCGCGGAGCTGCCCGCCAAGGCGCCGGTCTCCGCCGGTGTCCTGCCGGCCACGGCATCGCTGCCGACCCGCTAGCCGGGGCGACCGCACCCGAGCCGCGCCCCTCCGGGACTCCCGGACGGGCGCGGCTCCGTGCATTCCATCCTCCGATACGACCGGTCCTCATCAATCGGGTGCAGTGTCGAGAAAACCCTCCTCCCGGAGTTTCCGGGGAGCGCACCTCTCGTTACAGAAGGCAGAACGACGTACGGGAATCAGTCAAGAAGCCTGTACGGCAAGCGACTTGCTTGTGTAACGGACACGTGTACGCACAGAAGGAAGGACCCTCTTCATGAAGCCCACCAAGGTTGCCGCGGTCATCGCCGGATCTGTGATGGCCCTGGGTGTCGCCGCGCCCGCGATGGCCGCCGAGATGCCCACCAGCCTGGACGGTGGCCTCGGATCGCTGACCAGCCAGGGGCTGAAGTCCGAAGCGCTCAGCAGCACCACGGACGGCTCGCCCGTCCAGACCGTCACGGACACCGCGGGCCAGCTGAACCAGGCCGGCAAGGGTGCGAGCGGACTGCTCGGCGGCCTCCCGATCGGCGGCTGACGCACGTTCAGAACCCTTCGCAGCGCCCGGCCCTGGCGGACCTTCCCCGCCAGGGCACTTTGCTGTCCTCAGAACACGGCCGATTGAATGATTTTCGGATTGTCTGCCGTGTTGACCCGGTGGTCTCCGTCGTGTCGCTCCTTACGCTCCAGCCAGCCCCACGCACTCGGACGGCGTGGAAGGTGGGCCGGTCGGAGCGAGGGGGGATCCTCGCCGGTCTCTCCCTTTTCACTGAGGAAGAGCGGTATGCGATCGATCATCAGCAGGAAAATGCTCACCACCGCGGCGGCGACCGGCATTCTGTCGCTGACCGGCGGTTTCGCCCTCGCGGCGAACTCCGCTGACAGCGCGGGGGATTCACCCGGGCGCGACACCGTCAACCGCGTACAGGCCCCGCTGTCGGCCGACGTCTGCGGCGACCACGCCCACCTCGGCGAGGCCCTCGCGGCTGCCGTCGGCGACCTCTGCGCCCAGGCGGTCCACTCCGCCGGCGAGGACGGGGGGTACGGGGACGAGCCCGACGGTTACGGGGACGACGAAACCCCGCCGACGGACCACCCGACTCCACCGACGGACCACCCGACTCCGCCGACGGACCACCCGACTCCGCCGACCGATCACCCGACTCCGCCGACCGATCACCCGACTCCGCCGACGGACCACCCGACTCCGCCGACGGACCACCCGACTCCGCCGACGGACCACCCGACTCCGCCGACGGACCACCCGACTCCGCCGACCGATCACCCGACTCCGCCGACGGACCACCCGACTCCGCCGACCGATCACCCGACTCCGCCGACCGATCACCCGACTCCGCCGACGGACCACCCCACCCCGCCGACGGACCACCCGACTCCGCCCACCGATCACCCCACCCCGCCCACCGATCACCCCACCCCGCCCACCGATCACCCCACCCCGCCCACCGACCACCCCACTCCTCCCGGTGGCTGTGACGAGGGTGAGCACGGGTACGGGTGTCAGGGGCCCGGTGGCGAGCACCCGCACCTGCCCGACACGGGTGGTGACTCGGCGGCTCTCATGGGTGCGGCCGCCATCAGTGCCGCGCTGCTCGTCGGTGGTGGCGTGATGTATCTGCGGGGCGGACGGCTCGTCCGCGGACGGCACTGAACCACCGTGCTGACGTAAGGTGCTGACGCCACGTCAACGAGGGCCCTCGCCGGTCACCGGTGAGGGCCTTCTCCGTTGCTGCACTCAGGGGAATTCCGTCACGTCCTCACCCGGAACTCGTTTGCAGGACATGAATCTGCGATCTCACGCCGGCCTGGGTCTCCTGGCCACCGCCCTCGCGTCCGCGGCCCTGGCGACCCCCGCCGTCGCCGACGCCCCCGTGGTCGTCCCGCTCCAGGGCCTCGAGCCGGTGCTCCCGATGGACGCCCCCTCGATCGCCACCGGCGTCCCCACGCCCGTGCCCGGTGCGCCCACCGGTTTCCACCAGGGGGTGGGCGGCCTGCCCGACCTCACGCTTCCCCGGATCCCGGTCGCGAGCGACCTGCCGCGCACGGTCGTCGAGGCGCCGCTGCCCGAGGTCCTGGAGGGCAGCGAGCCCGGCACGGCCCAGCTGAACTCCCCGTACTCGCCGGTCAAGGCGGCCACCCCGGGCGCCGTCGTGGGCACCCCGGTCGCCACCCCGAGCGGCGACGGTCTCGGGCTGCCGGAGGTCAAGGCGCCCCAGGTCGGTCTGCTCGCTCCCGTGCTGACCGGGACGCTCGACTCCCAGCTGGGCCTGGCGCAGCCGTAGGACCGACGGCGTCCGTTTGTACGACCATTGGCCAGGCGGGTGAAGACACGATTCTTCCCGGCACCCGAGGGGTCGGTGCTCGTTACAACAGAAGGCTTGTCGCATGGCCGCGGCCCGCAGATCCCCGGCTCGCTCCGTCGTATCCGACGGCGGGCGGACGGACGGTCTGCGGGCCATCTCTTCCGACTCTTCCGATTCTCCGTCCACGTTCGGCGCAAAGGCCGTGACCCGGCCTTGATTTCGGCGTTGAAGGAAGCACGCGACCGTGATTCTCGCGGTCGCTTTTCCACGTTCAAGGAGTTCTTGATGTCTCGCATCGCGAAGGCTGCCGCTGTTCTCGCCGGCACGGGTGCCGTTGCTCTCAGCGGCGCCGGCCTGGCCGTCGCCGACTCGGGCGCCGAGGCCGTCGCCGCCCACTCGCCCGGTGTCGCCTCGGGCAACGTCGTGCAGGTCCCGATCCACGTGCCGATCAACCTCTGCGGCAACACCGTGACCGTCATCGGTCTGATCAACCCGGCCTTCGGCAACACCTGCGTGAACGTCGACCACCACGACGACGGCGGCTACGGCGGCTGAACCTCACCCGGCCGCGACCAGGCCGGTGTGTCAGGAGCACGAGACGAGGGTGTCCTCCCGGCCCGCGGGCCCGGGGGGACACCCTCGTCGTGCGTGACGCGTCAGGCGTAGCGGTAGGTCCCGCTGTGGTCGAGGAGTTCGGCCGGGGTGACGTTCCACGGGCCCATCCGCTCGTGCAGCGCCGCGACCCGCCGGTACTGCGGGTCGCCCAGCGGCGGCGGGTCCTTCGGCAGATAGCCCGCCCCCGGGTTGCGCTGCTGCCAGCGCGACCAGAGCAGGTCGACGTAGGCGTGGTGCAGCCAGAACACCGGGTCGTTGACCGAGGCCCCGCCGAGCATCAGCCCGCCCACCCAGCGGTGCACCCGGTTGTGCAGCCGGAAGCGGTCGTTGCCCTGGCCCGAGGCCCAGCCTTCCAGGCGGTTGCGGAAGCCGGAGCCGCTGGTGGAGTTCCAGGGCGCCGCGTCGTACGCCCGCTCCCGCATGACCTCGTCGACCTGCGCCGCCGTCGGCAGCGTGATCGGATCGCGCGGGCGGCCGAAGTCGCGGGTGAGGAAGCGCTCCTCCGTCATGTTGTGCTTCACGGTCCAGCGGCCGCCGGAGTACGCGAAGGGGCCGGTCGTCACCTGGAGGTCGCCGCGCCGCCCGTTTCCGCCCAGGAAGTCCTCGCCCCACAGCGCCGCGGCCGGGGTGTTGTCCCGGGTCCAGTCCCAGTACGGCACGGTCACCGAAGGGTCGATCCGGCGCAGCGCCCGCTCGAACTCCAGCAGGAACCTGCGGTGCCAGGGCAGGAAGCTCGGGCACATGTGGGCGACCCGCAGTTTGCCCTCGCCGTCGGCGACGTAGTAGTCGATGTGGGTGCGGACGAAATCGTCGTACTTCCCGGTCCGCTTGAGTTCGAGGACGGCGGACACGAACCGCTTCCGCTCGGCGCTCGTCAGGTCACGCTGGTTCTTACGCGTGTACACCACGCGGGCTCCCTCCCGGGTGGGTGCCGTGGGCGGCGGCGTAGCGGGAGAGCGGGGCGGCGCCCAGCTCGTCCACGGCCGCGCGGGTGGCCGCCAGCGGCGTCGGACAGGACTCGTAGTGGTCGATCGGGGTGACGTAGCCGCCGTCGGCGCAGCGCATCAGGTGGAGCGGCCGGCCGTCGACGAGGGCCACCGGCTCGCCGGACGGTCCCGAGCCGCCCCGGATGTGCCGGCCGCCGTACATCTCGTCGAAGGCGAGCGGGTCGCCGGGGGCCGGCTGCGCGGTGGTGGTGATCCGTGCCAGGGCGCCGCCGGTGAAGGCGGTGACGGCCAGCGCGAAGAGGGACCGCAGTGCGACGCGGCGCGGGACGATCATGAGTGATCTCCTGAGGTCGGCATATGCCCTATGGGCACAACGAGGAAAACCCCGCTTCGTTGCGCCGGAAGTGCCAGTGGAGCCAATGTCGGCCGAATGAGTGAATTCAGCGCGGGGTCACGGGTGTTCGTCCCCTAGCATCCGGATTCATGACCACTTCCAACGTCGCGTCCAAGGCGCACAGCGCCCATTCGATGGGGACCCTCACCGTCGTCTCGTGGACCCTGGGGCCCGCCGACGACATGCCCGCCACCCCGTTTCTGATGGTGTATTCGCTCGGGGACGGCCAGCACGGCCCGGAGGCCGGCGAGGCGGAGCTGCGGACGACCCTGGAGGGCATGGGGGTGCCGATCGGCGGCATCGTCGTCGACGCCGGCCAGGACCGCGGGATCGGCGCGCACCTGCTCGTCGAGGCGCAGCGGGCCGTGCTCACCCTGCCGTTCATGAACGCGCAGTGCCCGGTGCCGGTGGAGTGGCAGGCGGCGGCGTACGAGACCGGCCACGTCATCGTGAAGGTCCCGGTCGTCCCGTGGCCGGACGCGCAGCCGGGAGTGCCGGTCGAGGAGGATCGCCTCAAGGCGTTCATCACCGACGACGCCGTCGTGCGGAACTCGGGCCACATCGCGGTGCCGGTGAGCCGGATCCAGGGCTGAGCGGACAGGGGTGCGCTCATGGCGACGGTGAACGTACGCGGCGGGGCCGGGGTCCCCGGCCAGCGGCAGCAGGAGGAGGCCGAGGGCCAGGGCGGAGCGGGGATCGGCGCGAGCCGGGCCTTCGCCTGGATGCTCATGGTGACGGGCGCGGCGGGCGTGCTGGCCGGCTGGGTCATCACGATCGACAAGATCAGGCTGGCGGAGGACCCGGGCTTCCAGCCGGGGTGCAGTCTCAACCCGGTGGTCTCCTGCGGCAACATCATGAAGAGCGAGCAGGCGGCGGTGTTCGGCTTCCCGAACCCGATGCTGGGCATCGCCACGTACGCCGTCGTCGTCGCGGTGGGCGCCGGCATCCTGGCCGGTGCCCGCTACCGGGGCTGGTTCTGGCTCGGTCTCAACGCCGGGATGTTGTTCGGCGTGGGCTTCTGCACCTGGCTGATGTACGAGTCGCTGTACGAGATCAACTCGCTGTGCCTGTGGTGCTGTCTGGCCTGGTGCGCGACGATCACCATGTTCTGGTACGTCACCGCGCTCAACGTGAGGCACGGGGTGCTGCCGGCGCCGGCAGCCGTGAGGGGGTTCCTGGGCGAGTTCACCTTCGCCCTGCCGGTGCTGCACATCGGGATCATCGGGATGTTGATCCTGACCCGCTGGTGGGAGTTCTGGACCGGCTGACGTGCGCTTCCCCTCCTCCTGGCCGCGAGCCGCACTGACGGTGCTGCTCGCGGCCGCACTCGTGCTCCTGCTGCCGTACGAGCGGCTCGTGCCGGGCGATCGGCACGCCGGGGACCGGGCGGAGCCGCGGCGGCCGGGTCCGGTGCCGCGGCCCGGGGTTCCCTCGGGGTTCTTCACCGGCTCGGACGAGGCCGGGGTGCGGCGGATCGCCGAGGTGGAG
This sequence comes from Streptomyces sp. NPDC085481, assembly GCF_044541845.1. Taxonomy (NCBI): domain Bacteria; kingdom Bacillati; phylum Actinomycetota; class Actinomycetes; order Kitasatosporales; family Streptomycetaceae; genus Streptomyces; species Streptomyces sp. NPDC085481. The sequence goes on from NZ_JBITTJ010000004.1 coordinate 188,562, forward strand.
CGGTGGCTGGGCGGCGAGCCGCTGACCGTCGGGCACACCTATCTGCCGGGCGACCGCTGGTCCAACATCGAGGGGCATCCCGCCCTGTTCGGGCCGTGGGCGCGGTGGAAGGAGGAGCGGCCGGGGCGGCTGTTCGTGCTGAACGTGCCGCTGCTCGACCGCAGCGAGGAGCGGCTCGGCGACGCGCAGGTGCGAGTGGGGCTGCGGCGCGGGGCGGCCGGTGCGTACGACGGGCACTTCCGGACCCTGGGCGCGCGCCTGGTGGAGCAGCGGCTCGCGGACGCGGTCCTCGTCCTCGGCTGGGAGATGAACGGCACGACGTACAGCCATCGCTGCGGTCCTGACCCGGAGAGCTGGAAGGCGTACTGGCGGCGGGTGGTGAGCGTGCTGCGGGAGGTGCCGGGGCAGCGCTTCCGCTTCGACTTCACGCCGAGCCGGGGGCTGGACGCCATCGCCTGGCCGCGCTGCTACCCGGGCGACGCGTACGTGGACGTCATCGGCATGGACGCCTACGACCAGCCCGCCGGGCTCTCCTTCGAGGAGCAGGTCAGCGAGGAGTACGGGCTCGAGCACCACGCCCGGTTCGCGGCGGCGCACGGCAAGCCGGTGTCGTTCCCGGAGTGGGGGCTGTTCCGCAACGGGGACAACCCGGCGTACGTCCGCGGGATGCTGGACTGGTTCGCGCGGCACCGGCCGGTGTACCAGACCTTCACCGACTACTGCCCCCACGGGGTGTGGGGGTGTGCGCAGAACCCGGCGTCCGGCGAGGTGGTCAGGGGCGCTCTCGGGTCAGGCGTGCTGGTACGCGACGAGTGATATGCCCACGTAGTGGACGATGAACGCGGCCAGCGTGAACGAGTGGAAGACCTCGTGGAAGCCGAACCAGCGCGGTGAGGGGTTCGGGCGCTTGATGCCGTAGACGACCCCGCCCGCGCTGTAGAGCAGCCCGCCGACGATCACCAGGACGAGGACGGCGATGCCGCCGGCCCGCATGAAGTCGGGCAGGAAGAAGACGGCGGCCCAGCCCATCGCGATGTAGCAGGGCGTGTACAGCCAGCGAGGGGCGCCGACCCAGAAGACCCGGAAGGCGATGCCGGCGGTGGCCGCCGCCCAGACCGCCCACATCAGCGGCCGCCCGGTGGAATCGGGCAGGAGCAGCAGGGTCAGCGGGGTGTAGGTGCCCGCGATGATCAGGAAGATGTTGGCGTGGTCGAGGCGCCGCAGCACCGCCTCGCCGCGCGGGCCCCAGTTGCCGCGGTGGTACAGGGCGCTGATGCCGAAGAGCAGGCAGGCGGTGAGGACGTAGATCCCGCAGGCGATCCGGGCCCGGGGCGAGTCCGACAGGGCGACCAGGACGAGGCCCGCGACGATCACCGCGGGAAACATCCCGGCGTGCAGCCAGCCCCTCAATCGCGGCTTGAGCGGGAGCGGCAGCGCCGGGCGCTGCTCCGTGGTGCCGAGGTCCGGCGTGGCTGCAGTCATGGCACCGAATGCTACCTACGCCCCCGTAGGTCCCCACGACGAGTGGCGATGCTCACGTGTGAGGACCTCTGGACATATGGGCGGTACCATCGGATGATCAAATGAGTGCGGTCGGCACCGGATGAGCGCCTACGACGCATCCGGGTCGCAGCCCCCAAGGGGCATACATCTAAAAAACCCCTCTACAAGGAGCAATCGTGGCGCGCGACAACGCGGCTCCCTCCACCGTCCCTACTCAGCACAAGGAACTGGTCTCGTGGGTCAACGAGATCGCTGAGATCACTCAGCCCGACAGCATCGTCTGGTGCGACGGGTCCGAGGCTGAATACGAGCGCCTGAGCGAGGAGCTCGTCGCCAAGGGGACCTTCAAGAAGCTCGACTCCACGCTGCGCCCGAACTCGTACTACGCGGCCTCCGACCCGACCGACGTCGCGCGCGTCGAGGACCGGACCTTCATCTGCTCCGAGAAGGAGGAGGACGCGGGCCCGACGAACCACTGGAAGGCCCCGGCGGAGATGAAGGAGATCTTCGCGGGCGAGAAGGGCATCTTCCGCGGCTCCATGAAGGGCCGCACCATGTACGTCGTGCCCTTCTGCATGGGCCCGGTCGGCTCCCCGCTCTCCGCCATCGGCGTCGAGATCACCGACTCCGCGTACGTCGCCGTCTCCATGCGCACCATGACCCGCATGGGACAGGCCGTCCTCGACGAGCTCGGCACCGACGGCTTCTTCGTGAAGGCCGTGCACACCCTCGGCGCCCCGCTCTCGGAGGGCGAGGAGGACGTACCGTGGCCGTGCAACTCCACCAAGTACATCTCCCACTTCCCCGAGACCCGTGAGATCTGGTCGTACGGCTCCGGCTACGGCGGCAACGCCCTGCTCGGCAAGAAGTGCTACGCCCTGCGCATCGCGTCCGTCATGGCCCGCGACGAGGGCTGGCTCGCCGAGCACATGCTCATCCTCAAGCTGACCCCGCCGCAGGGCGAGGCCAAGTACGTCGCCGCCGCCTTCCCGTCGGCCTGCGGCAAGACCAACCTCGCCATGCTGGAGCCCACGATCTCCGGCTGGACGGTCGAGACCATCGGCGACGACATCGCCTGGATGCGCTTCGGCGAGGACGGCCGCCTCTACGCGATCAACCCCGAGGCCGGCTTCTTCGGCGTCGCGCCCGGCACCGGCGAGCACACCAACGCCAACGCCATGAAGACCCTGTGGGGCAACGCCGTCTTCACCAACGTCGCGCTCACCGACGACGGCGACGTCTGGTGGGAGGGCATGACCGAGGAGGCCCCGGCCCACCTCACCGACTGGAAGGGCAACGACTGGACGCCGGAGTCCGAGACCCCGGCCGCCCACCCCAACGCCCGCTTCACCGTGCCCGCCTCGCAGTGCCCGATCATCGCGCCGGAGTGGGAGGACCCGAAGGGCGTGCCGATCTCGGCGATCCTCTTCGGCGGCCGCCGCGCCTCCGCCGTCCCGCTGGTCACCGAGTCCTTCGACTGGCAGCACGGCGTCTTCCTCGGTGCCAACGTGGCCTCCGAGAAGACCGCAGCCGCCGAGGGCAAGGTCGGCGAACTGCGCCGCGACCCCTTCGCCATGCTGCCGTTCTGCGGCTACAACATGGGCGACTACATGGCGCACTGGATCAAGATCGGGCAGGGTGCCGACCAGGCGAAGCTCCCGAAGATCTACTACGTCAACTGGTTCCGCAAGAACGACCAGGGCAAGTTCGTCTGGCCCGGCTTCGGCGAGAACAGCCGCGTCCTGAAGTGGATCGTCGAGCGCCTCAACGGTCAGGCCGAGGGCGTCGAGACCCCCATCGGCGTGCTGCCGACCAAGGAGTCCCTGGACCTCGACGGGCTCGAACTGCCCGAGGCCGACCTGGACTTCCTGCTCAACGTCGACAACGACGTCTGGCGCGAGGAGGCCGCCCTGGTCCCCGCGCACCTGGAGACCTTCGGCGAGCACACGCCGAAGGAGCTGTGGGACGAGTACCGCGCGCTGGTCGAGCGCCTGGGCTAGTCGCCGCAGCACTGTAAAGACTCGTGGTGGGTTGCCCCGAAATTCCGCCCTGACCAGTGGGGTCACGACGGCCCGCCACGACGCGACCGGCCCCCGGAGCCCCCTCACGGCTCCGGGGGCCGGTGCACTTCCGCGCACCGGTACGGAGCGCCGTCAGCGGCCCCGGCCCTCCGGACGGCGCGTGCGGGTCTGCTGAGGGCGCCGCGGGTGGGGCGGTGGGTGGCGCAGGTGAGGCGGTGGGTGGCGCCCGGTCCGCACGGTGTCGTGGCCGCGCGGACCGGGGCCGTCAGGGGGCGCCGGCGCCGGCCAGGGAATCCCCGGCGAGCGCCGCGGTGTGCGCGTCCATGCGCTCGGCGGCGAGGATCGCGGCGGCCGTGTCGGCCCGGGAGGCGGCGACGACCAGGGCGCGGCCCGCGAGGGCGTGGGCCCTGCGGTGCAGGTCGCTCGCGGCGGAGCCGCTCAGGCCCGCGTGCCGCGCCGGGGGCGCGCCGCGCAGCCTGGCCACCTGCCGGGCGATGAGCTCACCGGCCTCGGGGTCGCCGAGCTCGTCGGTGACGGCGAGCAGGGCGGCGAGGTGGCCGGCGAGCTGGATGTCCAGCTCTTCCTCGCGGGAGCGGTGCGGGAAGGCGTTCCGGTCGTCGTCGGCCATCCGGTGGACCGACTTGGTGCGGATCGGTTCGTACATGGGGACGGCCTCCTGCGGTAGCGGCTCTGGAGGCATCCTAGCTTAGATTCAATCTAAAGTTGAGCGGTGTCCGGCATGAGGGTGGGCCCTCCGGCCGGGTCAGTGCTGGCTGTAGCCGTCCAGGAAGTTCCCGATCCGGGTCACCGCGTCGGCCAGGTCGGGCGCCGAGGGCAGGGTGACGATCCGGAAGTGGTCCGGCTCGTGCCAGTTGAAGCCCGTCCCGTGCACCACCATGATCTTCTCGGCCCGCAGCAGGTCCAGGACCATCTGCCGGTCGTCCTTGATCTTGTAGACGTTCGGGTCGAGCCGCGGGAAGAGGTACAGCGCGCCCTTCGGCTTCACGCACGTCACGCCAGGGATCCGGGTCAGCAGCTCGTACGCCGTGTCCCGCTGCTCCAGGAGCCGCCCGCCCGGCAGCACCAGGTCCTCGATCGACTGCCGCCCCTGAAGGGCCGCGGCCACCGCGTGCTGGGCCGGCATGTTGGCGCACAGGCGCATGTTGGCCAGGATCGTCAGGCCCTCGATGTACGAGGAGGCGTGCGCCTTCGGGCCGCAGACCGCGAGCCAGCCGGAGCGGAAGCCGGCCACCCGGTAGTTCTTGCTCATCCCGTTGAAGGTGAGGACGAGCAGGTCGGGGGCGATGGCGGCGGTGGGGGTGTGGGTGGTGCCGTCGTAGAGGATCTTGTCGTAGATCTCGTCCGAGCAGACCACCAGGTTGTGCCGGCGGGCGATCTCCGTCAGCGAGCGGAGCATCTCGTCGTCGTAGACGGCACCGGTCGGGTTGTTCGGGTTGATGATCACGATCGCCTTGGTGCGGTCGGTGATCCTGCGCTCGATGTCGGCCAGGTCCGGCATCCAGTCCGCCTGCTCGTCGCAGCGGTAGTGCACGGCCGTGCCGCCCGCCAGCGAGACCGAGGCGGTCCACAGCGGGTAGTCGGGGGCGGGGACGAGCACCTCGTCGCCGTCGTCGAGCAGCGCCTGCATCGACATCTGGATCAGCTCGGAGACGCCGTTGCCGAGGTAGATGTCCTCGACGGAGAGCGGGATGCCCTTGGTCTCGTAGTGGCTCATCACCGCCCGCCGGGCGGAGAGCAGGCCCTTCGCGTCGCCGTAGCCGTGCGCCTCGGAGAGGTTGCGGAGCACGTCCTCGAGGATGGCCGGCGGACACTCGAAGCCGAAGGCGGCCGGGTTGCCGGTGTTGAGCTTGAGGATGCGATGACCCGCAGCCTCAAGCCGCATCGCCTCTTCGAGCACCGGGCCCCGGATTTCGTAACAGACGTTGGCGAGCTTCGTGGACTGGATCACCTGCATGACGAGAGCTTACGGCGGGCCCGGGCGACGCGCTTCGTGTTTTGGAACACGTCGGGCAGTCGCGGCGCTGTGACCCACGTCGCTCGCGCGGTGTCGTGCTCCCTACAATCCCGCTTCGTGAACCAGTACGACACGGGGGCCGACGACGCCCCGAGAGGGCGCCGCCGCCACGCCTCCACGCGCCGCGGCGCCGCGCCCGTCCTGCTGATCGGGGGCGGCGCCGTCGTACTCGGAGTGCTCGGTGCTCTTGCCGCGTTCACGGGCGGGGCCTTCGACTCGGGGGCGGACCGGCGGGGGCCGGCCGTGGAGGGCGGCGGGCCGGGGATGCCGGCCCTGATCCAGCCAGGGGCGGGGCCCGGCGGCCGATCGGGCGATCCGGCGTCCGGGACGGGCGACCGGGCGCCGGCCGACGCCGCCGGGACGAGCGCCCCCGCGTCCGGCACGGCCGCCCCGAGCCGGCCGTCGGCCACGGCGGACGCCACGGCGACGACCGCGACCGGTCCGTCGCCGAGCGGCTCCGCCGAGGAGCGACCCGGGAAGTCGGGGGCCGCGCCCGGCGTCAGGAAGAAGCAGCGGTAGGAGACGGGGAGCACGTCCGCCGCCGCAGGATAGGTTGTCCCGTCATGTGGGTTTTCAGCACCGCCGGATGCCGGTGGCTCGGAGCGGCCGGATCGCTCGCCGTCACCGTGGGCGGCTGGGCGGCCGGGACGCTGCCCGTGCGCGGCGGCTGGGGGCTGTGGGAACCGCGGGGCTCCGGGCTCGCCGCCGGCGGGGCGGTGCTCGCGTACGCCGGACTGACGCTGCTGCTGCTCGCGTGGTGGCAGTACGGGCGGGTGCTCGTCGCGGGCGGCCGGGACCGGGACGGTGTGCTGGGCACGCTGGGCTGGTGGGTCGCACCTCTGGTGCTCGCGCCGCCGCTGTACAGCGCCGACGTGTACAGCTACATCGCCCAGGGCGCGATGGTCCTCGAAGGACACGACGTCTACGGCGCCGGGCCCTCCGTGCTCGCCCCCCACGAGCTCGGCGCCGACGCCGCCGCCAGCGTCGGCGGGCACTGGACGGACACCCCCGCGCCGTACGGGCCGGCCTTCCTCGTCCTCGCCGAGGGGGTCGTGAAGCTCACCGGCGGGTCGGTCCTGCCCGCGGTGCTGGGCATGCGGCTGATCGCGCTGGGCTCGCTCGCGCTGATCGTGTGGGCGGTGCGGGGGCCGGCGGGCGGCCGGTCGGGAGCGGTGTGGCTGGCCGCGCTGAATCCCTTGTTCCTGATCCACGTCGTCGGCGGCATGCACAACGACGGGCTGATGATCGGGCTCATGCTGGCCGGGGTGCTGCTCGCGGTGCGGGGGCGGTGGGTGCTCGGCAGCGCGGTCGTGGGGCTCGCGATGACGGTGAAGTCGCCCGCGGCCGTCGCGCTGCTCTTCCTCGGGGTGCTGGTCGCGCGGCGGTGGGGCGGTCGGAGGGCGCTCGGGGGGTTCGTCCTGCCGGGCGTCGTCGCGGGCGTGGTCGCCACCGTCGCGACGGTGCTGGCCGGGACCGGCTTCGGCTGGCTGCGTACGCAGAGTGTGGCGGCCGGCATCCATACGCCGCTCTCGGTGACGAGCGACCTCGGGCTCGGCCTCGGGCTGCTCTTCGGGGACGACCCGGAGCCGGTGAAGGGCGTCGTGCAGAAGCTGGGCCTGCTGGTCGCCGTCGCGGTCATCGGCGGGCTGGCCTGGCGCGCCTGGAAGGGCCGGATCGATCCGGTCCTCGGTCTCGGCCTCGCGCTCCTCGCGCTGGTCGCGCTGTCGCCGATGGTGCAGCCGTGGTACGTGCTGTGGGGGGTGTGCGTGGTGGCTTGCGCGACGGCGGGGTGGGGGAGCCGGCCGGCACAGTTCCTGGTGGTGCTGTCGGCGGCGCTCACGTACGAGACGGCGCCGTCCGGGCATACGCCGGCGTACGGCTTCGTGCTGGCGGGGGTGGTGCTGGCGGCGGGCCTGCTGTGGATGCGGCGGGAGCGGTGGGCCGGTCCGGGGCTCGGCGCGGCCGCCGCACTCGGTCCGGCCCCGGTGGGCGCGGCCCGCTGACGGCGCCGCCGTCGTGGTGCGCATGCCCACGACGGAACGGCGGGTGCCGGCTCAGCCCGGCGGGGTCCTGCGGATGGTGCGGCCCGCCAGGGTGTCCGTCCTCCGGCCGTCCTCCATGACGAACCGGCCGTCGACCAGGACGTGGGGGATGCCCGCCGGGAGGGCGCGGGGGTTTTCGTACGTCGAGCCGGACGCGATCGTCGCCGGGTCGAAGAGGACCAGGTCGGCGCGGTAGCCCTCGCGGACGAGGCCGCGGTCGGGGAGGCGGAGCCGGGTCGCGGGGCGGGAGGTGAGGTGGGCCACGCACTCCTCCAGGGTCAGGACGGACTCCTCGCGGACGTAGCGGCCGAGGTACTCCGGGAAGGTGCCGTACGCCCTCGGGTGGGGCTTCGTGCCCTGCAGGATGCCGTCCGAGCCGCCCGTGTGGACGCGGTGGCGCATGATCGCGCGGACGTTCTCCTCGTGGCCCACGTGCTGCAGGATCGTCGTGCCCAGCCGGTCGGCGAGGAGCAGGCGGCGGGCCGTCGGCCAGCCGTCGACGCGGCGGCCCACGTGGTCCGCGAGCGCCGGATCGGTCACGCCCGAGATCTCGATCGTCTCCCACTCGACCGGGACCCCGTGACAGCCGTCCGAGCCCAGCTCCTCCAGGTGGTGGCGGATGCGTTCGGCGGTCGCCTCGTCACGCAGCCTCGCCAGCAGGGCCTCCGGGCCGCCCTCGTGCGCCCAGCTCGGGAGGACCGCGACCAGGGTCGTGCAGCCGGGGGTGTAGGGGTAGCTGTCCAGGGTGATGTCCGAGCCCGCCGCCAGGGCCTCGTCCAGGAGGGACAGGAGCTCGGGCGCCCGGCCCTTGTTCACGCCGAAGTTCATCGTCGCGTGGGCCAGGTGGAGGGCGCAGCCCGCCTCCCCGGTGAGCCGCACCATCTCCTCGTACGCTTCGAGGGCGCCCGCGCCGTACGAGCGGTGGTGGGGGCAGTAGTAGCCCCCGTACTCCGCCACGACCCGGCAGAGCTCGGTGAGTTCCGCGTCGGGGGCGTACATCCCGGGCGTGTAGGTCAGGCCGGAGGACATGCCTACCGCGCCCTGCTCCATGCCCTCCGCGACCAACTGCCGCATCCGGTCCAGCTCGGACTCCGTCGCCGGGCGGTCGTCCCAGCCCATCGCGTACATCCGGACGGTGCCCTGGGGGACGAGGTAGGCCGCGTTCACCGCGATGCCCTGCCGGTCCAGGCGATCCAGGTACTCGCCCACCGTCCGCCAGTCGAAGTCGATGTCGTCGCCCGACCCGTTCCAGCCGGTGATGGCCTTGCGCACCTCGGCGAGCGTGCGGTCGTCGACCGGTGCGTACGACAGGCCGTCCTGGCCCAGGACTTCGAGCGTCACGCCCTGCGCGGCCTTGGCGCTGTGGTCAGGGTCGCGGAGCAGTGCGAGGTCGCTGTGGGCGTGCATGTCGATGAAACCGGGGGACAGGGCGAGGCCCTCGGCGTCCATGACGCGCCGGGCGGTGGGGCGCTGGCAGCCGGCCGCCGCACCCTCCTTGACGATGGCGGCGATCCGGCCGCCGTCGATCGCGACGTCGGCGCGGTAGGAGGGCGCGCCGGTGCCGTCGACGACCTCCGCGTCGCGGAAGACGAGATCCATGCCGGTCCCCTTAGAAGAAGGTGCGGATGTAGTCGACCACCGTGCCGTCCGCTTCCACCAGCGGGATCAGCTGCCACTTGTCGAACGACGTGCACGGGTGGGACAGGCCCATGCCGAGCCAGTCGCCGACCTCCAGATCGGCGCCCGCCTCCGTGCGCACCCAGCCGTGCTGGTCGGACAGGCCGGTCACGGCGATGCCGTCGGCGGGGCGGACCTCGCCGGTCCTGGCGTCGAGCACCACCTGCGCCTCGGGCAGGTGGAGGTCGTACGCGGCGTCCCGCTTGCCCGCGTTGGTGAAGGCCTGCTCGGGGGTCGGGCGGGAGACGACCTGCGCCCACAGCCGGAACGCGGGCTCCAGGGCGCCCTCTTCGGGGACCCGGTTGAAGGGCGTGAGCGTGCGGTAGTGGCCGCTGTCGTGCGACACGTACGCGCCGGAGCGGAGCAGCTTCAGGACGGGCAGGGAGAGCGCGGGGAGCTCGGCGAAGACCTCGGCCACGGTGTCGAACCACGCGCTGCCGCCCGCGCTGACGACGATCTCGCCGATCTCCGGGGCGAAGCGGCCGGCCTTGTCGAACTCGGCGGCCAGCGCGGTCAGCCGGCGCAGCCAGGCGCGGACCTTCTCCTCGTCGGCCTGCGGGACCTCGCCCTCGTAGCCGGCCACACCGACCAGGCGGAGGGTCGTGGCCGCGGCGACGGCGTCGGCGACGGCGGCGCAGTCGGCCTCCGTACGGGCGCCGGTGCGGGCTCCGTCTCCGGCGCCGAGCTCGATGACGACGTCGACGGGGCGGGCGTCCGCGGGGCCGGTGTCCGCCGAGGCGGCGGCGCGCGCGACGCGCAGGGCCTCGTCCATCAGCTCGACGCCCCGGACGGAGTCCACGTAACAGACGAAGCGGAAGTCCGGGTCGGCGTCCAGCTCGGCGGCCAGCCAGCGCAGGGCGACGGCGTCGACGAGCTCGTTGGCGAGGAAGATCCGGGCGACGCCGTGGGCGCGGTACACGCGGGCCTGGTGCGGGACGGCGGCGGTGATGCCCCAGGCGCCGTGCTCGATCTGGCGGTCGAACAGCTGCGGGGCCATCGAGGTCTTGCCGTGCGGCGCGAAGGCGAGGCCGTGGCGCTCGGCGTACTCCTCCAGGAGGCGGAGGTTGTGCTCGACGGACTCGGCGGAGAGGGCGAGGACGGGGGTGGTGAAGCCGCCGGTGAAGAGGTTGCGGCGCTGCGCGGCCAGCTCGCCGACGGTCAGGCCCTCGGCGTCCGGCGGCAGGGCCTTGAAGCGGTGGTCGACTACCTCGTTGGCCAGGTCCGGCATGGGTCTCCTCCTCGTTGAGGGCGGGTTCGTTGCAACATGCGCAACAGTCATTGCGTATACCGCTTATGGCTGTCTAACATCCGGGCCAACGCCGGGTCAATGGACCCGCAGGACCCGCAAGGAGCCCGAAGGTGACCGGAACCCCGCCCGTGGACACGGCCGTCGAGCCCCTCGGCGCCGACGTCGTCTGCCTCGGCGAGTCCATGGTCACCTTCCTGCCCGCCCGCGCGGGCCGCCTCGCCGACGTACCCTCCTTCGCCCGTGCCATCGGGGGCGCCGAGTCCAACGTCGCGTGCGCGCTCGCCGCCGCCGGACACCGTACGAAATGGGTCGGACGGGTGGGGCGGGACGGGTTCGGGGACCACCTGGTCGAGACCATCGGGTCGTACGGGGTCGACGTCTCGGCGGTACGGCGCGATCCGGACCGGCCGACCGGCGTCTACTTCCGCACCGCGACCGACCGGGCCGGCGACGCGCACGAGGTCGCCTACTACCGGGCCGGGTCGGCCGCGTCCGCGATGTCGCCGGAGACCGTTCCGTGCGAGAGCATCGCGGGCGGCCGGATCCTGCACCTGTCGGGGATCACCGCCGCGCTGTCCGGGCCGTGCCTCGCGCTGATGCGGGCGCTCACCGCGCCATGGCCCGGCCGCCCCCTCGTCTCCTTCGACGTGAACTTCCGGCCGGGGCTGTGGCGCGACCCGGTGGACGGGGGGCGGGTCCTTCTGGAGCTGGCGCGCGGGGCGGACCTGGTGTTCGTCGGCGCCGACGAGGCGGAGGAGGCGTGGGGGATCGGGGAGCCCGACGGGATCCGAGCGGTGCTGCCGGAGCCGGAGGTGCTGGTGGTGAAGCGGGGAGGGGACGGGGCGGTGGTGTACGAGCGCCGCACGTCGGACCCCGCCTTCCCGTGGCAGGCCGGCAGGTCGGGTCGTCCGGCGTCGCGCAGCGGCCCCGGCCCCGACTCCGCCCCCGGCCCCGGCCCCGGCCTCGCCCCCGGCTTCGCCCCCGCCCCCGGCCCCGCCCCCGCCCCCTGCCTCGCCCCCGGCCCCGGACCCGACACCGTCACCCACGCCCCCGCCCCCCGCGTCGACGTCGTCGCCCCCGTCGGTGCCGGTGACGCCTTCGCCGCCGGGTTCCTGTCCGGCACCCTGCGCGGACTGGGGGCCAAGGAGCGGATGCGGCACGGGCATCTCATGGCCGCAGCCGCGCTCACCGTGCCCGGGGACCTCGCCTTCCCGCCCGCCCGTCACCCGACCACCACGCCGCACGGAGCCGCTGCGGGGCGCCCCTCCTGGATCGCCCACGCCGACCGGCTCGCCGCACTCGGTGACGAGGGCTGGGGGAGACTTCAGCTCGGCCCCGGCTGGACCGGGGAGGACCAGGAGGGACGTACGTCATGAGCCAGACCGTCGACCGCGCGCTCAGCATCCTGCCGCTGCTCGCGCAGGGGCCCGCCGACCTCGGGCAGGTCGCCGAGCGGCTCGGTGTCCACAAGTCCACCGCCCTGCGCCTGCTGCGCACCCTGCACGAGCACGGGCTCGTCTACCGCCAGCAGGACCAGCGCTACCGCCTCGGCGCCCGGCTCTTCGCGCTCGCCCAGGAGGCCGTGGAGAACCTCGACATCCGCGAGATCGCGCACCCCCACCTCACCGCACTCAACGAGCAGATCGGACACACCGTCCACCTCGCCGTCCACGAGGAGGGCGAGGTCCTCTACATCGACAAGGTCGAGAGCCGCTACCCGGTCCGCATGTACTCGCGGATCGGCAAGCCCGTCGCCATCACCGTCGCCGCCGTCGCCAAGCTGCTCCTCGCCGACCTGCCCGAGCCCGAGCGCCGCGCCCTCGCCGCCAAGCTCGACTACCCCCTGTACACACCCCGTTCGACGCCCAACGCCGCCGCCTTCCTCAAGGAGCTGGCGACCGTACGCGAACAGGGCTGGGCCACCGACCTCGGCGGCCACGAGGAGTCCATCAACTGCATCGGCGCCCCCATCCGGGGCGCCGACGGCCGTGTCGTCGCCGCCATGTCGGTGTCCGCGCCGAACGTGGTGGTGACGGCGGAGGAACTCCTCACCCTCCTCCCGCTGGTGCGCCGCACCGCCGACGACATCAGCCGTGACTACTCAGGCAACACCCCTCACAAGGACCGGACATGACCGAGAAGATCGCCCTCACCCCCGCCACCCACACCGCCCCGCCCGCCAGGTTCTCCCACGGCGTCAAGAAGGGCAACATCCTCCAGGTCGCCGGCCAGGTCGGCTTCCTGCCCGCCGCCGAGGGGGAGCCCCCGACGCCGGCCGGACCGACCCTGCGCGAGCAGACCCTCCAGACCTTCGCCAACGTCAAGGCGATCCTGGAGGAGGGCGGCGCCACCTGGGACGACGTGATGATGATGCGCGTCTACCTCACCGACGTCGGCCACTTCGCCGAGATGAACGAGATCTACAACGCCTACTTCGAGGAGCAGGGGCTCAAGGCCCCCGCCTCCGCGCGTACGACGGTCTACGTCGGGCTGCCCAAGGGCCTCCTCATCGAGATCGACGCCCTCGCCGTCCTGGGCTGAGGACCAGCTGATTCCCCTGCACCACCACCAGCACCAGCCGCTCCACGGCACGGCGTTCACCCCCGGAACGCCGTGCCGCGCTCCCCCCTACCCGAAAACCGAGGTCCCCCCGTCATGATCCTCGCCGCGGACGCCCCACCCGCCCCGCCCCACACCGGCGGCCTGCTCCTCCTCGTACCCGGCACGGCCGGGCTGCTCACCGTCGCCGCCCTCGGCATCGCCCTGCTGCTCTTCCTGATCATCAAGGTCAGGATCCAGCCCTTCGTCGCCCTGCTCGCCGTCTCCATATCCGTCGGCCTCGCCGCAGGACTCTCGGTCACCGAGCTCTTCGGCACCGTCCAGAAGTCCGCCGCCACCTCCGTCATCGAGACCGGCATGGGCGGCATCCTCGGCCACGTCGCCATCATCATCGGCCTCGGCACCATGCTCGGTGCCATCCTCGAAGTCTCAGGCGGCGCCGAGGTGTTGAGCAGTCGGCTGCTCGACCTCTTCGGCGAGCGGCGGGCCCCGCTCGCGATGGGTCTGACCGGCCTCATCTTCGGCATCCCGGTCTTCTTCGACGTCGGCATCTTCGTCCTCGCACCGATCGTCTACGCCGCCGCCAAGCGGTCCGGCACATCGATCCTGCTCTCCTGCATGCCCCTGCTCGCCGGCCTGTCGATGACCCACGCGTTCCTGCCGCCGCACCCCGGCCCGGTCGCCGCCGCGGGCCTGCTGCACGTCTCGCTCGGCTGGGTGATCCTCATGGGCGTCGGCGTCGGCATCCCCGCCGTCCTCGCCGCCTGGGCGTACGCCGCCTGGATCGGCAAGCGCATCTTCGTCGAGGTCCCGCAGGACATGGCGGAGGCCGCCGAGGAGGCCAGGCGGAAGGTCGCGGCCGGGCGCACGGGCGGCTCGGAGGCCCCGGTCCCGCTGGGCACCGTCCTGTTCATCATCGGTACGCCGCTGGTACTGATCCTCGCGGCGACCTTCTCGTCCATCGCGCTCGACCCCTCGACCCCGCGCTCGGTGATCGAGTTCTTCGGCAACCCGTTCGTCGCCCTGACGATCGCCCTCGTCCTCGCGTACTACCTGCTCGGCATCCGCCGCGGCTGGACCCGCAAGTCCCTGGAGCAGGTGTCCACCTCCTCCCTCAAGCCGGTCGGCAACATCCTGCTCGTGGTCGGCGCGGGCGGCGTCTTCGGCGCGATCCTCAAGGCGAGCGGGGTGGCCCAGGCCCTCTCCGACACCTTCCACGACGTCGGCCTGCCGGTGATCGTCCTCGCCTACCTGATCTCCCTGGTCCTGCGCGTCGCCCAGGGCTCGGCGACGGTCGCCATCGTCACCACCGCCGGCATCGTGCTCCCCCTCGTCGAGGGCGGCGACCACTCCCAGGCCTTCCTCGCCCTGGTCATCATGGCCATCTCGGCGGGCTCGATCTTCGCCTCGCACGTCAACGACGGCGGCTTCTGGATCGTGTCGAAGTACTTCGGCATCTCCGAGCGGGACACCCTGAAGTCCTGGACGGTGCTGGAGTCGGTGCTCTCGCTCGCCGGATTCGCGGTGGCGGCACTGCTCAGCCTCGCCGTGTAGCGGGGCGGCTGTTGCTCTCACAGCCACGTCGTCCATACTTCCGGCGTGGATCAGCGCACAGGACTCAGCATTCAGCCCCTGCAAGGCGCCGCGGCCGACCCGGCGTTCGTCCCCGGCATCACCGGCCCGCGCCCCGGGGAACCGGAGGATGCGGTGCCCCAGGGCGTCGTCGGCGAGGACGTCGTCGACGAGGGCGCCGCGGCGGAAGACGTCGCGGAAGAAGCCGAGAGCGGCGTCGAGGGCGGCGTCGAGGGCGGCGTCGAGCAAGACGTCGCGGAAGAAGCCCATCCCGGCGGCCCCGTGTTCGAGGCCGCCGACCGGCGGGCCCGGATCGTCGCCGACGCCGCCGGCGTACGCCTGAGCCTCGACGAGGAGAGCTGCGAGTTCCGCTGGGACGAGATCGCCGCCGTCGAGACCGGGTCGGGCCGTTTCGGCAAGCGGTTCACCGTCACCGTGCACACTCCTGACCGGCGCTGGTTCCCGATCGATGTCGAGGCGCCGGCCAGGGTGCGCATCACGGAGTGGGAGTCACAGCTCGACGCGGTGCTGGACGCCTACTTCGACGAGAGCGCCTAGCAGTACTGCGCGGCCTTTCCGATGGAGCGGTACATGCAGTCCGAGTTCTCCAGGAGCTGGAGCACGGCGTCCTTGTTGCGGCTGGTCTCGCGCTCGATCACCTCGTCGGGCGGGTAGAAGCCGCCGTCCCAGGACGAGCTCGGGTACATCTCGAAGGTGTACGAGAAGATCTTCTGCGAGCCCCAGAGGTAGTCGTCGATCGACCCGTCGGTGATGTAGAGGTCGCTGGACTGCTCGGGCGTGTAGCCGTTGCTCGCCGCCATCTTCTGGCCGACCGTGGCGAAGGCGTCGCGGTCGTCCTGGGTCATGCCGGTGGCCGTGTCGGCGTTGGTCCAGCCGAAGGGCCACAGGACCAGCTCGCTGTACGTGTGGAAGTCGATGCCGGCCTTGATCTGCTGCTTGCCGCCCACCACGCGGGAGCGGACGAAGTCGGCGACGACCTTCACCTCGGGGGCGGACTCGGGTGCGGCGCCGCGGTAGGTCTCGGAGCTCTTGGAGCCGGAGGAGCCGCCGCAGCAGCCCCACTTGTAGTTCCAGTTGCGGTTGAGGTCCGTGCCGACGTACGAGGAGCCGGAGTTGGGCTGGCGGTTCTTGCGCCAGCTGCGGTAGGAGCCGCTGGCGATGTCGTACTCGCCGCCGTCGGGGTTGAGGTCCGGGACGATCCAGATCTCGCGGTTGTTCACCATGTTGGTGATCCGGGAGTCGGTGCCGTAGCCCGCGCCGAGCTCGCGCAGCAGGTAGAGCGCCATCTCGACGGTCAGGTGCTCGCGGGCGTGCTGGTGGTGGGTGAAGAGGACCTCGGGCTCGGCCTCGTCGGTGCCGACGTTGTCGCTGATCTTGACGGCGATGATGTCGCGGCCCTGGTGGGTCTTGCCGATGACCCGCTTGTTCATGATCGAGGGGTAGGCGGCGAGGCGCTGGTCGATCTCGGCGTTCATCTCCGCGTAGTTGTGGTACTTCGCGTCGGCGGAGGGGAAGTCGAGCGGGCCGATGCCCTGGCTCTGGCCCTTGCCGGCGCCGCGGTCGGGCGGGGCGGGCAGGGCGACCGGCTTGTAGCCGAGGCTCTTGAGGTGGGCCAGCTGTTCGGCGTCGGCGCTGACGACGACCGCGCGGGCGTCGACCTCGTCGATGGAGACGCCGGTGGCGGTGAGGGCGGAGCGTTCGGCGGCGGTGGCGGGGCCGGCGATCTCGTACTGCCGGATCACCTCGTCATCGGTGCCGTTGGCGGCGACGGTCGGCGCCGGGTCGGCCCCGGCGGGAGTGGCGAGGGCGGAGATGGGCGCCGCGAGTGCGAGCGCCAGGAGGGCCGCGAGGGTGGCGGACCTTCGCCCGCGGGAACCTCGGGTACGAAGTCGCATGCTGTCTCCTGGGTGGGGAGTGTGGGGGAGTGCGACAGACGGTCGTACGGGTGGTGACATGGTGAGCCTGTGACATGAACCGGTCAAGGAGTGGAGTTCGGCCACATTCTCCCGCTCCCGGGCCGGGAAACGGCGCAGCGCCGCCGGGGAAGCGGCGGCGCTGCGGGAGATTCCCCCGGAGGGAGGACCCGGGGGAAGCGGGGTGGAGGCTGTTACGGCAGGTTGTGCACGTGCGGGCCCACCGCGTTCGACCAGGCGTTGCCGGCCGTCGCGTCCCAGTTGGTCGACCAGGTCATCGCGCCGCGCACGTTCGGGTAGGTCTGCGACGGCTTGAAGCTGCCGCAGCCGGTGCCCCGGGCGAGGCAGTCGAGGGCGTTCTTCACGATCTGCGGGTCCACGTAGCCGCTGCCCGCGCCCCGCGTCGAGGCGGGCACGCCCAGCCCGACCTGGGAGGCGTCGAGGCCGCCCTGGAGCTGGATGCAGGCGAGCGCGGTGAGGAAGTCCACCGAGCCCTGGCTGTAGACCTTGCCGTCGCAGCCGAGCATCGAGCCGCTGTTGTAGTACTGCATGTTGACCACCGTGAGGATGTCCTTCACGGCGAGCGCGGTCTTGAAGTACTCGGTTCCGGTGTTCTGCATGTCGATGGTCTGCGGGGCCATCGTCAGCACCATCGACGAACCGGCCTTGGCGGAGAGCTGACGCAGCGCCTTGGTCAGGTACGTGGCGTTGATGCCGTGCTCCAGGTCGATGTCGACGCCGTTGAAGCCGTACTCCTGCATCAGGGCGTACGCGCTGTCGGCGAAGGCGGTCGCGGAGGCGTCACTGTTGATGGTGACGTTCCCCTTCTCGCCGCCGACGGAGATGATCACGGACTTGCCGGCCGCCTTCTTGGCCGCCACGTCGGCCTTGAAGTCGGCGGCCGAGGCGTAGCCGACGGCAGGGTCGAGGTTGAAGGTGATCTGGCCGGGCGTGGCCGTGGCGTCCGCGAACGAGACGGCGATGATGTCGTACTGCGACTGGACGTCCCGCAGCTTCTGCACGGTGGCGCCGTTGTTGAAGTTCTGCCAGTAGCCGGTCAGCGCGTGCTTGGGCACGGCCGGGCCGGGGCCCGGGTTGGTGACCTCGGAGGTCCGCGCCGAGACGGCGGCGGACTTGGTGGACTCGCCGGCGGCGTTGGTCGCGGAGACCTGGAACTGGTACGTGGTGTTGGCGGCCAGGCCCGTGACGGTGGCGGAGTTGTTGCTCACCGACGTGGCGAGGGCGCCGTCCTTGTAGACCTTGTAGCCGGTCGCGTTGGAGACCGCGCCCCAGTTCAGGGAGACCGAGGACGAGGTGACGGAGCCCGCGGCGAGGCCGGTCGGGGCGGCCGGGACGGTGGGGGCCGGGTCGGTGCCGCCGCCCCCGTCGGGACCGAAGACGCTCACGTCGTCGACGGAGTACGCGGCCGTGCCGTACCACCCGTGCGTGTAGATCTGCACCGAGGTCGTGTTGGCGCCCGTGGTGAACGTGGTGGTCAGCTGCTTCCAGCCCGCGCTGTCCGGGGTCCAGGTGGAGACGTCGGTGGTGCCGGTGCCGGTCGCGCCGAGGTACGCGTAACCGCCCTGGACCCACGCGCTGAGCGTGTACGTGGAGCCGGGCTTCACGGTGACTGTCTGCGTGCACCTGGCGTTGTCGAGGCCGGCCGGGGTGGCCCGCAGGGCGCCGGCCCCGGTGCGTACCGGTGAGGAGACGACCGTGCCGCTGCCCGCGGAACAGGACCAGTTGGCGAGGCCCGACTCGAAGCCCGCGTTCTTGGCCACGTTGACGTCCGCGGCCTGCGCGGTGCCGGCGCCGCTGACGAGGACGAGCCCGGAGCCGACGGCGAGCGCGAGCGCGCCGCCGGCCAGTCTGCGGCGGTGCGCGCGTGTGGTGGTGCGGTCCACTTGCTGCCTCCGAGGGGGAGTGGGGGAGGAGAGGGGAGGGGTGCGGAACGGTGGCCACCGTCGGGGGACAAGCTGGTCCAGACCAATTCAGTTGTCAAGACCTCTGGAAGGAACCGCAGTTCAGGACCGTCCGAAACGATCGAGAAAGTGACGGAGCTTGAAGGATTGTCTGTTCACCACCCCGGGGGACGTGGATAAGGTGCAGGGGCGGTAACGCTGCGAACGCAGCAAGTGATCAACGAGTGGTCAGTGAGGGATCGGGGGAGCCCGACGTGCCGACAGCGATTGCGGTCACCAGCGCCGACCTGGTGCTGCCCCCGACCGATCCCCAGACACCCCCGGCGGCCGTCCTGCCCGACCCCGCGACCCGGCCGCTCGACGCCTCCCTCGCCGACGTCCAGCTGCTGCTCGACCGGCACGGCCATCTGGTCGTCGTCTGCCCCACCGCGGCACCGCCCGCGACCGAACAACGCCTGCGCGCCGTACGCTCCCTGCTCGAATCCGACCGGATCGCGATCGTCAGGACCGACCTGCCGCCGCTCGGCGCCGCCGTCCTCGTACGGCAGCTGCGCCAGCTCTCCGGCTGCGACTTCAGCCCCGGCGTCCTCGCCTCCGCCGCCCGGCTGCTCGCCCACTACGTCTACGCGGGCGCCGTCCTCGGCTCCGTGGCCAAGCTCGACCGTGTACCCGTCGGACTGACCTCGCACGTCAAGGGCTGGCTCCCCGGCGCCCAGTTCGCCGTCCTCGCCGGGCCCGTCCCCCAGCTCGTACGGATCGGATCCGGCGGGCAGGGTGCCACCGACACCCTCGCCGGGCCCGAGTTCGGCACCGACCTCGTGCTCGCGCGCGGGCAGCTCCAGAGCGACTGGCCCACCACCGCCCTCGCGCCCCGCTGGCAGGTCCGCGCCGTCCAGGAGACCGCCCTGCCGGAGTCCTCACCCCGGTGGTGGGGCACGGGCAGGCTCGTCGAGTTCGCCGCCTACCTGCCCGATCTGCCCGTCCTGCACCAACTGGTCTCCTCCGTACGGCGCGAGACCTGCCACTGGTGCCGGATGGAGCTCATCGGCGACCGCTGCGGCTTCTGCGCCGCGCCCCTGCCCACGGCCGAACCGGCGGCCACGTCGCGATAGCCCCCGTCCCTGTTCCCGTTCCCGTCCGCGTCCGACCCTGTCGGCCCTTGACCGCCCGTGTCCGCCCGTGTCCGCCCCTTCGCTCCCGTCCGCGCGTCACCCGTCCACGATCGAGGTAGTACGGCCATGAACTCCCGCCAGCGCCGTGGCGTCATCCTGCTGCTGCTGTCCGTCCTGTGCGCCCTCGGCGCCTTCGCCGGCGTGCTCTCGGTGATCAGTGACGTGAACTCCAAGGTCGGCCCCGAAGTGACCGCGTACCGGATCAAGCGCGACGTCGCGCCCTACACCCCGCTCGGCCCCGGCCAGTTCGAGAAGATCACGATGCCCGAGCGCTGGCTCCCGGCCACCGCCGTCACCGACCTCGACCAGACCGAGGGCAAGATCGCCGTCACCACCCTCAAAGCCGGCTCCCTCCTCCAGAGCGACATGATCGTCAAGCGCCCCGCGCTCGAACCCGGCCAGCAGGAGATCGCCATCATGATCGACGCGGCCACCGGTGTGGCCGGCAAGATCACCCCCGGTGCCACCGTCAACATCTACGCCACCTTCGCTGGCGAACGCGGGGGCGCGGCCGCCCAGTCCAAACTCATCGTCTCCGGCGCCCGGGTCATCGACGTCGGCAGGCTCACCGCGCTCAGTCCCGACCGCGACGACCGCGGCAGCCGCGCCACCGACGCCGTCCCGATCACCTTCGCCCTCTCCGCCGCCGACACCCAGCGCGTCGCCTACGCCGAGTCCTTCGCCCAGCACGTCCGCCTCGCCCTCGTCGCCCCCGGCACCACCACCCCGCCCGACCCGCGCGACCGCACCTACACGCTCGACAAGGACAAGTGAGACCCGCAGATGACCACCAGGATCCTGCCGGCGGTCGGCGACGCGGACGCGGCCCGTGCGGTCACCACCCTGATCGGCCAGCTCCCCGACGCCGAACCCGCCGCCCCGGTCGCCGACTCCACCCAGCTCGTCGACACCCTCGCCCGGCTCGCCGCCGAGTCCCTCGACGAACTCCCCGAGGTCGTCCTCGTCCACGAGCGGATCGGGCCCGTCCCCGCCCTCGAACTCATCCGCGAGGTCGCCCTCCGCTTCCCCGCCGTCGGGGTCGTCCTCATCACCGCCGACGCCAGCCCCGTGCTCTTCTCCGCCGCCATGGACTCCGGCGCCCGCGGCCTGGTCACCCTGCCGCTCGGTTACGAGGAGCTGGCCAGCCGCGTCCAGGCCGCCGCCCAGTGGTCCGCCGGGGTCCGCCGCCACCTCGGCGCGGGAGCCGAGACGCTCGCCGGGCCCGGCGGCCGGGTCGTCACCGTCAGCGGAGCCAAGGGCGGCGTCGGCACCACCGTCGCCGCCGTCCACCTCGCCCTCGCCGCCCGCGCCTCCGGGCGGACCGTGGCCCTGGTCGACATGGACCTCCAGGGCGGCGACATCGCCTCGTACCTCGACGTGCAGTTCCGCCGCTCGCTCGCCGACCTCGCCGCCATCAACGACATCACGCCCCGGGTCCTCCAGGACGCCGTCTACGTCCACGAGACCGGCCTCGCCCTGCTCCTCGCACCCGGCGAGGGCGAACGCGGCGAGGAGGTCACCGACCGCTCCGCCCGCCAGATCGTCAGCGCCCTGCGCAGCCGGTACGAGGTCGTCGTCATCGACTGCGGCACCCACCTCGACGGCGCGAGCGCCGCCGCCGTGGAGATGGCCGAAACGGCTCTGCTGCTGACGACCCCGGACGTGGTCGCGGTGCGGGCCGCCAAGCGGGTCGTACGGATGTGGGACCGGCTCCAGGTCCGCAAGCCCGAGGAGACCACCCTGGTCGTCAACCGCTACCACCGGTCCACCGAGATCCAGCCCGCCCTCATCCAGAAGATCACCGGCACCCGCATGGCGGGCGTCGCCGTCCCCGCCCACTTCAAGGAGCTGGCCGCCGTCGTCGACGCGGGCCGGCTGCACGACCTCGACGCCCGGTCCTCGGTCAGGCAGGCGCTGTGGTCGCTGGCGGGGGAGCTGGGACTGGTGAAGGCGGCCGGCCAGGGCAGGGAACTGGTGCCGGCGCCCGGCGGCCGGGGCTCGCTCGGGCTGCGGCGCCGCGGGGGAGGGCGCTGAATGATGCTGGTCAGGCGGGACGACAGGGGACAGGTGGCGGTCGAGTTCGTCGGCATGCTGCCGCTGATCCTGCTCACGCTCGTGCTGCTGTGGCAGTGCGTCCTGATCGGCTACACGTACACCCTCGCCGGGAACGCGGCGGACGAGGCGGCGCGGGCGGGGGCGGTGGGGGACGACTGCCAGGAGGCCGGGCTGCGGAACGTCGAAGGGGCGTGGGCCAGGGGAGCCTCGGTGAGCTGCCCGGAGTCCGGCGGCATGGTGCGGGCGACGGTGACGCTGTACGTGCCGGTGCTCTTCCCCGGCGCGATCAGCTTCCCGTTCGGCGTGACGGGCGAGGCCGGGGCCGTATGGGAGGGAGACGAGCGATGAGACGCCCTTCGAACAGGGACCGGGACCGGGGCCAGGTGGCCGTCGAGTACCTCGGCTTCCTGCCCCTGCTGCTGCTGATCGGTCTCGTCGGCGTGCAGATGGGGATCATCGCGTATGCCGCCCAGCAGGCCGGTACGGGGGCGCGGGCGGCGGCGCGGGCGGCGAGCGTGGACGACGAGGCGTCCGTACCGGATCCACGGACGGCGGGGAAGGCGGCGATGAGCGGCTGGGTAGCCGAGGGCAGCGACGTCGATGTGGACGGCGGGGTCGCAACCGTCACCGTCGACGTCCCCTCCCTCATCCCGTTCATGGACAGGCCCAGGATCACCAAGACCGCCACCATGCCCGTGCCCGAGGAGGACCAGCCATGAGCCTTCGGGCCCGTATCCACACCCCCGAGGAGCACGGGGCGTCCGGCGGACGGGAGGACGGACACCTCGTCGCGTCCTTCCGCGCCAAGCTCCTGGAGGAGATCGACCTCACCGAGATGTCCGCGCTCGCGGCCGCCGAGCGCCGGGCCCGCCTGGAGCGCGTACTCGGCCACATCATCAGCCGCGAGGGCCCGGTGCTCTCCACGGCCGAACGCGCCCAGCTGATCCGCCGGGTCGTCGACGAGGCGCTCGGACTCGGCGTCCTCGAACCGCTCCTCGAAGACGCCTCCATCACCGAGATCATGGTCAACGGCCCCGACCAGATCTACATCGAGCGGGCCGGCCGGGTGGAGCTGCTGCCGCTGCGCTTCGCCTCGCACGAGCAGCTGATGCAGACCATCGAGCGGATCGTCTCCACCGTCAACCGCCGCGTGGACGAGTCGAACCCGATGGTCGACGCCCGACTCCCCTCCGGCGAGCGCGTCAACGTGATCATCCCGCCGCTCTCCCTCACCGGGGCCACCCTCACCATCCGCCGCTTCCCGCGCGCATACACGCTGCACGAGATGATCGGCCTCGGCTCGCTCGACGAGCAGATGCTGCTGCTGCTCTCCGGCCTCGTCCAGGCCAAGTTCAACATCATCGTCTCGGGCGCGACCGGCACCGGGAAGACCACCCTGCTCAACGCGCTGTCCGGGCTCATCCCGGACGGCGAGCGGGTCATCACCATCGAGGACTCCGCAGAACTCCAGCTCCAGCAGTCCCACGTGATCCGCCTGGAGGCCCGGCCGCCCAACATCGAGGGGCGCGGCCAGATCACCATCCGCGACCTCGTCCGCAACTCCCTGCGCATGCGCCCCGACCGCATCGTCGTCGGCGAGGTCCGCGGCGGCGAGACCCTCGACATGCTCCAGGCCATGTCCACCGGCCACGACGGCTCCCTCGCCACCGTCCACGCCAACTCCGCCGAGGACGCCCTCATGCGGCTGCAGACCCTCGCCTCCATGTCGGAGGTCAAGGTGCCCTTCGAGGCGCTGCGCGACCAGATCAACAGCGCCGTCGACGTCCTCGTCCAGCTCACCCGGCACCCCGACGGCACCCGCCGGGTCACCGAGATCGCGATCCTCGCCTCCAACGGCCCCGAGCGCTACCTCCTGGCCACCGTCTGCCGCTTCGACGCCCAGCCGCTCGCCGCCGACGGACGGGTGTACGGCACGTTCGCGTACCACCCGCTGCCGCGCCGGGTAGCCGAGCGGCTGTACATGGCGGGCCAGCCCGTTCCGCAGGCCTTCGGGGTGGCCGCCACCGACGTACAACTCGCCACCCGGGAAGCCAAGTAGGGGCGGGACGGGGAGAGACAGGGGAGATGACACCGTGAACCCGACACTGCTGACCGCGGGCGTGGCGCTGATCGCCGGCGTCCTCGCCGTCGTCGGCCTCCGGCTGTACGCGAGCGGGGCCGCCCAGCGGGCCGCGCTGATCGCCCGGCTCGCCCGGACCGGGGAGATGGGGGACGGGGCGGGCCGGCGCAGGCGCCCCTTCCGCGGCATCGACCGCAGGGTGCGGCGCACCGCCTTCGGGCGCAGGCTCGAACTCCGCATCGCCGCCACCGGACTCGACATCACACCGGGCGAGTTCGTGGTCGCCATGACGGTCACGGTCGCCGTCCTGTGGATCGCCGGACAGGCTCTGCTCTCCCCGTTCTTCGGGCCGATCTGCGGCATCCTCGGGGTGTGGGTGGCGATGGGCTTCCTCAACTGGCAGCGGCAGAAGCGCATCGAGCGGTTCATCAACCAGCTCCCCGAACTCTCCCGGATACTCGCCAACGCCACCCAGGCAGGACTCGCCCTGCGCATGGCCCTGTCCCTGGCCGCCGACGAGCTGGAGGCACCGGCCGGCGACGAGCTGGAGAAGGTCGCCCAGCAGCTCGCCGTCGGCACCTCCGTCGACGAGGCGCTCGGCGAGCTCGCCGAGCGGCTCCCGTCGCGCGAACTCGTCGTCCTCGTCACCACCCTGGTCCTCGCCAACCGGGCCGGCGGCACCGTCGTCTCCTCGCTGCGCAACCTCACCGAGACGCTGGAGGAGCGCAAGGAGACCCGGCGCGAGGTCCGCACCCAGCTCTCGCAGGTGAGCCTGACGGCGTACGCGGTCCCGGTCATCGGCGTCGGCTCGCTGCTGCTCATCGACAACATGCAGCCGGGCGCCCTGGACCGGATGACCGGCTCGGGCCTCGGGCAGCTCGCGGTGGTGCTCGCCTTCGGGCTGTACGGCGTGGGGTTCGTGGCCATCCGCCGCTTCGCGAAGATCGACGTGTAGGGACGGATGCGACCGTGGAACTCCTCCTGGCCCTGCTCGCCGGACTCGCCGTCGCCGGCGCCTGCTACGGCATCCGTCTCTACCGCGCCGACGCCAAGCTGCCCGGCGACCTCCAGCTCGCCCTGGAGGTGGGTGCCACCCGTACCGGCGCCGTCGACTCGGTCGTCGACCGGCTCGGCATGCGCTGGTCGCCCGCCGTACTGCGGCTCATGGGCCCCAAGCGGGTCAACGCGGTACGCCGCCGGATCGACCTCGCCGGCAACCCCGGCGGCCTCACCATCGACCGTTACGGCGCCCGGCGCGCGGTCTACGGCTTCCTCGGCGGCTTCGGCGCGCTGCTCATGGTCTCCCGCGGCTCGATCCTGGTCGCGGTGCTCCTGCTGGCCTTCGGCGCGTTCTGGACGGAGGTCGGCATCTGGTCCGCCGTCCGCATCCGCAAGGACCAGATCGAGCGCACCCTGCCCGACTTCCTCGACGTCCTCGCCGTCGTCGTCTCGGCGGGCCTCGGCTTCCGCCAGGCGCTCGAACGCGTCGCCGACAGGTACGAGGGGCCCTGGGCGGACGAACTGCGCATCACCCTGCGCCAGATGGACATGGGCGTCAGCCGCCGTCAGGCCTTCGACGAGCTGCGCCGCCGCAACGACTCCGAGCAGGTCGCCCAGTTCGTGACGGCGCTCCAGCAGGGGGAGGAGCTGGGCGCGCCGATCGTCGACACACTGATCCAGATCGCCAACGACATGCGCCGCACCGACGCCCAGAACGCCCGCCGCAAGGCCGCGAAGGCCGTCCCGAAGGCGACGATGGTGATCACCACGCTCATGGTCCCGGCCACGATGATCCTGCTCGGGGCGGGCCTGTTCCTCGGCACGGGCACCGACTTCGGCTCGATCACGGGCGAATGAGGCACCGCATGCTGAGCGTTCTGGTGGTGGGGGAGAACCCGGTGGTGCGGGCGGGCCTGACGGTCCTGCTGGGCGGGCGCCCCGACATGCGCGTGGTGGGGGAGGCGGCGGACCGCCGTACGGCGGTGGCGCGGGCCCGCCGCCTGACCCCCGACCTGATCCTCCTCGACGGCCCCGCCGCCCTGCCGCACCTGACTCCACTGGCGCCGGTGCTGCTCCTGACGCACGCGCCGGTTCGGGCGCGGGGGTGCGCCCAGCTCGTCCACGGGGAGTTCGACGTGGCGGAGCTCGTCCGGATGGTGCGTGCGACTGCACATGCTGGTGCTGGGTCAACTGTCTCGAATATACTGCGGTTCAGAAATCCAGCTTCGCAAGTGCAACGGTTCGGTCTGAGTGCGAGGGAGGTGGAGGTGATGGACCTGATCGCGTCCGGCATGACGAATCAGCAGATCGCCCTCACCTGCTCCATCAGCGAAAAGACCGTCAAGAACCACATCAACCGCATCTTCGCCAAACTCGACAGCACGACCCGTGGCGAGGCCATCGCCTCCTGGCTCGGCACGAGGACGGCGTCATGACTACGCACCGTGATTGGGCCTACGGGCCCTGTGAACAGCCCACCTCCCGGGCGTACCCTGCCCCCGTCGCCGGACACGGAGGGGAACACCATGAACGACGCGCTGCTGAGGCTCCTGACCAAGGCCAGGGTGCACGCGGGGAGTTGGTCCGCCAGGAGGGGGGACCGGGGGCAGACGGCGGTGGAGTACCTGGGGATCATCGTGGTGGTCGTGGCGATCGTGGTCGCGATCACGGGGACGAGCATCGGCCAGGACATCAAGAACGCCATCAGCCGGAAGGTCACCGAACTGACGGGCGGTGGCGGGGGGCAGGGGCAGCATTAGCCGGACATCTGCGAGGTGATCGAGGCCAGGCCTTCCCCGTCTACATCACGGTGATGGCAGGGCTGTTGTTCCTCGCGTTCGTCTACTTCGCCGTGGGCCAGGCTGCGGCCACCCGCAACGGGGGCCAGACCGCAGCCGACGCCGCCGCGCTCGCCGCGGCGCAGGACGCGCGGGAGCAGCTGAGGGACGGCTGGCTCGACGTGATCCTGGACCCGGAGGTGTGGGACGCCTATCTGCGGGGCGAGGAGTACGTCCCGGACCTGGCCTGCGAGAGGGCGGCCCAGTTCGCTGCGGACAACGGCGCCGAACTCTGGGAGGACGGGTGCACGGCTTCGCGGTCCGGCGGGGAGGAAGAGTTCCGGGTGCGGATCCGGACGCTCGGCACCGTGGGCAGTTCGCTCGTCCCTGGTACGGAGGATCAGCACGCTGTCGCGACGGCGACGGCCGTTCTCGAGCCCCGCTGCTCCTTCGACGCACCTGAGCCGACGACGCCGCCGACCACTCCCACGCCGACGCCCACCGGCACGGCCACGCCCGAGCCGACTCCCACGCCGAGTCCCGAACCGGAACCCATCACCGGCCTCGTCTGCCACGGCGTCGAGTGGACGATCGACCCGGAGCATCCGAGGCTGCCAGACGCGGCCGATCTCTTTTCCGTCCGACTGGTCGACTGACGAGCGAAGGACCCTGTTCTCATGAGTGTGCGGCACACAGTGAAGGCCGGAAGAGGAGTGGCCGCGGCGGCCATCGCGGCCGGACTGCTCCTCGGCCTCGTCAGCTGCGGCAGCGACGAGATGCCGTCGCAGAACAAGCCGGCGGCGTCCACCACCGTCCCCAAGAGCGGCGAAGGCGGGAACACGCAGCCGCAGTCCGAGGAGCCGACCGAACCCATCGCCGTTCTCAAGGGGCAGGAAGGGCTCGAACTGTCGGTCGTCTCGGCAAAGCGCGACAGGGGAGGCTTCATCACCGTCAGCGGCAAGCTGACGAACACAGCGGATGCCATGCGCATCATCCCCGCTCAACTCGGCGGCAACGAAACCGAGATCATCAAGCATGGCAACTCCCTCGGCGGAGCCACTCTCGTCGACTCCGTCGGCAAGAAGCGCTACTACGTACTGAGGGACACGGACGGGCGGCCCCTCACCACCACCGACCTCTCCAGCCTCGCCCCCGGCGCCTGGACCTCCGTCTTCATGCAGTTCCCCGCCCCACCCCCCACCACCACCGAGGTCTCGCTCCAACTGCCCACCTTCGACCCCGCCACCATCAAGCTCTCCTGAGGGCGCAGCCATGACGACTCCCCACCGCATCGCCGCGCTCACCGCCGCCGTCGTGCTCCTGGCCGGTACCGTCGGGTCCGCTCGCGCCGACGACCCGCCCGGGTCCACCTCCAGCGCGTCCCCGCCACCCGCGATCGACGCCAACTCGCCCGAGCTCATGCTCCCCGACGGCGCCACCCTCGCCCCCGCGAAGGTGCTCGACATCAAGCAGATCGTCGAGGAGGAGGGCGGCGAGCAGCGCCGCGAGGACACCAACGTCGACGTGACGTTCGCGCTGCAGGCGGAGGTGCTGTTCCCCAAGGACAGCGCCAAGTTGAGCCCCGCCGCGACCGCGCGGATCGCCGCCATCGCCGTGGAGATCAACAAGCAGGGGTCGAGCCGGGTGCGGGTCTTCGGGTTCACCGACAACCTCGGGACGTACGAGCACGGGCTGAAGCTCTCCAAGCAGCGGGCCGACGCCGTGCAGCTGGAGTTGGCCAGGAACCTCGACCCGGGGAAGACCTTCGACATCCGCGGGTACAGCGAGGACTACCCGATCGCGGACAACGCCACCGAGGAAGGGCGGAAGAAGAACCGCCGGGTCGAGGTGTCCTTCCCGCGCACCACCGGCGGGTAGCGGGACGGGCGATGCTCAGAGTCGCGGCCGGCGCGCTCGTCGCGCTCGTCCTGGGTGCCGCCGGGAGCCCCGTTCCGCCCGGCTACCGCACCGCCCCCGACGCCCGGCCGGTCCGCACCGGTGCGGTGCTGCCCGGGCCGGGGACGTACACCGACGGCATAGAGAGGGGCGAGACGCGCTCCTACCGGGTCCGCCTCGACGGCGCCTCGAACGTCTTCCTCTCCGCCGTCCTCGCCCCCGAACCCGGCACCGCCGTCGACGTCGTGGACGGTCTCTCCCTCTCCCTGCGCACCCCCACCGGCGTGCCCTGCGGGGCAGCCAACGACATCCGCTTCTACGGCGACACCGCCCGCCCCGTCGCCGACTACGTCAGCCGGCGCGTCGAACCGGGGCGGGACTGCCAGGAGCCCGGGGAGTACGTCTTCGTGGTCGAGGACGTCGGCCGGGCACAGGGCGCGCCGGGTCGGCGGACCGTCGAGCTCGGTTACGTCGTCGAGCCGGGGCCCCGGCCCGGCGCCGCGCCCCCGCCCGCGCCCACCGCGTGGAGCACCCGGCCACCGGCGCCGGAGGCCGGCGGAGGGCAGGCGCACCCGGCCCGCGGCGGCACCGGTTTCAACGACGCCGCACCGGTCGGCGCCGGCACCTGGCGGGACGAGCTGCGGCCGGGGGAGAGCAGCTTCTACCGGGTGCCGGTGGCGTGGGGGCAGCAGCTCTTCGCGCAGGCGCGGTTCGCCAACGCGACGCCCCCGCCAGGCCGTTCCGCGCTGCCCGACGGGCTGCGGCTCGCGCTGTACAACCCGGCGCGCGGCGCCGTCGACGAACGCAGGGCGCTGTACACCGGCGCCCCCGCCACCCTGCTCCTCGCCACCGCCCCCGCCGCCTACGCCAACCGCACCGAGGGCACGACGGACGCCGTGAGCGCGATGCGCTTCGAGGGGGCGTACTACCTGCAGCTCACCCTCGACCGGCGCGCCCCCGCGCCCGTCCCCCTGGCCCTCGACCTCACGCTCACCCCCTCGGCCGAACCCACCGGTCCCGATCCGACCCTTCGTGCCGTCGGCATCGCCGGCATCACCACCGGCACCGTCCTCGTCGCCGGGCTCGGCGCCTGGCCCGTCCTCGTCACGGGCCGCCGCCTGCCCCGGCGCCTCACCCGCCGCCGCCCCTGGAGCCGGCCCGGGAAGCGTCCCCGGGGCCGGCCAGGAGGCCGCCCTCGGGGCCGTCACGCGGCAAGGTCCTGAGCGCCTCCCGGATCGTCGCCGTCATCCGGTCCGGGCGGTCGAAGACCTCGCGCGCCGTGAAGCGCAGCACCCTCCGCACCCCCGGGCAGCTCTGCAGCTCGTTGAAGCGGTGGACGTCGCGTTCGTGGGCCCGGCGGGTGCCGTGGAAGGCGAAGCCCTCGATCTCGACGACCAGTCCGGCGGCACGGAAGTAGAAGTCCGGGCACAGGGGCCGGCCCGCCGGGGTGTGAAGGACGGGCTGGGTCTCCGGGTGGAGACCCGCGTCGTGCATCCGCAGCCGGGCCACCGTCTCGGCGGGGGAGCTCGCTCCGGGACGCGCCAGCGGGAGCCAGCGCCGGGCCCGCGGCCCGCCCGCGCGGCGGGGCACGGCGAGTTCGGCCGCGAGCTCCGCCTCGCGGACCAGCGGGTCACGGCGCCGGCCCGCGACGAAACGGCGGGACAGCGCCGAGTCCGCGAGCACCAGTGCCTCCTCGCGGGTGGCGGCCGCCCGTATCAGATCGGCGACCGTCCGGGCCGGACCCGTCACCCGCAACCCGCGCCGCACCGTGCAGTCCCCTCCGGTGAGCCGAGCCGTCGCGTGGATGCGTATCCGGCCATGAACGCCGGGTCCCGAGCCCCGCCCCGCCGGGGCGGTGAACTCCAGGACCGGCACGTCCGGCGGGACGCCCGCCGCCTCCCCGAGCAGTTCGATCCGGTGCAGCGCCGCCGCCGTGCGGTGACTGCACACCAGGTCGGGGCGGAGCAGTTGGGCCGCCCCCGCCCGCACCCACCAGTCCACCTCCTTTCCCGGGACCGCCCACGCGCCCCTGCAGATCCGCTGCCAGCCCTCCCCGCGCAGCCGCCCGGCCAGCCGGCCCCGCGGCCAGCCCGCGGCGAGCGCCCACGCCGTGAGGAGCACCCCGCCCCGGGCGAGACTCACCAACTCGTACATACGAGCAACGATCCACGGAAGGGGGACTCTTCGCACCCCCTGTGGAAAACCGGGCATAAGACGTCGCCAGGAAAGCGCAAAAGTGACGGGACGGTGCACTTCAGGAGGAGCATCCTGGTCCGAAGAGCTACAGAGTGCTTTCGAAGTGGGCAGCCGATGACGACCACGACCCCGAGCGTGCAGCTGGTCAGCGACCTCGTCGCCCGGATCCCCGAGTTCCGTGCCGCGTACGACTCGCACGTCTTCACCCAGGGCGGCGTCCTGCCGCACATCTTCTTCTGGGACGTCGTCCAGGACACCGTCCGTTCGTTCCTCGGCGACATAGGAGAGGAGAGGGCCGCCGTGGACTGGCGGCGCACCCTCGACTTCCTGGAGGAGCAGAGCTGCCGCGGCGACCTCGGCATCGACGACGTCATCGTCACCTCGTTCCTGGGCGACCTCCCGCACCCCCACGAGCCGGGCCACGCGATCGTGCAGCAGCTCGGCCCGGTCATGGCGGCGAGGTTCCTCCGCATCCGGCCCCGGGGGTAGCCCGCCGGGGGCGGGCGCGCTCTGGACATAATCGACCGCATGTCCCGCACCACCCCCGCCCCGCCCTGGGCCGCCCTCGGCGGCTACGCCGCCACCCGACTGCTCGGCCTCGCCGCCCTCGCCGTCGCCTCGGCGGCCACCGGCGAGGACGGCTGGCACCGGCTCAAGGGGCGCTGGGACTCGGTCTGGTACACCCGGATCGCCGAGCACGGATACGGGTACGAGGTCACCCTGCCCGGCGGCGCCGTCCACGCCGACCTCGCCTTCTTCCCGCTCTTCCCCGCCCTCGAACGGGCCGTGTCCGCCGTCCTGCCCGTCGACGCCGCCACCGCCGGGCTCCTGCTCTCCTGGGCCGCGTCGCTGGCCGCCGCCTGGGGCATCCACGCGGTCGGCGCGCACGTGGCCGGGCCGCGGGCCGGGGTCGTGCTGGCCGTGCTGTGGGGCGTGTACCCGACCGCGTTCGTGCAGTCGATGGCGTACACGGAGACCCTGTTCACCGCCCTCGCCGCCTGGTCGCTGCTCGCCGTGCTGCGCGAGCGCTGGATCCTGGCCGGCACCCTGTGCGCGCTCGCCGGGCTGACCCGGCCGACCGCCGCCGCGCTGATCGCCGCGATCGGGATCACCGCCCTCGCCACGCTCGTACGGGAGTTCCGCGGACGAGAGCCGCGCGCGCCTCGTGAGACCGCGCCCGGTGCGAACCGCGCGCCCCACCCGGGCCGCCTGAGGCGCATCGCCCCGGTCGTCGCCGGCGCCCTCCTCGCGCCCCTCGGCTGGCTCGCGTACATCGTCTACGTCGGCGTCCTCCAGGGCGGCGCCACCGCCTACTTCGACGTCCAGGCCGCCTGGGGCAACTCCATCGACGGCGGCGTCGCCCTCGCCCGCTTCATCGCCGGCCTCCCGTGGCCCGCCGCGCTCGGGCTGTGCGCGGCGCTCGGGCTGCTCGGCTGGCTGGTCGCCCTGTGCGTACGGCAGCGGCAGCCGCTCCCGCTGCTCGTCTACACCGTCGCCGTCGTCGCGGTCTCCCTCGTCGGCGCCGCCTACTTCGGGTCCCGGCCGCGCCTGATGATGCCCGCGTTCGGGCTGCTCCTGCCGCCCGCCGCGGCGCTGGCCCGGCTCCGTACCCGTACCGCCGTGCCCGTCCTCGCCGGGCTCGCGCTCGCCTCGGCCTGCTACGGGGCGTTCACGCTGCTCGGTTCGGGTCCTCCGTGAGCCGGATCCCCACCCGGACGCCGGGCCGCACTCCCCAGCCGGCCATCGCGCCGCCCGCCGCCTCCAGGACGTGCCGGCCGCGGGGGCGGATCATGCCGAGCCGGCCCGGGCGCATGGTGACCACGTCGAGGACGGTCAAGGACCGGTCCAGGTAGGCGATGTCGAGGGTGAAGCGCATGCCGAAGGTGTGCACGCTGTTGGTGGGCGTGATGAGCAGGGCGCCCGCGATGCCGTCCCGCCCGAGCAGCCCGCGCCGCCGGGCCCGGTAGGAGGCCGCGACCTCCAGCGGCACCGCCCCGCCCGGCGTCTCGAGGATCCCCGCCCCGTCGCGCCAGGAGCGCCGTGAAGCCCGGCCCGAAGTCCGGCCCGAAGCCCGGTCCCAAGCCCTGCCCGAAACCCGGCCCCAAGCCCGGCCCCAAGCCTGCCTCCAAGGCCGCCCCGAGGTCCTTCCCCAAGTCCTCCCCATGCGGGAGACAGTAGCCCTAAGGTCGGCCCGTGGACGCCCCCTTGATCGCCCTCGTCGCGGCCGCCGCCCTGTGGGGCGCGGCCGCCGGACGTCTGGTCCCCCGTGCCGCGTACCGGCTCTCCGTCGCCCCGGACGAGCCCTGGCGTACGCACTGCCCGGCCGGCCACGCCTTCGCTGGGCCCGGCCGCGGCTGGCTCGGCGGTCCGGGGCGGGGGGCCTGCGCGACCACCCCCGCACCACTCACCGCGCCCCTGCTCACCGCCCTGGTCTGCGCCGCGCTCGCGCTGGCCGCCGGGGGCCCCCGGCCCGAACTGGCCGTCTGGCTGCTCGCCGCCCCGTTCGGCGTGCTCCTCGCCTGCGTGGACCTCCGCGTCCACCGGCTGCCCGACCGGGTCACCCTGCCGCTCGCCACCACCCTGCCGCTGCTGCTCGCGGCCGCCGCCCTCCTGCCGTACGCGGCGGGGTCCTGGCTCCACGCGCTGTTCGGCGCGGCCGCGCTGGGCGGCGGCTACCTGCTGCTCTTCCTCATCCACCCCAGCGGCATGGGCTTCGGCGACGTCAAGCTCGCCGTCCCGCTCGGCGCCGCGCTCGGCTGGTACGGCTGGGGGGTGCTGTTCGCGGGGGCCTTCGCCGGTTTCCTGTTCGGCTCGCTCTACGGCCTCGGGCTCGTCCTCACCCGCCGCGCCGGGCGGGGGTCCGCGATCCCCTTCGGTCCCTTCATGATCGCCGGCGCCCTCCTGGGCCTCCTCCTCGGCGCGTTCACCGCCGTCCCCTGAATGGACCGCCCTAGCATCACGCCATATGCGGACAATCGATGAGAAACCGGTACTGAATCGGCGGCGGGTGACCGTCCTCCCCACCCCCTGGTACCGGCGCCCCGGCCTCCTCCCGTGGGCCTGGGCCGCCGCCCTCTGCCTGCTCTACGCGACCGTTGCCGTGCGCCGCCACCTCCTCATGCGTACCACCGGCTACGACCTCGGCATCTTCGAACAGGCCGTCCGCGCCTACGCCGACCTCCGCGCCCCCGTCGTCCCCCTGCGAGGCGAGGGTTTCAACCTCCTCGGCGACCACTTCCACCCCCTCCTCGCCGCCCTCGCCCCGCTCTACCGCCTCTGGCCCTCCCCGCTCACCCTGCTCGTCGCCCAGTCCGCGCTCCTCGCGCTCTCCGCCGTCCCCCTCGTCCGCTGGGCCGCCCGCGTGCTCGGCCGCCGCGCCGCCCACGCCGTCGCCGCCGGGTACGGACTGAGCTGGGGCATCGCCTCGGCGGCCGCCTTCGACTTCCACGAGGTCACCCTCGCCGTACCGCTGCTCGCCTGGTCCGTCGAAGCGCTCGGCCGACAGCGCTGGCGGGCCGCCGCCTGCTGGGCCGCGCCCCTCCTGCTGGTCAAGGAGGACCTGGGGCTCACGCTCGCGGCCGTCGGCGGCTACATCGCGTACAAGGGGCCGCGCCGGCTCGGGCTCGCCGCCGTCGCCGCCGGCGTGCTCGGCTCGCTCCTCGAGTTCAAGGTGCTGCTGCCCGCCCTCGCCACCACCGGCGGCTACGCCCACGGAAGCAACCTCGCCCCGGCCCACGGCTCCCTGCTCGCCACCCTCGCCCACGCCCCGCTCGACGTGTTGCGCCCCGAGCTGAAGGCGACCACGCTCATCCTGGTGTTCGCGCCCTCCGCGCTGCTCGCCCTCCGCTCCCCGCTCGCGCTGCTCACCCTTCCCACCCTCGGCTGGCGGATGGCCTCCGAGAACGGCTTCCACTGGGGAACGGCCTTCCACTACAGCGCGATCCTCATGCCGGTCGTCTTCGCCGGGCTCCTCGACGTCCTCGGCCGCGAGACCGATCGCCGCACCGTCCGCGCCGCGCTCGCCACCGTCCTCGCCGTGACGGCCGTCCTGCTGCCCTCGTTCCCGCTGGCCCAGCTCGCCCAGCGGGCCACGTGGCACACCACACGGCACCTGGAGGCCGCCCGCGCGCTCCTCGACCGGATCCCGGACGGCGCGACCGTCGCGGCCTCCAACCGGCTCGCCCCGCAACTCACTTCGCGCTGCACCGTCGTCCTCTTCCCGACCTTCCCGGTCGGTGGCCGGCTCTACGAGTACCGGCGCAAGGACCTGCCCCCGCCGACCGCCGAGTGGATCATCCACGACGCGCAGGCCCCGGAGGCCTGGCCGTACCAGCCGGGCCACTGGCCCTACCCCCTCGACCAGCAGAGGGCGGAGCTGAAGGCGGCACGGAAGCACGGGTACGAAGTGGTGGCGGCCCGCGACGGGGTGACGCTGCTGCACCGCTCCGCCGACCGGTCCGACACCCCCCGGGCCCCTCGTACATCCTGATCCCCGGGCACGCCCTATGCGTGCGGTCCCACCGTCACGGGCCCCACCGTCAGCTCGGCGCGGCCCTCAAGGACCGTCGCCACGCGCTCCGCTCGCGCCTCCAGCTCCCGCAGCCGGGCCGCGCCGAGCTTCCGGAGCGGCTCGACGGTCACCGCGATCCGCTTCCCGGAACGGCGCTGGTGCCAGACGCCCGCCACCGTCCCGTCGACCAGCAGCACCGGGAAGTTCCCGGCCTGGCCGCCCGCCAGGGCGCGGCCGTACGCCTCGCCCGGGAAGAGCCGCTCGCGCGGCTGGGAAGCGATGGCGAAGGCGTCGAAGTAGGGCAGCAGCCGCACCCCGCGCGCCGGCCGCTCGTCCTCGAACGCGGTGTCCCCGGCGGCGACCCACGCAGGGCGCGGGCCATCCGGCGCGCCGTCGTAGGACACCTCCTCGATCCGCCCGGCCCCGGCCAGCGCGGCGAAGAGCTCCGCCGCCCAGCCGGCCGGCGCCGCCAGCCACTTCGCGAACCACTGCGGGGTCGCGGGTCCGTAGGCGCGCAGATAGCGCTCCACCAGCTCGCCGAGCGCCCGCGCCCCCGCCGTCGGGCGCACGCCCGGGTTCGTGTACGTGACCTTCCGGCCCCGGTCGCGGCCGAAGCCCAGCACCCCGCGGTGCGCGGCCACATGGGTCATCTGGCGCCAGCGCGGCCACTTGTCCTGGAAGGCGTCCATCACCCGGTCGCCCGCCCACGGGCCGGTGCGCGCCACGATCGCGTCGGTCAACTCGTCCACGGTCAGTTCCGCGCCCGCCAGCGCGTCCGCGATGGCCGCCACGACCTCGTCGGTCTGCGCCGCCGTCATCCGTACGTCCGGCGGCATCGGGCTCGCCCCGGCCGGGATCGCGGAGAGCGCGCCCGTCCACATCGGCAGGTCGTCGGCCGCGAGGAGGTGGACGGTGCCGCGCGGCCCGTACGTCTTCACCAGCGTGCGGTCCTCCCAGAGGGCCGCCCGTACGTCCGCCCTTGTCCCCTCGGCCGTACGCAGTGCGAGGGACAGCTCGGCGGCGGAGAGGACCTGGGCGTGCGCGCCGAGCATCGCGGCGGCCACCGCCGCGGGCGGGGCGTCCGTGGGCTCGTCCAGGAACTGGCGCCGGATCCTCCGGGCGTCCGCCTGCGCCCAGGTGACACGGGGTGGGGTGGAGGTCGTCATGTTCCGACCGTAGGGGCCGAGTAGGTCAGAACCTGTCCCACTCGGCCGAAGAGGGGGGTAGGTCAGGACCTGTCCGCCTCGGCCGAAGAGTCCGTCTCCGACCTGCGTCGCCGCGTCAACCGGGCTACCCGCCCCGAGGGTCCCCCGTGGGAGGTACCGAATCCGCCGCCACGCCCGGGCGCAAACCCGCCACGGGGCCTTACAGCCCTTGTGCCGCTTGGCCTCCGGTGAATCCGGGGCCGTCTGTTCGGCGCGCGTGGCACGCAGCACGACTAATGAAGGGTTATGGTGGAAACCCCCCCTCGGGCCGGTCCGTATCCCCCCCACGGACCGGCCCGTTTTCTTTCTCCGCCGGCGTGTTCATCGACACTCCGCCGGCGTCACGCCCGCGTCACCGCAGGCTCGTCAGCCCCGGCCGGCCCAGATGTTGGCGCCCGCGGTGTCGACGGCGAAGGAGTCGATCTCCTTCAACTCCTCCTCCGTCAGCGGAGGCCCGGCCAGCGCCGCGATGTTCTCCTCCAGCTGGGCCACGCTCGACGCGCCGATCAGCGCTGACGTCATCCGCTCGTCACGCAGCACCCACGCGAGGGCGAGCTGGGCGAGGGACTGCCCGCGGCGCCCGGCGATGTCCGCCAGGCCGCGCAGCCGGCGCAGCACCTCGTCGGAGAGCAGGTTCGGGTCGAGGGACTTGCCCTGGGTGATCCGGGAGCCCTCGGGGACGCCCTTCAGGTACTTGTTGGTGAGCAGACCCTGGGCCAGCGGCACGAAGGAGATGCAGCCCATGCCGGCCGCCTCCAGGGTGTCGAGGAGGTTGTCGTCCTCGGTCCACCGGTTGATCATCGAGTACGAGGGCTGGTGGATCAGGGCCGGGACGCCCATCTCCTTCAGGATCCGCGCGGCCTCGGCGGTCTGTTCGCTGGTGTACGAGGAGACGCCCACGTACAGCGCCTTGCCCTGCTGCACGGCGGAGGCGAGCGCCCCCATCGTCTCTTCCAGCGGGGTGTGCGGGTCGAAGCGGTGCGAGTAGAAGATGTCGACGTAGTCGAGGCCCATCCGCTTCAGGGAGGCGTCGAGCGACGACATCAGGTACTTGCGGGAGCCCCACTCGCCGTACGGCCCGGGGTGCATCTCGTAGCCGGCCTTGGTCGAGACGATCAGCTCGTCGCGGTAGGGCGCGAAGTCCTGGGCGAAGATCTTGCCGAAGTTGAGCTCGGCGGAGCCGGGCGGCGGTCCGTAGTTGTTCGCCAGGTCGAAATGGGTCACCCCGAGGTCGAAGGCACGGCGCAGGATCGCCCGCTGCGAGTCGAGGGTGCGGTCGTCGCCGAAGTTGTGCCACAGGCCGAGCGAGATCGCGGGGAGCTTGAGCCCGCTGCGGCCGGTACGCCGGTACTCCATGGCGTCGTAGCGGCCCGCGGCGGCGCGGTACAGGGGGGAATCAGTCACGTATCTCTGCTTATCACGGACTTGTGACAGTCCCGGGCTGGGAGCCCGTGACCCGTCCGCAGTAATGTGGCGGCTTCGGGGGCCGACACGCATGGAGGGGTAAAGAACAGTGAACCTGCGCGACCTGGTGTACGGGCTCTACGCACGCCGGGTGGAAGGCCGACTCGACCACGCCCAGGTGCCCAAGCACATCGGTGTCATCCTCGACGGCAACCGCCGCTGGGCCAAGGCCTCGGGGGGCACCCCCGAGCAGGGTCACAAGGCCGGCGCGGACAAGATCCAGGAGCTGCTCGGCTGGTGCGTCGAGACCGACGTCGAGGTCGTCACGCTCTGGATGCTCTCCACCGACAACCTGAACCGCCCCGAGGACCAGCTGGTCCCGCTGCTCGCGATCATCGAGGACGCGGTGCGGGCGCTCGCCGCCGACGGCCGCTGGCGGGTGAACCACGTGGGCACCCTCGACCTGCTGCCCGCGCGCACCCAGTCCGTCCTGAAGGAGGCCGAGCAGGCCACGCACGACAACACGGGGATACTCGTGAACGTCGCGGTGGGCTACGGCGGCCGGCAGGAGATCGCGGACGCGGTCCGCTCGCTGCTCCTGGAGCACGCGGAGAAGGGGACGAGCTTCGAGGAGCTCGCCGAGATCGTCGACGTCGAGCACATCTCCGAGCACCTCTACACGCGCGGCCAGCCCGACCCGGACCTGGTGATCCGCACCAGCGGCGAGCAGCGCCTGTCCGGATTCATGCTGTGGCAGAGCGCCCACTCCGAGTACTACTTCTGTGAAGTGCACTGGCCCGCCTTCCGCAAGGTCGACTTCCTGCGCGCGCTCCGCGACTACGCGGCGCGGCACCGGCGCTTCGGTAACTGACGTCACCCACGGAACACCCGTCACCCTGTGTTCACGAACACGCCGTCATATGCCATGGCATGACGGCGTGTGTTCGAGGGCATATCCCTGGTGAAGTGAGCGGCACGGAGACCGCCACCCGGGAGGCCCTTTGCACCAGGACGACCGTGCAGGAGATGTACGGACGAGGCGGAGGGCCGGCGCTCGGCCCGCGCATCGTGGCCTGAGCCCGGTCCCATCCCGCAGCGACACCGGCTCCGTCATGGGCGGCGCCGTCGCACCCCGACCTCACAGGGGTCCTCGAAGGGGGTCTGTCCTTCCGTGGTGACCAGCAATAAGCGCCGCTTGTCCGACAGGCGCACCTATGTTCTCGACACCAGCGTCCTGCTGGCCGACCCCAGCGCGATGTCCCGCTTCGACGAGCACGAGGTCGTGCTGCCGATCGTCGTGGTGACCGAGCTGGAGGCCAAGAGGCACCACCCCGAACTCGGCTACTTCGCCCGGCAGGCCCTGCGCCTCCTGGACGACTTCCGGGTCCGGTACGGACGCCTCGACGCCCCGCTCCCCATCGGGGACCTGGGCGGCACCCTGCGTGTCGAGCTCAACCACTCGGATCCCGGCGTCCTTCCGGCCGGCTACCGGCTGGGGGACAACGACTCCCGCATCCTCGCGGTCGCCCGCAACCTGCAGGCGGAGGGGTACGACGTCACGGTCGTCTCCAAGGACCTGCCGCTGCGGATCAAGGCCTCCTCGGTCGGGCTCCTCGCGGAGGAGTACCGGGCCGAGCTCGCCATCACGGACTCCGGCTGGACCGGAATGTCCGAAGTCGCCCTCTCCGCCGACCAGGTCGACCTGCTCTACGACCAGGAGACGCTCTACGTGCCGGAGGCGGCCGAGCTGCCCGTGCACACCGGCCTCGTGCTGCAGTCCGAGCGGGGCAAGGCGCTCGGCCGGATCACCGCCGAGGGGAACGTCCGCCTGGTGCGCGGCGACCGTGAGGCATTCGGCATCCGTGGCCGCAGCGCCGAACAGCGGATCGCGCTGGACCTCCTGCTCGACCCGGAGGTCGGCATCGTCTCGATGGGCGGCCGGGCCGGCACCGGCAAGTCGGCGCTCGCGCTCTGCGCCGGCCTGGAGGCGGTCCTGGAGCGCCGCCAGCACCAGAAGGTGATGGTCTTCCGTCCGCTGTACGCGGTCGGCGGGCAGGAGCTCGGCTATCTGCCGGGCACCGAGGCCGAGAAGATGAGCCCCTGGGCGCAGGCGGTCTTCGACACCCTCTCGGCCGTGGCGAGCCGCGAGGTGATCGAGGAGGTGCTGGGCCGCGGCATGCTGGAGGTCCTGCCGCTCACCCACATCCGGGGCCGCTCGCTCCACGACGCCTTCGTCATCGTGGACGAGGCCCAGTCCCTCGAGCGGAACGTGCTGTTGACCGTTCTGTCCCGTATCGGGGCGAATTCCCGGGTGGTGCTGACCCACGACGTCGCCCAGCGCGACAACCTGAGGGTCGGCCGGTACGACGGAGTCGTCGCCGTGGTCGAGAAGTTGAAGGGCCATCCGCTGTTCGCGCACGTCACCCTGACCCGCTCCGAGCGCTCGCAGATCGCCGCGCTCGTGACCGAAATGCTGGAGGACGGCCAGATCTGACCCGAAACGCACGGTAGTTGGCGCCGCCCGGCAAAGCGCAGGAGCTTAGCCGGGCGGCGCCGCGCTGTCCGCCGTATCGACCAAAACCCTTTACCCCGCCCAGGTGTGAGCTTTCACACGCAGGATGGAATTGCCTTGCGGTGTCGCCGTCCGGCAGAGTCTGGTTTCCGTCAGGCCCCGCATACGGCACACGTGCACCTTCAGAGGTGCGACACCACACAACTCAACAGTCGTTCGCCGTATGCCGCCCACAGCACCACGGGCCCGTGTCTTCAGTGACCCAGTAGTCGAAGACCAGCGTCAGGGGCACGATTTCGCCCGCTTGGTCACCCTGTGCGGCGATGCTGGAAGGAAACCGTGTGAGCCGGATCTCGGTCCGGGGATTCGCGGTGGCTTCGGCCACTGCGGTCACCACTGTCGGCGCCGTCGTCGGTGTTGCCTCGGGCAACGCCGCGCAGCCCTCGGACGACAACTTCGAGGCCACCGCGGCCGACACCACGCTGCTCGCGGACATCCCCGTGGGCGAGCAGGCCCAGGTACAGGTCTCCACCCTCGCGGAGCAGGCCGACGTCCAGGCCGCCGCCGCCGACTCCGTCGCGCGCAAGTCCGCCGAGGAAGCCGCCCGCATCCAGGCCGCGAAGGACGCCGAGGCCAAGAAGAAGGCCGCGGACAAGGCCGAGAAGGAGCGCAAGGAGGCCGAGGCCGAGCGCGCCAGCCGCTCCTCCCTCCGCGACGCGTCCAGCTTCTCCGCCCAGGGCTCGTACTCCGTCGCCGAGGTCAAGGCGATCGCCCGCCAGATGATCCCGGCGGACCAGTTCCAGTGCTTCAGCAACATCGTGGACCACGAGTCCGGCTGGAACTACCGCGCCACCAACGCCTCCTCGGGTGCCTACGGTCTGGTCCAGGCCCTCCCCGGCTCGAAGATGTCCTCGGCCGGCGCCGACTGGCAGACCAACCCGGCCACCCAGATCAAGTGGGGCCTCAGCTACATGAACGGCCGCTACGACAGCCCCTGCGGCGCGTGGTCGTTCTGGCAGGCCAACCGCTGGTACTAGTACCGGCCGCGCTCAACTTCGCGGAGCCCCTCGCCGTCCTACGGTGAGGGGCTTCGTGCGTGTAGGTTCGGGGGGTTCCAGGGGGGAGAGGGAAGAGCATGTCGAGACTGCCAGGATGGCTGCACCGGATGGGCGAGGGCCTCAGTCGCATGGGCGAGCGCCTTGACGAGCGCCGCGCGGAAGCCGAGCGCGCGCACCAGCTCGGCGCGCCGTCGGTCCCCGGCGCGCCCCCGGCCCCCGGCATCGCGCCGGCCGTCGGCGCCGCGAGCGCCGGTGCCATGGGCGCCGGTGCCATGGGCGCCGGACCCGATCCCGTCGGACCGCCGACCGTCGCGCCCGGGCCGGCCGGGCCCGGGACGGCCGCGCCCGAGCCTGCCGATCCGCCGGCCGGCGCGCCCGGCACAGCCGGACCCGACACCGGTGCGCCCGCCGCCGTGCCCGTCGCCGCCTCCGTCCCCGCGCCGCCCGACTACGCGCCCGCCGTCGCGGCCCGGCCCGACCCGGTCGCCGCCATTCCGTGGGGCATGCGGGTCGCCGCCGAGGCCGGCTGGCGCCTGCTCGTCCTCGCCGGCACCGTCTGGGTCCTGATGAAGGTGATCAGCTCCGTCCAGCTGGTCGTGCTCGCCTTCGTCGCGGCGCTCCTCATCACCGCACTGCTCCA
This sequence comes from Streptomyces sp. NPDC085481, assembly GCF_044541845.1. Taxonomy (NCBI): domain Bacteria; kingdom Bacillati; phylum Actinomycetota; class Actinomycetes; order Kitasatosporales; family Streptomycetaceae; genus Streptomyces; species Streptomyces sp. NPDC085481. The sequence continues at coordinate 230,581 of NZ_JBITTJ010000004.1, forward strand.
GCCCACCGTGGCTCTGTTGCGCAGGAAGGGCCTGCCCCGCGGACTCGCCACCGCCGTCACCGCCGTCTCCGGCTTCGTCGTGATGGGCCTGGTCGGCTGGTTCGTGGTCTGGCAGGTCATGGACAACATCGACACCCTGTCCGACCGCGTCAAGGACGGCATCGAGGAGCTCAAGCACTGGCTGCTCGACAGCCCGTTCCACGTGACCGAGCAGCAGATCAACGACATCGCCAAGAACCTCAGCGACACCATCGGCGCCAACGCCGAGCAGATCACCTCCGCCGGACTCCAGGGCGTGACCGTGGTCGTCGAGGCGATGACCGGCATCCTGCTCGCCATGTTCTCCACCCTCTTCCTGCTCTACGACGGGAAGAAGGTCTGGGAGTGGACGCTGAAGCTGGTGCCCGCCCAGGCCAGGCCCGGCGTCGCCGGCGCCGGACCGCGGGCCTGGCGCACCCTGACCGCGTACGTGCGCGGCACGGTGCTGGTCGCCCTGATCGACGCCGTCTTCATCGGCCTCGGCCTCTACTTCCTCGAAGTGCCGATGGCCGTGCCGCTCGCCGTCTTCATCTTCCTCTTCGCCTTCATCCCGCTCGTCGGCGCCGTCGTCTCCGGTGCCCTCGCGGTGGTCGTCGCGCTCGTCACGAACGGGGTGTTCACCGCCCTGATGGTGCTCGTGGTGGTGCTCGCGGTGCAGCAGATCGAGGGCCATGTCCTCCAGCCGTTCATCCTCGGCCGGGCCGTACGGGTCCACCCGCTCGCCGTCGTCCTCGCCGTCGCCGCCGGCGGCCTGACCGCCGGCATCGGCGGCGCGGTCGTCGCCGTCCCGCTGGTCGCCGTCGCCAACACGGTGGTCGGCTACCTCCGCGCGTACAGCACCGAACAGGCCCTGCGCGCCACCCCCGAGCCGCGCGGCGCGACCGCCTACGAGGTGGCGCCGACCGCCGCCCCCGGCTCGGCGGAACGAGTAGCCGGAGGAGGGCTGTGATCTCCGAACCGGAGCTCGTGGGCGGAACGGCGTTCCCCGACGCCCTCCCGCCCCTCCCCGTGGACCAGGACCAGGACCAGGACCCGGACCCACGCCCGAGGCCGCCCCGAGCCGGCCGCCCCTGGCTGTGGGCGCTCGGCGGCGCGGTCGTCGCCTCGGCGGTGTGGGCCGGCGGCCTCTACGCGTACGACCGGCAGGGCGAGGACCGCGGGCCCGACCTGGGCGGCTACCGGGCGGACGTCGATCCGTGCAAGGAGGCCCGGCTGGCCGGCCTCTCGTCTTCCCTCGGCCGCAAGGGGGAGACGACCGACCCCCTCACGCAGGAACACCCCGCCCTCTTCCGGGCGGAGTGCGTCGTGTCCCTGGAGGCGAAGCCGGCCGCCTACGAGGTCGCGGTCACGTACACCCTGCACCGGGTCACGGACCCGGGCCCGGAGTTCGAGGCCGCGATGAACGACCCGCTGCTGGGCGTCGGCGACCGCATCTCCGGAGTCGGAGAGCTCGCCTATGTCAGGGAGGACAACGGCAGCGATATGGAGCTGCACGTCCTGGACGGGCAGGCGGTCATCGTGTTCTCGCTCTCCCTGGTCCCGATCTACGACGCCATCGGCCCGGGGGCCGAGCCGTCCGAGCCGCCCGAGCTGGACCCGGCGGCGACCCGCACCTTCCTCGTGGAGGACATGACCGCGCTGATGGCGGCGCTCAAGAAGTGACGCGCTCGGAAGTGACCGAAGGGCCCCGGGGCTGCACCCCGGGGCCCTTCGTGTCGTACGTCGTGCGTCCGGCCCTATTCGGCCAGGACCGCCTCGGCGTCCAGCGTCACGCCGACCGCCTGGATGACCGCGGCGATCTTCACGGCCTCCTGGATCGTCTCGCGGTCGACACCGGCCTTGCGCAGGACCTGCTCGTGCGAGTCCAGGCACTGGCCGCAGCCGTTGATCGCGGAGACGGCCAGCGACCACAGCTCGAAGTCGACCTTCTCGACGCCCGGGTTGCCGATGACGTTCATCCGCAGACCGGCGCGCAGCGTCCCGTACTCGGGGTCCGACAGCAGGTGCCGGGTCCGGTAGAAGACGTTGTTCATCGCCATGATGGCGGCGGCCGACTTGGCGGCCTGGTACGCCTCGGGCTTCAGGTTCGCCCGGGCCTCGGGCTCCAGCTCCCTGAGGACCTTCGGCGAGCGCGAGGCGATGGCGCAGGCCAGCACCGTGCCCCACAGCTGCTGCTGCGGGAGCTCGCTGTTGCCGATCACCGAACCGAGGTTCAGCTTCAGGTCCTTGGCGAAGTCCGGTACGGCGGCCTTCAGCTCATCGAGCGCCATGCTCACTCACCGGCCAGGAGCGCGACCGGGTCGAGGGTGTCCTCGCCCTTGCTCCAGTTGCACGGGCACAGCTCGTCGGTCTGCAGGGCGTCCAGGACCCGCAGGACCTCCTTGGGGTTACGGCCGACGGAACCGGCGGTCACCATGACGAACTGGATCTCGTTGTTCGGGTCGACCACGAACACGGCGCGCTGGGCGAAGCCGTCCGCACCCTCGACGCCGCAGTCGCGCATCAGCTCGTGCTTGGAGTCGGCGAGCATCGGGAAGGGCAGGTCACGCAGGTCGGCGTGGTCCTTGCGCCAGGCGTGGTGGACGAACTCGGAGTCGCCGGAGACGCCGAGGATCTGGGCGTCGCGGTCCGCGAACTCGTCGTTCAGCTTGCCGAACGCGGCGATCTCGGTGGGGCAGACGAAGGTGAAGTCCTTCGGCCAGAAGAACACCACGCGCCACTTGCCCTCGTAGGACTTGTGGTCGATCTGCGCGAACTCCTTGCCGCTCTCCAGCGACACGCAGGCGGTCAGGTCGTAGGTGGGGAACTTGTCACCGACAGTGAGCACGCGCTCTCCTTACAGGCCGGAAGGTGCCCTTTTGAGGTCTTCCGTGAGGGGTTGGACGGCTCACAGCATGGCACGCAGTGCATTGATCAGTGAAATAGCTAGAGTGGGTCGTGTTGATCGAAGGTGGTTATCAGTGAATCCGGTCCGACGGGTGAAACAGCCCAGCCTGTCCCAGCTCAGAGCCTTCGCGGCGGTCGCGGAGCACCTGCACTTCCGCGACGCGGCGGCGGCCATAGGCATGAGCCAGCCCGCGCTCTCGGGCGCCGTCTCGGCACTCGAAGAGGCACTCGGTGTCCAGCTCCTCGAGCGTACGACGCGCAAGGTGCTGCTCTCGCCCGCGGGCGAGCGGCTCGCGGCGCGGACCCACGCGGTCCTCGACGCGGTGGCCGAGCTGATGGAGGAGGCCGAGGCGGCGCAGGCCCCGTTCACCGGCGTGCTCCGGCTCGGGGTGATCCCGACGGTCGCCCCGTACCTGCTGCCGACCGTGCTGCGCCTGGTCCACACCCGCTACCCGGAGCTCGACCTCCAGGTCCACGAGGAGCAGACCTCGTCCCTCCTCGAGGGTCTTGCCGCCGGGCGGCTCGACCTGCTGCTGCTCGCGGTGCCGCTCGGCGCCCCCGGCGTCACCGAACTCCCGCTGTTCGACGAGGACTTCGTCCTGGTCGCACCCGAGGGGCATCCGCTGGCCGGGCGCTCGGACATTCCGCGCGAGGCACTCAGGGAGCTCGACCTGCTGCTCCTGGACGAGGGGCACTGCCTGCGCGACCAGGCCCTCGACATCTGCCGCGAGGCAGGCCGTACGGAGGGAGCGCCGGTCACCACCACCGCGGCGGGGCTCTCGACGCTGGTCCAGCTGGTCGCGGGCGGCCTCGGGGTGACGCTGCTGCCGCGCACCGCGGTGAAGGTCGAGACCGCCCGTAACACCGCCCTGGAAACAGGGGACTTCGCCGGTCCGGCTCCCTCCCGCCGGATCGCGCTCGCGATGCGTACGGGAGCGGCCCGCCAGTCCGAGTTCGAGGAACTGGCGGGCGCGCTCCGCGACGCGATGAAGCGCCTTCCGGTACGGGCCGTCGCGACCTGACGCCGCTATTCGGTCCGCAACCCGTCGGCCCGCATCAGCCGCCACAGCAGCGGCAGGCTCAGCAGGGTCACCGCGGCGACGAGGGCCGTCGCGACGCCGGCCACCGGCAGGAAGACCCACCAGTCCTCGACCCGCTTGCCGATCATCCTGAGCAGCAGCACGCCGAGGCCGAGTCCGCCGGCCACCGCGAGGCCGAGGCCGAGGAGGATCGGCACGGCCGTCTGCCACAGCACCGACCAGCCGAGCGTGGTGCGCCGGGTGCCGAAGGCGACGAGCGAGGACAGCAGCCTCCTGCGGTCGCGCAGCTGCTCCAGGGTGGTGACCAGGAGCGAGGCCGCCACGAGCGTCATCGTCATCGTGGCGCCCACCAGGATCCCGGTGCGGACGCTCTCGAACTGGGCGTCGCGCTCCAGGTTCTGCAGGGTGCCGACCCGGGTCAGCGGGTCGAGGGCGGCGACCGCGTTGCGTACGTACTCGGGGGCGTCCGGTACCGCCGGGTCGATCCGGATCATGGCGCCCGCCTCCGGGGTGTCGAGCCGGGCCGCGTCGATGGCCGCCGGGGTGACGAGCAGCCCGAACGGGATCCGGCCCATGGGATCGAGGCGCGCGTCCACGGTGCGGGCCGACGCCGGGATCCGCCAGGTGGGCAGCGGCCCGGACGTGTGCGTGTCCGGATCGCGCAGGGCCACCTCGGTGCCGGGCCTCGCGGTCCGCTGGACCCAGTCGTCCTCCGGTCCCTGCCTGCCGTGCGCGAGGGCGATGAAGACGTCGCCGTCCGTGCAGGACGGCAGCTTGGCGAACTCCTTCAGGGAGGAGCAGTCGGCGACGGCGATCGAGGTGACCGGGATGAACTCCTCGCCCTTCCGCAGGGGACCGGGTCGCCACACGCTGGACTCGACCGTGCCGACCACCCCCGTGACGCCCTTGGTCTTCGCGAGCTCGTCGATCATCCGCCGGGCCTCGTCGCCGCCGGGCGCGCCGACCTTGGTCTCCATCTGGGCCCGGGCCGTGTCCATGTTGGTGACCTGCATGAAGTCGCTCTGCATCGCCTGGAACAGCATCTGCAGGGCGATGGCCCCGGTGGCCGCGACGACGATGCCGCTGACCGTGCGGGCGGCGGTGCCGCTGCTCAGCTGGAGCCTGCGGACGGCCAGCTGCCAGGCCACCGGACCGCCGCGCATCCGCCTCATCAGCGCCTCCACCAGCCAGGGCAGCAGCGTGGTGAGTCCGATCAGGGCGAGCGTGGTGCCGGCGGCGATCTGGACCGTGTCGATCGCGGTCTGATCGATCTGCACCTGGCCGACGATCGGCACCAGCAGCGCCGCTCCGGCCAGGAGGAGGACGAGGCGCCAGGCGAGCCGGCGCGGCCGCGGGGTCGCGGTGCGGACCACGCCGAGCGGCTCGATCGCGACTCCACGCAGGGCGAAGAGCGTGACCAGGACCGCGGCGGTGGGCACGGTGGCGACGATCAGGGCGGCGAGCCAGGGCAGCGGGGAGACGTCGGACGGGAAGGCGTTGACGTCCCAGATCTGCACGGTGCCGGCGAACTGCCGGGCGAGGGCGAAGAACCCGGCGCCGGCGGCGAGCCCGAGCAGCGCTCCCGCGAGCGCCTCGCCGGCCGCGATCCGCCGGGTCATCGAGGCGTCCGCGCCCACCAGCCGCAGCGCCGCGAGCCTCCGGTCGCGCTGCTCGCCGCCGAAGCGGACGGCGGTGGCGATGAACACGACCACCGGCAGCAGAAGGACCACACAGGCGATGACGACGAGGAGGAGCAGGAAGGCGTTCTTCTGTTCCTCGGGGACCGACCAGCCGTAGGTCTGGCCGCGGCCGTCGTAGTTGTCGGTGGTGAGGGTGTCGCTGCCGGCGAGGTAGCGCAGTTCGGCCGGGCCGATCAGCCCGGCGTCGCCGATGGTGCCGACGACCTTGTACGGGAGGCGTTCGCGCAGCAGCGCGCCGCCGGGGGAGTCGAGCAGTTCGCGCAGTGCGGGCGAGGCCAGCATCTCGCCCGGTCCGGGCATCGCGGCGGCACCCGGGGGCAGCGGCGGGTGCGTGCCCTCGGGCCGCAGCAGCATGCCGGTGACGGTGTCGCCCCGGAAGACCGTCTGGTTGCGCACGTACAGAAAGGTGTCCGGGCCGGGCTGGGCGATCTCGTGGCTCGCGTCGGGCTCCCGCGTGGACTCCCGGACCTCCCGCTGGAACAGCATGTTCGGCATGGCGGCGGCGGTCAGCAGCAGGGCGACGCCGAGGCCGATGCCGGTGGCCGTGAGGGTCGTCCGGATCCAGCCGCCGCGGCCGCCGGTGACGGCGAAGCGCGCGCCGAGGGCCAGGTCGCGCACCCAGGTCCGCAGGCTCATGCCACCCACTCCGTGTCGCGTACGGAGCCGTCGCGGACCACGATCTCGCGGTCGGAGTAGGCGGCCACCCGGGCCTCGTGGGTGACCAGGACGACGGCCGCGCCGGTGTCCCGGGAGGCGTCGGTGAGCAGCTGCATCACCCGCTCGCCGTTGAGCGAGTCGAGGGCGCCGGTCGGTTCGTCGGCGAAGATCACCCGCGGGGCGGTGACGAGCGCGCGGGCCACGGCGACCCGCTGGCCCTGGCCACCGGATATCTCACCCGGGCGCTTGGAGCCGATGTCTTCCACCTCCAGGCGCGTCAACCAGGTGCGCGCCCTTTCCTCGGCGCTCTTGCGCCGTTCGCCGTTCAAACGCAGCGGGAGGGCGACGTTCTCGACGCAGGTCAGCTCGGGCACGAGCTGGCCGAACTGGAAGACGAAACCGAAGTCGGCGCGGCGCAGGGCGCTGCGCTGTCCGTCGGTCATCGCGGTGAGGTCGCGGCCGTCGTAGTGGATGGAGCCGGCGTCGGGGCGGACGATGCCGGCGAGGCAGTGCAGCAGCGTGGACTTGCCGGAGCCGGAGGGGCCCATCACGGCGACGACCTCGCCGGCCCTGAGGGCGAAGTCGGCCCCCGCGAGGGCGGGGGTCGGTCCGTACGCCTTGTCGATCCCGCTCGCCTTGAGCAGCGGCCCGGTGGTCATCGGCGGATCTCCTCGGCGAGCCGGTCGAGGCGGGCGGCGGTCAGCTCGAGCCAGCGCAGGTCCGCCTCAAGGTGGAACAGGGCGTGGTCGCAGATGAGCTCGTCGGCCAGGTCGCCGTCCTTCTTGCGCCGGGTGAGCTCGCGCATCAGGCGCAGGTGCTCGGCGCGCTGGGTGTCCAGGAGATCGGCGGCGCCGCGGCCGGTGAGCAGGGCGAGGACGACCTTGGTGTAGAGCGTCGACTGGAGGTACGGCTCGGGCTTCTCGGGGGTGGCCAGCCACTGCTCGACATCGGTGATGCCGGCCTCGGTGATGGCGTACCGCTTGCGCTCGGGGCCGCCGCCGGCCTCTATGCCGTCGACCTCGACGAGGCCGTTCTTCAGGAGCCGGGACATGGTCGAGTAGACCTGCCCGTAGTGCAGCGGCCGGTCGTGGCCGAACCGCTCGTCGAAGGCGCGCTTGAGGTCGTAACCGTGGCGCGGGCCGGACTCCAGGAGTCCCAGCAGAGTGTGACCGATGGACATGGCGCCACTGTACATGCTGTGTATACGCGCGATGTATAGCCCTGGTGACGCCCCTCGTGCGAGCGGAATGTGACGCGGGTCGCACAACCATCGGCGTCTCTGACGCGTCGGTTCCCTCGGAGGTGGGTGCTGATTCTCACGTCCGGAAAAGACGGATGGATCGCCCTTTGTCTTGATGGGCGGTGTTAGCTTGCTGAGCTGATTCGACGACGAGCGGAGCGACGGAAGACATGGGCCGGACGGGCAAATCCCAGGCGAAGAAGGGCGGACGCATACGCCGCCTCTTCACCTGGAAGAAACTCCTGGGCACGTTCTTCGTGGGCTGCCTGCTCGTGATGGGCGCCTTCTACGCGATCTATCTGATGGTCCCGGTGCCGGCCGCCGCCAACGCCGACGCGACGCTGCAGAGCAACGTCTACAAGTACGCCAACGGCAAGGTCATGGCCCGCACGGGCAAGATCAACCGCGAGATCGTCGGCCTGGACAAGGTCCCCCAGGACGTCCAGCGGGCCTTCGTCGCCGCCGAGAACAAGACCTTCTACAAGGACAACGGCGTCGACATCAAGGGCACCCTCCGCGCCGCCTGGAACACCGTCAGCGGCAAGGGCAAGCAGGGCGGCTCGACGATCACCCAGCAGTACGTCAAGAACTACTACCTGAGCCAGGACCAGACGGCCACGCGCAAGCTCAAGGAAATGGTCATCGCGCTCAAGGTCGATCAGCGCATGGACAAGAGCGAGATCCTCGCCGGGTACATCAACACCAGCTACTACGGCCGCAACGCCTACGGCGTCCAGGCCGCCGCCCAGGCCTACTACGGCGTCGACGCCACCAAGCTCACCGTCGGCCAGGGCGCCTACCTCGCCTCCCTGCTCCAGGCCCCCAGCCAGTACGACTGGACCTCCGCGAGCGCCGAGGGCCGCAAGCTCGTCGAAGCGCGCTGGAACTACGTCCTCGACAACATGGTCGAGGAGAACTGGCTCGAACCCGCCCAGCGCGCCGGCCTGAAGTTCCCCGTCCCGCAGAAGCCCAAGGCCCCCAAGGGCATGAGCGGCCAGAGCGGCTACATCGTCGAGGCCGCCAACCAGGAGCTCATGCGCCAGGGCGTCAGCGAGGAGGACCTCAAGGCCGGCGGCTGGACGATCACCCTCAACATCGACGAGAAGAAGCAGAAGGCCCTGGTCAAGTCCGTCGACGAGCAGCTCGAGGAGAAGCTCGACCGCAAGGGCGACAAGAAGGACGCCACCGTCCAGGCCGGCGCCACCTCCGTCGACCCGAAGACCGGCGCGGTCGTCGCCCTCTACGGCGGCGTCGGCGCCACCGAGCACTGGACGAACAACGCCACCCGGCGCGACTACCAGCCCGCGTCGACCTTCAAGCCGCTCGTGCTCGCCTCCGCGCTCGACAACGGCGCCGAGACCCAGGACGGCCGCAAGATCGGCCTCGGCACGGTCTACGACGGCACCAGCAAGCGCCCGGTCGTCGGCAGTCCCATCGACTTCGCCCCGGAGAACGAGGACGACCAGAGCTACGGCCCGGTCAGCGTCCAGAAGGCCACCAACAGCTCGATCAACTCGGTCTACGCCCAGATGATCGTGGACGTCACGCCCGCCAAGGCCAAGCAGACCGCCCTCGCCCTCGGCATGAAGGACGGCCAGGACTTCGGCACGACCCCGGCGATGTCGCTCGGCGTCATGGGCGCCTCCACCCTCGACATGGCCGGCGCCTACGCCACCCTCGACAACCACGGCGTCAAGGTCACCCCGACCATCGTCAAGTCCGCCGAGCACAAGGACCGCAAGGCCGAGCCGGTGAAGTCGATCGGCGAGCAGGTCATCACCCGCAAGGCCGCCGACACCACCACCAAGGCGATGCAGGGCGTCGTCCAGAGCGGCTCCGGCTTCCGGGCCGCGGGCGACTACGAGGCGGCCGGCAAGACCGGCACCTCCGAGAACAACCGCTCTGCCTGGTTCGTCGGCTACACCCCCGAACTGGTCACCGCCGTCGGCCTCTTCGGCGAGGACACCAAGGGCAACCAGGTCACCCTCACCGACACGATCAACCCGGGCCGCGCCAACGGTGGCCGCACCCCGGCGCAGATCTGGGGCGCCTACACCGAGCGGGCCCTCGGCGGCGGCTCCGACGCCACGTTCGACCTGGAGACCGACGGCACCTCCGGCGGCGACGCCACGATGCCGACGCCGACCCAGAGCAGCGGGTCGCCCACGCCGACCGCGACGGCCACGGACCGCTCCACCACTCCGCCGCAGCCGCCGACCTCCACGGCCACCCCGCCGACCCAGCCGCCCACGTCCACCGCGACGACCCCGACGGAGCCGACCCCGACGAAGCCGACCGAGCCGGCCACCGAGCCGCCCCCGGACGGCAACGACAACGCCGCCGACAGTGGCCGAACCCGCCCGTGACACACGCCGAAGGCCGGGCCCCCGTGAGGGAGCCCGGCCTTCGCCGTGCGCCGACGCCGTACGGGGCTCAGCGCGTGGCCAGTTCGAACCAGACCACCTTGCCGCCCGACAACCGGGTCGCCCCCCACCGCCGGGCCAGCCGGTTCACCAGGAACAGGCCGCGGCCGCCCTCGTCGGTGTCCCGCGCCCGCCGCTGCCGGGGCAACTGCGGCGAGTCGTCGCCGACCTCGCAGCGCAGCACGTCCGTACGGAGCAGCCGCAGCGTCACCGGCCGCTCCGCGTACCGCACCGCGTTGGTCACGACCTCGCTGATCAGCAGCTCCACCGAGTCCGAGAGCTCCTCCAGGTCCCAGCGCGCGAGCGCCCGCCGGGCGAGCCGCCGGGCCCGGCCGGGGGCCGCGTCCTCCGGCTCAAGGAACCAGTACGCCACGTCGCTCGGCGCGATCCCGTCGAAGCGGGCCGCGAGCAGCGCGATGTCGTCGTCCCGGTCGCCAGGGCCCAGCATGTCGAGCACGTCGTCGCACAGCGCCTCCAGCGGAGGCGAGTGGTCGGGACCGGTGAGCTGGGCGGTCGCCGCCAGCCGCTCCCGCAGCTGCTCGATCCCGGTCCACACGTCGCGCAGCCTCGACTCCACCAGACCGTCCGTGTAGAGCAGCAGCGTGGCCCCGGCCGGCGCGTCGAGCTCCACCGCCTCGAAGTCCACCCCGCCCACGCCGATGGGCGCGCCCGGCGGCACCCGCAGGACCTCGGCCCGGCCGCCCAGGTGCAGCAGTATCGGCGGCGGGTGGCCCGCGTTGGCGATGGTGATCCGGTGCGAGACCGGGTCGTACACCGCGTACATGCAGGTCGCCATGCGGTTCTCGCCGAGCCGCTGGGCCTGCTCGTCCAGGTGGTGCAGCACCTCCTGAGGCGGCAGGTCGAGACCGGCCAGGGTCTGCGCGGTGGTGCGCAGCTGGCCCATGATCGCCGCCGAGGTCATGGAGTGGCCCATGACGTCGCCGACGACCAGGGCGACCCGGCTGCCGGGCAGCGGGATCGCGTCGTACCAGTCGCCGCCGACCCGGGCCGTCTCGGCCGCGGGAAGGTAGCGGGAGGCGAGCCGCACACCGGTCGGCTGCGGCAGCGAGTCCGGCAGCATCGTGCGCTGCAACTCGTCCGCGATGTAGGCCTCGCGCCCGTACAGCACGGCCTTGTCGATGCCGAGCGCCGTGTGCGTCGCCAACTGGGCCGCGACGAGCAGGTCGTTGGGCTCGAAGCCGGCCCGCTCGGGGCGGCGCAGGAAGACGGCCGCGCCGATGACCCGGCGCCGGCCGCGCAGCGGCGCGAGTATCGCCCGCTGCCCGGCGGGCAGCGGGTGGTCGCCGCCGAGCAGCTCCGGCAGGGCGGCCCGGGCGGCGGCGGAGTCGCCGGGCACCGGCCGTACCCCGCGCAGCACTTCGGCGAGCGCGCTGCCGGAGCGGACCTCGCACAGCTCGGCCGCCGGGGTCGGATCGGGGTCGGGGACGAGGACCAGCTCCTCGCCCTCCAGGTCCGTTAACCGCAGCCGGTCGGTGCGGCGGAGCCGCAGCACGAAAGGCTCCGCGGGACGCTCGTCGCCCACCGGCAGCGGGTCGCGCAGATAGACCAGGATCGCGTCGGAGAAGGTCGGCACGGTCGCCCGGCACAGACCGAGGACGATCTCGTCGAGGTCGAGACCGCGCGCGATCCGCCGGGTCGCGGCGCCCACGAACCGCAGCCGGTCGCCCTCGCGCCGCGCCGCGGCGGCGTCCGGGCCGGTCCCGCCGCCGCTGCCGCCACCGGGCGGCGGCACCGCGACGGCAGCCGCGGTCGCGCCCGCCGCCGTCTCCTGGCGGGGGCGAGTGCGTTCCTGCGGCCGGGCAGCCATCGCCTTACGGCCTTCGTGGGAGGTGGGATGCTCCGTCACGCCTGGGATTCCGTCCGTCCGGGCCGGTGGTGCGCTGCACTCGCTCTTCTCGCCGATGCCGCGCCTTCGGCAGGGCTAAACCCCCCGCGCGCGGTGGATGTGAACGCTCCCCGAGCAGGGGCGGCGAAGGGGGTGCGGACACCCGGGCGCACGTCCGGCACTGCTCTCCCCCTCATGAGGACATCATCGATGACTTGCGGTCAGTTCCTGTGCCGTGCTCGGTCTTTGACGTGCCGTTCGTTCGGTCGCGTGTGATCAGCTCCTTGCGGAGGACGATCCTACGTTTGCACCCCGGGGGCGCATCAAGGGTCTCACGGCGCCGTGTGCGCCGGGGTGCGATCCCAGTCGGCGGGCAGCGCGGGCACGGGCCAGGCCGGGTCGGGCCGCCAGTCCTCCCAGCCGTCCGAGAAGGGCGCTCCCCAGGAGCGGATCACCTCGACGGCCGCCTGCCCCGCCGCCCGTACCCGGTCCGCCTGCGCGCCGTCCATCAGGCCGGCCCGCTGCGCCTGGGCGAACTCGTCCTCGTCCCGCCACAGCCAGCTGTGGTCCGGGTAGACGGAGATGTCCAGGAAGTGGTCCTCGGAGTCGATGCCGCCGGCCCAGCGGGTCCGGGGCTCCTCCAGGTTCACGTACCAGCTGCGGAAGCGCCAGCCCCGCTCCCAGAACAGCCACACCGACCACGGGTCGCCGGGCGCGGCCAGCTTGAGCACCCCGGTGCCGAACCAGCGCGACCGGGCCGTGGTGCGCGCCGCCGTGTACCGGGTGGCCAGCGGCTCCTCGTGTACGGGCGTGCCGTCGGCGAGCACCGGCCGGACGCACTCGGTGCCGGGCGCCATCCAGACCGCGAGCAGCTCCGGGGTGTCCTGGACCACGGTCACCGGCCGGCAGATGTGCACGTCGCCGGTGCCGTTGTCGCGGTAGCGCCAGAGGATGTGATCCCCCGGCGCCCAGTGCTGGGGGCGGCCGGATCCTGTCATGCGCAGATCTTAGGGGCGCGCCCCCGGCGTCGCTGCGGCGAAGGTCACGGAAGAGCCGGTGACCGAAAAGGTTGCGTCACGGATGAGTCATCCGCAGGACGTCGAGCGCCTCGTCGAGCTGTTCGAGGGTGAGGTCGCCGCGCTCGACGTATCCGGACTCCAGGACCACCTCGCGGATGGTCTTCCGCTCGGCCAGCGACCTCTTGGCGACCTTGGCGGCCTCCTCGTAGCCGATGTACTTGTTGAGCGGCGTGACCACGGACGGCGAGGACTCCGCGTACTCGCGGGCCCGCTCCACGTTGGCGGTGATTCCGTCGACCGTGCGGTCGGCCAGCAGGCGGGAGGCGGCTGCGAGCAGCCGGACCGACTCCAGGAGGTTCTTGGCGATCACCGGGAGCATCACGTTGAGCTCGAAGTTCCCGGCCGCGCCCGCCACCGCGACCGTGGTGTCGTTTCCGGTCACCTGCGCGGCGACCATCAGGACCGCCTCGGGAATGACCGGGTTCACCTTGCCCGGCATGATCGACGAGCCCGGCTGGAGGTCGGGGAGGTTGATCTCGGCGAGGCCGGTGCGGGGGCCGCTGGCCATCCAGCGCAGATCGTTGGCGATCTTCGTGAGCGATACGGCGATGGTCCTGAGCTGGCCTGACGTCTCCACCAGACCGTCCCGGGCGCCCTGGGCCTCGAAGTGGTCGCGGGCCTCGGTGAGGGGAAGACCGGTGGCCCGGGCGACCGCGGCGATGACGGCGGCCGAGAAGCCGGGCGGGGTGTTGATGCCGGTGCCCACCGCCGTGCCGCCGAGGGGGAGTTCGGCGAGCCGGGGCAGCGCGGAGCGCAGCCTCTCGACCCCGTACCTGACCTGCGCCGCGTAGCCGCCGAACTCCTGGCCGAGGGTGACCGGGGTGGCGTCCATCAGATGCGTACGGCCGGACTTCACCACGCTCGCGAATTCGGCTGATTTCCGCTCCAGGGAGGCGGCCAGATGATCGAGCGCGGGGATCAGGTCGTGGGTCACGGCGGCGGTGGCCGCGATGTGGATGGAGGAGGGGAAGACGTCGTTGGAGGACTGCGAGGCGTTCACATGGTCGTTGGGGTGGACCGCGCGGTCCTCCGGGAGCCGCTCGCTCGCGAGGGTGGCCAGGACCTCGTTGGTGTTCATGTTGGACGAGGTGCCGGAGCCGGTCTGGAAGACGTCCACCGGGAACTGGTCGTCCCAGCGGCCCTCCGCGACCTCGTCGGCGGCCGCGGCGATCGCCTGCGCCCGGTCCTTGTCGATCACCCCGAGCTCGCCGTTGACCTCGGCGGCGGCGGCCTTGATCCGGGCCAGGGCCTCGATGTGGGCGCGCTCCAGGCGCTGGCCGCTCACGGGGAAGTTCTCCACCGCCCGCTGGGTCTGGGCCCGCCACTTGGCGTGCGCGGGGACCCGCACCTCGCCCATGGAGTCGTGCTCGATCCGGTACTCGTCTGCGTCGCTCATGTTCTCCAACCTCCGTCAAAAGTTGAGCACTTGTCTTGTTCGATGTATTCCCAATGCGCTTACCGGCCAGTAAAAACCGTGGGTAACCCCACCTCCAGGAGGCGCAATGACGCGCACCAGGCACAGATTCCGCTGGCCGATCGCGGCCCTCGCCGCCGCCGCGGCGGCCCTCGGCAGCATGACGGCCGCCACCCCCGCCGGCGCGGCCGACACGAGCACCACGGCCGGAATCACCTCCGTCCCGCTCTCGCCGGAGCTGGAGGCGATCCGGGCCGCGGAGGCCACCAAGATCTACGGAAGCCCGGAGGAACGGCCCCTCGCCCAGCGCAAGACGGGGCTCATCTCCCTCGGCGACAGCGAGATCTCCGGCGAGGGCGTCGGCAGCTACGAGTCGCCCACCAACGGCCCGACCAACTGGTGCCACCGCTCGCCCGACGCCGCCATCCACCGCACCGGAATCCCCGCGGACCTCACGTTCAACGTGTCCTGCTCCGGCGCGTACACCGGGAACATCCGCATCGGCGGCTCGAAGCAGTACGCCGACGAGCTCGTCCAGAGCGACAACCTGGCTGTCAAGGCGCGCAACACCCGCATCAAGATGGTCGTCCTGGTCGCCGGCGCCAACGACGACCTCCAGTTCGGCCCCGTCATGACCGACTGCGTCCAGCGCTACCTGCTCCTCCAGGGCGCCTGCGAGCCGAAGTACGCCCCCGGCTGGCAGTCCCGTGTCGACGCGCTCGTCCCCAAGGTCGAGCAGACGATCCGCGACCTCAAGACCGTCATGCGCGACGCCGGGTACGCCGACGGCGACTACAAGCTCGTCGTCATGGGCTACCCGAGCCCCATCGGCCCCGACTTCCACGACAACCCGAACTTCCCCGGCAAGCTCTCCTGCGGCGGCCTCGGCTACGACTCCGACACCAAGTGGGGCCGTAACACCGCCGTCCCCGCCTTCGAACGCGGCATGCGCAGGGCGGCCGCCGCCACCGGGGCGGTCTACCTCGACAACTCGCGGCTCTTCCACGGCCACGAGGTCTGCATGGAGGACACCTGGGCCCGCGGTCTCTACATCGACCTCTCCAAGCCCGGCACCCCGGACGAGAACTCCGTCCGCCAGTCCTTCCACCCCAACTACCGGGGCCACGGCGCCTTCGCGTCCTGCCTCACCCGGATCTACGACTCCGGGCTGCGCGAGGCCGGTTGCTCGGACGTCGCCTCCTCCGGCGCCCCGGCGCTCTTCCCGCTCGCCTGGGACGACGCCTACCGGCCGCTGAGGAACGCGGCCACCGGCAACTGCCTGGACGTCAACGCCTCCGAGTCCGCCAACGGCACCGCCGTCCTCGGCTGGGACTGCCACGGCGGCCGCAACCAGGGCTGGTGGTACGACTCCGCCCGCAGGACCGTCCACACCGAACTCACCCAGGACCGCTGCCTGGACGTCCCCGGCGCGAAGTACCAGGCCGGTACGGCGCTCGTCCTGTGGAACTGCCACGGCGGCGCCAACCAGGGCTTCGTCCGCGACGGCGACACCCTGCGCCCGGCCGCCGCGACCGGCCTGTGCCTGACCCAGGGCGCGGCGAAGGATCCGGTCCGGCTGCAGAGCTGCGACGGCTCGGCGAACCAGCGGTTCGTCTGACCGTCGGTGGCCCCCGTCCGGCGGTGCGGGACGGGGGCCACGCCCTTCAGTTCACAGCGCCTTCAGGCTCGACTTCGCGAGCTCGTACGCCGGGAGCATCTCCTGGTGCTCCTCGCTGTCGAGCCCGCCGAGGTGGACGATGACGGTCCCCTTCGGGGTCTCGACGGCGAACGCCCGCTCCTCCTTGGTGTCGTCGAGGACCTCGCTGTGCACCGAGTAGCGGACCTCGACGGCGGGCAGGGCGCCCGCCTTCACGTCCTTGACGACGAGGCCCGTGGCGCCCTTCTCCGCCTTCACGAACGCTTCGAGGGTCGCCCGCGCCGGGCCCTTCGGGGCGGTCCACACCCGCAGGTAGCCGATGTTCCCGGCGGGCTTGGCGTCCACCTCGCAGCGGACGGTGGCCGGCCCCTGCCGGGTGAGCGGGGCCAGCTCCGGGTTCTCGGGGTCCTTGACCGCCTGCGGCTTCCAGCCCTTCGCGAGGGTGAGGGAGGCCGGCAGGGCGCAGGCCGTCCCGGGGCCCCCGAGGGTGCCCGCGGGGGTGGCGGCGGTGATCTCGGACGGGGCGGCGGGCGGGGCCGCGGGCGGGGCGGTGGCTTCCGTGGCCGTACCGCAGGCGGTCAGCAGCAGTCCCGCCGCCACCAGGGCGACGGGGACCGCCGTACGTATCGGTGCTCTCTCTGGCATGAGGCTCATCATCCACGACCGGGTGCGGCTCCTCACCGACGGCCGGACAATGTTGAGCGGGCCTCGGGGGAGATCCACCACCACGGGAGGCGGACATGATCCGCGGCTTCAGGAGGATCGGCACGCTCGGTGTCTGCGCGGTGGCTGCGGCCGCCTTCGGGGCCGTCGCCCCGGCCTACGCCGTCGACAGCAGTGACGGCCTCGAGTTCACGGTCTACGCCAAGGAGGTCCCCGCCCGGGGCGCCGACCAGAGCGGTCAGGCCCCCGGGGTCGGGGACTCCTTCACCTTCGCGAGCGACCTGTTCCGCACCAAGGGCGGGGACGCGGTCGGCCGGGACGGCATCGTCTGCACGGTGGTGCGTACCGGGAGTCCCGGTGACATGCTGTGCGTCGGCACGATCGTGCTGAACGGCGGGCCCGGTGGGCAGCTCACCGGCCAGAACCTGCTGGCCGTGAGTGCCTCCGACGAGGCGCCGGCCGCGTTCGACATCGCCGTCACCGGCGGGACCGGCGACTTCAAGGACGTCCGCGGCTGGATCCGTTCGACGCCCGACGGGGACTACGAGCGACTGGACTTCCATCTCAGCCGCTGACCCCGCGGTGGTTCAGGAGAGCTTGCCGCCGTAGTCCGGCAGCTTGAAGGTGCGCTCGGCGTGGCCGCCGACGAGGTCGGAGGTGTTGTTTCCGATGTTGGCGATGATCGTGTAGCCCTTGGCCTCGATCTCCGCGCGCTTCCCCGTCTTGTACGCGCTGACCTCGGCGAACAGGTCGGGCAGCGAGCGCACGTACAGCCCGTCGACCGGGTAGCCGGCCTGCTTCAGGTTCCAGTCGGTGAGTGAGTGGATGATCCCCGGGCGGGCGGTCACGAAGAAGACCGCCACCCCGCGGGCGTGGGCGTCGCGGACCAGGGCGCGCACGTCGGCGATGGCCGGGGTCGGCAGCTCCCAGAAGGGGTGGAAGTCCGTCTCCAGGGAGGAGTTGTCGATGTCGAGGACGATCGCCTGCCTCTCGCGGCCGGCGTCCTCGGCGCGCTCCTGGATGTACGGGCGGGCCTCGGCGACGACGGCGGCCACGTCACGGCGCCAGGTGTCGTAGTCGACGTCGTGGATCGCGGCGGCCGAGGTCACGTGGGTGTCCGGGTCGGCCGCGGAGGCCGCGGGCGCGGGGCCCACGACGAGAAGGGCGGTCAGGGCCAGGGTGGCCGTGGTTCCGGCGGCGGCGCGCCTGCGGAGGGCGGCGGAGGGGATGGAGGGCATGGGGGGCTCCCGAGTGGTCGACCGGCTCAGTGGTTGACATGCTCGCGGCTAATACTGGCCGGTAAGTGACGGGAGGGCTACCGGTCGGTAGCCGGTTTCTGAGCGAAGATCGACGACGCGGGACCGACGAAGCCCCCCGGTCGAAAGGACCGAGGGGCTTCGGGAGTGCTTCCGGAGTGCTCCGGGAGGGTGCGGATCAGCCGAGACCCGGGCCGCGCACCGGGATGTGCGTGAAGGTCGGCTCCGGCGCCGGGTTCCGGAAGAAGTCGTTGCCCTTGTCGTCCACCACGATGAACGCCGGGAAGTCCTCGACCTCGATCTTCCAGACCGCCTCCATGCCGAGCTCCTCGTACTCGACGACCTCGACCTTCTTGATGCAGTCCTGCGCGAGCCGCGCCGCCGGGCCGCCGATCGAGCCGAGGTAGAAGCCGCCGTGCGAGCCGCAGGCGTCCGTGACCTGCTGGGAGCGGTTGCCCTTGGCCAGCATGACCTTCGAGCCGCCCGCCGCCTGGAACTGCTCCACGTAGCTGTCCATCCGGCCGGCCGTCGTCGGGCCGAAGGAGCCGGAGGCGTAGCCCTCGGGGGTCTTCGCCGGGCCCGCGTAGTAGACCGGGTGGTCCTTCAGGTACTGCGGCATGTCCTCGCCCGCGTCCAGACGCTCCTTGATCTTGGCGTGCGCGATGTCGCGCGCCACGACCAGCGGGCCGGTCAGCGAGAGCCGGGTCTTGACCGGGTACCTGGTCAGCTCGGCGAGGATCTCGTCCATCGGCTGGTTCAGGTCGATCTTCACGACGCCAGCGGACTCGGCGCCCTCGTCGAGGGTCTCCTCCGTCGTCTCCGGCAGGAAGCGCGCCGGGTCGGTTTCCAGCTGCTCCAGGAAGACGCCCTCGGCGGTGATCTTCGCGACGGCCTGGCGGTCGGCCGAGCAGGACACGGCGATCGCCACGGGCAGCGAGGCGCCGTGGCGGGGGAGGCGGACCACGCGGACGTCGTGGCAGAAGTACTTGCCGCCGAACTGCGCGCCGATACCGATCTTCTGCGTCAGCTCGAAGACCTTCTCCTCCAGCTCCTGGTCGCGGAAGCCGTGCCCGGTCTCGGCCGAGCCCTCGGTCGGCAGCTCGTCCAGGTAGTGCGCGGAGGCGTACTTGGCGGTCTTCAGGGCGAACTCGGCGCTGGTGCCGCCCACGACGATCGCCAGGTGGTACGGCGGGCAGGCCGCCGTGCCGAGCGAACGGATCTTCTCCTCCAGGAACTTCATCATGGAGGCCTCGTTGAGGACCGCCTTGGTCTCCTGGTAGAGGAACGACTTGTTGGCCGAGCCGCCGCCCTTGGCCATGAAGAGGAACTTGTACGCGCCGCCGTCGGTCGCGTAGAGCTCGATCTGCGCGGGCAGGTTCGAGCCGGTGTTCTTCTCCTCCCACATGGTGACCGGCGCCATCTGCGAGTAGCGCAGGTTGAGCTTGGTGTAGGCGTCGTAGATGCCCTGGGAGAGCGCCTTCTCGTCCTCGCCGCGGGTCAGCACGTTCTGGCCGCGCTTGCCCATGACGATCGCGGTGCCGGTGTCCTGGCACATGGGGAGGACGCCGGCGGCGGCGATGTTGGCGTTCTTCAGGAGGTCGAGCGCGACGAACTTGTCGTTGCTCGACGCCTCCGGATCGTCGATGATCTTCCGCAGCTGGGCCAGGTGGGCTGGGCGCAGGAAGTGCTGGATGTCGTGGATGGCCTCGGCGGCCAGCTTGCGCAGCGCCTCCGGCTCGACCTTGAGGAACGTACGGCCGTCGGCCTCGAACGTGGAGACGCCTTCGGCGGTCACCAGGCGGTAGGGCGTGGTGTCCTGCCCCAGGGGGAGCAGATCGGAGTACGCAAACTCTGGCATGACGGCAGCCATTCCTCACTCGGCAGACAGCGGCGCCGCCTCCATTGGCGGCGCGCGCCCTCCAGCGTAGAACGCGGGCGCGGCGCCGATCCTGTGAGGTAAGGCTCAGTTGCCGTCGGCCCCACGCCGGAATGGCGTGTTCTCCCGCTTGTCCACAGGACACGACGGCTCCCCCTGGTCGCGATCTATCGCGTTTCGCTAGGCTGAGGTCGTGGACCTCGAAAAGCAGCCCCAGCAGCCGGTCGCTCCCGCCGAGACCGGGCCCGCGCCCGCCCCCGCGCCGGGGCCCGCCTTCGCCGATCCGGACGGCTCGCTGCGGGCCTCCGACGCCGACCGGGACCGGATCGCGGACATCCTCCGGGACGCCCTGGCGGAGGGGCGGATCGACCCCGAGGAGCACTCGGACCGGATCGACGCCGTCTACCGGGCCAAGACCGTGGGCGAGCTGGAGCCGATCGTGCGGGACCTCCCCGTGGGCCGCACCAGGCCCGAGCCCGCGCCGGCCCCGCTGTACGGCCCCGACGACACCGAGGGCCCGGCGGACAACCTGATCGCGGTCTTCTCCAGCACCACCCGCAAGGGCCGCTGGCGGGTCGGCCGCAGGACCAACGCCTTCTCGCTGTTCGGCAACATCGAGATCGACCTGACCGAGGCGATCTTCGCCCAGCGGCTCACCACCATCAACGCGACCTCGATCTTCGGCAACGTCGAGGTGCGGGTCCCGGAGAACATCAGCCTGCGCGGCAGCGGCACGGGCATCTTCGGCAACTTCGAGGTGGTCACCCTGGAGGGCGCCGACCCGCAGGCCCCGCTGGTCGTCGTCAACGGCTTCGCGATCTTCGGCAACGTCGAGGCCAAGCCCAAGCGCGGCAAGTGGATCACCGACCTGCAGAACCACGTCCAGGGCAAGCTGCGGAAGCATCTCGGCCACTGAAGCCCGCGTTCCGGTCCGCACGGTGACCGGAATTCGCCGCCGGGTGTCCGCGAAGCGGAACTCCAGGGCACGCAGTGCATAGGCGCGCGCACAGCGGGTAGGGCTTGCTGCATCGTCGCTCGCTCGCGAAGCCGTCGTCAGGAGTAGACCGTGCTGCACATGCCGCATCAGCCCCTCCCGGTCGCCGCCGTGCCGCCCCAGCGCGTCCCCGCTCGGGAGGACGAGGCCGGCCCCTGGCACGCGGAAGCGGTGTGCCGTCGGGACGAAGCCGGACTCTTCTTCGCCCCCTCCAAGGAACCCACCGCCGCCCGGCTCTCCCGCGAGGAGGCCGCCAAGCGGGTCTGTGCCCGCTGCCCCGTCATGGTCGAGTGCCGTGAGCACGCGCTGCTCCAGCCCGAGCCGTACGGGGTGTGGGGCGGGCTCACCGCCGCCGAGCGCCGTGTCGTGCTCGCCCGGCGCCGCCGCCGCGAGGTGGAGCTGCGCAAGGCCGCGGCCGCCGATCGGATCGCCAAGGCCGGCTGACGGGTCCCGCCGCCCGTACGGGAAGGGGCGCCCCCACCGCACATGGGGGCGCCCCTCTTCGTACCGCCGTCGAACGGCCCGGCTACTTGGCCCGGTCGAAGTCGATCTTGCTGTACGCCCGCAGCTTCGCGAGCCGGTGCGTGGAGTCGATCTGGCGGATCGTGCCGGACCGCGAGCGCATGACGAGCGACTGGGTGGTCGCCGTCTCGGAGCGGTAGCGCACACCGCGCAGCAGCTCGCCGTCGGTGATGCCGGTGGCGACGAAGAAGACGTTGTCGCCCCAGACCAGGTCGTTGGTGCTGAGCACCCGGTCCAGGTCGTGCCCGGCGTCGAGGGCCTTCTGCCGCTCGGCCGCGTCCTTGGGCCACAGCTTGCCCTGGATCACACCGCCCAGGCACTTTATGGCGCAGGCCGAGATGATGCCCTCGGGCGTGCCGCCGATGCCCATCAGCAGGTCGACGCCGGTGCCCTCGCGGGCGGCCATGATGGAGCCGGCCACGTCGCCGTCGGAGATGAACTTGATCCGGGCGCCGGTCTCGCGGATCTCCTTGACGATGCCCTCGTGACGCGGGCGGTCCAGGATGACCACGGTGACGTCCTCGGCCGTCATGCCCTTGGCCTTGGCGACCCGGCGGATGTTGACCGAGACGGGGGCGTTGATGTCGACGAAGTCGGCGGCCTCGGGGCCGGTGACCAGCTTGTCCATGTAGAAGACCGCGGACGGGTCGAACATGGTGCCGCGGTCGGCGGCGGCCAGGACGGCGATGGCGTTGGGCATGCCCTTGGCGTTCAGGGTGGTGCCGTCGATCGGGTCGACGGCGATGTCGACCTCGGCGCCGGTGCCGTCTCCGACGTGCTCGCCGTTGAACAGCATGGGGGCTTCGTCCTTCTCCCCCTCGCCGATGACGACGACGCCGTTCATCGAGACGGTGGAGATCAGGGTCCGCATCGCGTTGACCGCCGCGCCGTCCGCGCCGATCTTGTCCCCGCGGCCGACCCAGCGGCCGGCGGCCATGGCGGCGGCCTCGGTGACACGGACCAGCTCAAGGGCGAGGTTGCGGTCGGGGGCCTCGGGAGAGACCTCGAGCTCGGGCGGCAAGTGGTGCTCGGTCATCGGAGCGCACCTTTCTGTACGGCGACGGCCGGATAAAAGAGGGTGTTGCGACTCTATCGTCAGGTCGACAAATTGAGCAGAGGGGCCCACGTATGAGCACAACACCATGATGCGACCATGGGGGGCGTGGCAGGTATGCGAGGCAGGCAGACGGTGCGAGGGATGTTCCAGTCCCTCGGTGTGATCATGGTCGCCGCGGGCGTGATGTATCTCTTCATCCCGCACGACGACAAGGCGGACCCGGTCGAGACCAAGGACTACCGGGTGGAGCTCCTCACGGCCCAGCGGGCGGCGCCGTATCCGGTGCTGGCCCCCGAGGGCCTCGGCGAGGACTGGCGGGCGACGGTCGTCTCGTACAAGCGCGAGGACCACGACGCCTGGCAGCTGGGCTTCCTGGACCCGGACACGCAGTACGTGGCGGTCCACCAGTCGACGGAGGAGCCCAAGAAGTACATCGCCGACGTCACCCAGCAGGCGAAGGACTCCGGCAGGACCCAGACGGTCGGCGGGCAGGTCTGGCAGCGCTGGGAGGGCCCGAAGTACGACGCCCTGGTCCGCACCGACGGCGGTGCGACCACGGTCGTGACCGGCACGGCGTCCTTCGACCGCCTGGCGCAGATGGCGGGCGCCCTGCAGGCGAAGAAGGCCTAGGGGAGACCCGGGGCTGTCCGGCCCTGGGCACAGGACACGGGAAGAACCCCCGGGCGCTCGGCGCCCGGGGGTTCTTCGCTGCGTCCGAACGGGTCAGACGGTGGTGATGACGTCCTCGTAGGCGAGGCGCGGCTGGCGCGGGAACGGGGAGGCGTCCTCGCCCGGCTTGCCGATGTTGACGACCATCAGCGGGGTGTGGTCGGCGTCCAGGAACTCCTTCTGGACACCGGCGAAGTCGAGACCGGTCATCGGGCCCGCGGCCAGGCCGGCGGCGCGGATGCCGACGATGAAGTACGCGGCCTGCAGGGCGCCGTTCAGGAGGGCGGACCGCTCGCGGACCGGACGCTCGGCGAAGAAGAGGTCCTTGGCCTGCGGGAAGTGCGGCATCAGGGCCGGCAGCTCCTCGTGGAACTCGTTGTCCGCGGAGAGGATCGCGACCAGCGGGGCGGCGGCGGTCTTGGGCTGGTTGCCCTCGGCCATGTGCTTCACCAGGCGCTCACGGGCCTCGGGGGAGCGGACCAGGGTGATGCGCAGCGGGGTCTGGTTGAAGGCGGTCGGGCCGTACTTGACCAGGTCGTAGATCGCCTGGACCTGCTCGTCGGTCACCGGCTCGTCGGTGAACGTGTTGGCGGTGCGGGCCTCACGGAAAAGGAGGTCCTGGGCGGCGGGGTCAAGGGCGAGGGACATGCTGCGTACCTTCCGGTTCTGCACGGGGCGGCTGTGCACACGACAGTACGGCGAAGGTAAGTGAAGTTTCAACTATCTTATCCGGATAGTGATCCGTTTCACAGGAGCCTACTCGACCCCGGGAGAGTCCTCCCCTTCCTCCGCACGCTCGGCCGCGAGCGAGGCGTCCAGGCGGGCCCGCGCCCCCTCCAGCCAGTGCCGGCACACCTTCGCCAGCTCCTCACCGCGCTCCCAGAGCGCCAGGGACTCCTCGAGCGTCGTACCGCCCGCCTCCAGGCGCCGGACGACCTCGATTAGCTCGTCGCGAGCCTGCTCGTAGCCGAGTGCAGTCTCTTCCGCACCAGTACGTGCTGCCATGCCATCCACCTTTGTCTGTCAGGTCCTTGACGTTCTTCTGTACTTCCGCGACGAATCCCGGCTCAGGAGGCGGTGCGCCGCACCGTGAACTCGCCCGCCGCGACCCGCGCCCGCAGCTCCTCGTCCGCCGCGACCTCCGCCGGATCGCGCACCACGGCCCCGTCCGCCCGCTGGAGCACCGCGTACCCCCGCTCCATCGTCGCCGCGGGCGAAAGCGCCCGGACCCGCGCCCGGGTGTGCGACAGCTCGGAGTCGGCCCGGTCGAGCAGGTGCCCGAAGGTCCGCCGACTGCGGGCCAGCAGCGCGTCGAGCTCGTCCTCCCGCACCTCCACCATCCGCTGCGGGTGCTCCATCACCGGCCGGGCCAGCGCGTGCGCGAGCCCCCGCTCCTCACGCTCGAGGAGCCCCCGTACGGTCCGCAGCGCCCGGTCCCGCAGACCCTGCACCCGGTCCAGCTCCTCGCCGACGTCCGGGACGACCTTCTTGGCGGCGTCGGTCGGCGTGGAGGCCCGCAGGTCGGCGACCAGGTCCAGCAGCGGGGCGTCCGGCTCGTGGCCGATGGCCGACACCACGGGGGTACGGCAGTCGGCGACGGCCCGCACCAGCTGCTCGTCCGAGAACGGCAGCAGATCCTCGACGCTGCCACCGCCCCGCGCGACGACGATCACGTCGACCCCCTCGTGCGCGTCCAGCTCCTTCACCGCCTGGATCACCTGAGGCACGGCCTTCACCCCCTGCACCGCCACGTTCC
The DNA here is from genome assembly GCF_044541845.1 of Streptomyces sp. NPDC085481. Classification (NCBI taxonomy): domain Bacteria; kingdom Bacillati; phylum Actinomycetota; class Actinomycetes; order Kitasatosporales; family Streptomycetaceae; genus Streptomyces; species Streptomyces sp. NPDC085481. Next base: position 255,355 of record NZ_JBITTJ010000004.1, read on the forward strand.
GCACCTCGAACCGAACGGCCGGCCACCGCCGCCGCGCGTTCTCCAGGACGTCCCGCTCGGCCGCCGAGGCGCGCCCGCACACGAGCCCGACGAGCTGCGGCAGAAACGGCAACGGCTTCTTCCGGTCGAGCGCGAACAACCCCTCGGCCGCGAGCGTCCGCTTCAGCATCTCCAGCCGGGCGAGCAGCTCCCCGATCCCGACCGGCCGGATCTCCGCCGCCCGCAACGAAAGCTGCCCGCGCGGCGCGTACCACTCGGGCTTGGCGTGGACGACGACCCGGGCCCCCTCGGAGACGACATCGGCGACGGCGTCGAAGACCTGCCGATAGCAGGTGACGTTGATCGAGATGTCGTACGAGGGATCCCGCAGCGTCAGGAACACGACCCCGGCCCCCGGCCGCCGCGACAACTGCGTGATCTGCCCCTCGACCCAGACGGCCCCCAGCCGGTCGATCCACCCCCCGATGAGCCGGGAGACCTCCCCGACGGGCAGCGGCGCTTCGACGGACGTGTTCAGACCCATGCGCCGAGCGTAACGGCCGGGTCCGACAGAACCGCGCCCGGCGACGGCGGGCGGGGGCCCCGGCCCCCGGCGGCCCACCGGGCGGCCCCATCCGCCTTACCGGACCCACCAGCCTCACCGGACCCCGCCACTGGCCCCCTCGGCGCACCACCGGCCTTGCCGGCCCCCCACTGGCCTCCTCGGCACACCACCGGCCTCGTCGGCCCCGCCACCCGCATCGGCCCCGCCACCCGCATCGGCCCCGCCACCCGCGTCGTCCCCGCCCCCGCATCGGCCCTGTCGGTCCCACCGCCCGCCCGCGGGCCGCCCGCGCCTCACGGCGAGACTCGCCGTGTCCCCTGAAGCGCCAGCACCACCAGCCCGATCGCGAACCAGATCACCCCCACCACCTGCGCCGACGGCGACGCCTCCACGATCACCGCGACCAGGATCGCCGCCCCGACCACCGGCGCCACCACATGCGCCAGCACCCGCGGCGGCCCCTCCATGCGCCGGACCGCGAACCAGGCCACGACGCTCGCGTGCAGCAGCACGAAGGCCGTCAGGGCCCCGATGTCGACCACGGACACCAGGTGATCCAGCCCGTCGTCCCGTCGCGCCGCCCACACCGCCGCGATCATCGTCACCGCCGCCGACACGAGCAGCGCCACCCGCGGCACGCCCGAGTCCGTACGGGCGAGGGCGTGCGGCAGCCGCCCCTCCCGTCCCATCGCGAACAGCAGCCGCCCCCCGGCCGCCTGCCCCGCGAGCGCGGCGAAAGCCGCGCCGATCGCCTTCGACACCGCCACCAGGTCGTGCAGCCAGCCGCCGACGGACGCGTCGACCGCGTCGTAGAACGCCGAGCCCTGCATCGCGGGATCCGCCGCGAGCTCGCTCGACGACACGGGTTCGAGCAGCGCCACCAGCCAGGTCTGCGCCACGAACAGGACACCCGCAAGCGCCAGGCAGAGCAGCACCGCCCGGGCCACCCTCTCCGAGCCCCCGGTCACCTCCTCCGCGAAGGACGCGATCGCGTCGAAGCCGAGGTACGAGAGCACCGCCACCGACACCGCGCCCACGACCGCCGCCGTCGAGAACCCCGCGTCACCGCTGAGCGGCGACCACCAGTCGCGCCGGGCCCCGTCACGTGCGAGCACCACGATCGCCGAGACGACGAAGACGAGCAGCACCACGATCTCCATGGCGAGCACGGCGAAGCCGACCCGGGCGGCGGCACGCACTCCCCACAGGTTGAGCAGCGTCGTGAGGACCACGGCGATCCCCGTCCACACCCACCGGTCCACCTCCGGCACCAGCGCCTCCATCGCGATGCCCGCGAAGAGGTACGCGACGGCAGGGATCAGCAGGTAGTCGAGCATCGCCATCCACCCGGCGACGAAGCCCGGGCCCTCGCCGAGCGCCGTGCGCGCGTACGTGAAGACGGAGCCGGCCTGCGGCGCGACCCGCACCATCTGCGCGTAACTGAAGGCGGTGAACGCCATGGCGACGGTCGCCACCAGGTACACCAGTGCGACGGCACCGTGCGACTTGGCGTCCAGGGTGCCGAAGACGCCGACCGGGGCCATCGGGGCGATGAAGAGGAGCCCGTAGACGACAAGATCCCGGAATCCGAGACTCCGTCGAAGGCCCTCGTGGTCCGCCACCCGTGCTTCCTCCGCCATGGCGTCAGTCTCGGCCACGCCGCGGATCAAAGCGCTGACCGACGCGGCCTTACGATGGGACGCATGACTGCAACGCCCGCGACCAACCGCCCGAAGCGTGTCCTGCTCGCCGCTCCCCGCGGCTACTGCGCGGGCGTGGACCGTGCCGTGATCGCCGTGGAGAAAGCCCTGGAGCAGTACGGGGCCCCCGTCTACGTGCGCCACGAGATCGTCCACAACAAGTACGTCGTCCAGACCCTGGAGCGGAAGGGCGCGATCTTCGTCGACCAGGCGACCGAGGTGCCGCCGGGCAACATCGTGATGTTCTCCGCGCACGGCGTCGCCCCGACCGTGCACGAAGAGGCCCGCGAGGGCCGCCTGAAGACCATCGACGCGACCTGCCCGCTGGTCACCAAGGTCCACAAGGAGGCCGTGCGGTTCGCCAAGGAGGACTTCGACATCCTCCTCATCGGCCACGAGGGCCACGAGGAGGTCATCGGCACCTCCGGCGAGGCCCCCGACCACATCCAGCTGGTCGACGGCCCCGAGGACGTCGCCAAGGTCGAGGTCCGCGACCCGTCCCGGGTGGTGTGGCTCTCCCAGACCACGCTGTCGGTCGACGAGACCATGGAGACGGTGGACGCCCTGAAGGAGAAGTTCCCGCAGCTGATCTCCCCGCCGTCCGACGACATCTGCTACGCCACGCAGAACCGCCAGCTGGCCATCAAGGAGCTCGCCGGCGATTCCGAGCTGGTCATCGTGGTGGGCTCCAAGAACTCCTCGAACTCGCAGCGCATGGTCGACGTCGCCAAGCAGGCCGGTGCCCCCGCCGCGTACCTCGTCGACTTCGCCAGCGAGATCGACGAGAGCTGGCTGGAAGGCGTCACCAGCGTCGGCCTGTCCTCCGGCGCCTCCGTCCCGGACGTCCTGGTCCAGGAGGTCCTGGAGTGGCTGTCCGAGCGCGGTTACGTCGACGTGGAGCTGGTCAAGACGGCCGACGAGTCGCTGACCTTCTCGCTGCCCAAGGAGCTCCGCAACAAGGACCTGCGGGCCGAGGCCGCCGCGCTGCTCGAAAGCGAGTAGCGCCGGGCCGCCGGACCGTACGGTGGTTCCATGAACGTCTTCGGAGTGGACATCGGCGGCTCGGGCATCAAGGGCGCCCCCGTGGACCTCGGCCGCGGCGAACTGGCCGAACCGCGCCACAAGGTACTGACCCCGCACCCCGCCACACCCGACGGTGTGGCGGGGTGCGTCGCCGAGGTCGTGGCGCACTTCGGCTGGACCGGCCCCATCGGCGTGACCTTCCCCGGGGTGGTGACCGGATCCACCATCCGTACCGCCGCGAACGTCGACAAGGGCTGGATCGGCGTCGACGCGGGCCGACTCCTCACCGACCGCCTCGGCGGCCTGCCGGTCACCGTCCTGAACGACGCCGACGCGGCCGGCATCGCCGAGATGACCTTCGGCGCCGGCAAGAGCCGCAAGGGCACTGTCATCCTCCTCACCCTCGGCACCGGCATCGGCTCCGCCGTCTTCGTGGACGGCCGCCTCGTCCCCAACACGGAGCTCGGCCACCTGGAGCTCAAGGGCCACGACGCCGAGAAGCGCGCCTCCTCCAAGGCCCGCGAGGACGAGGACCTCACGTGGGAACACTGGGCGAAGCGGCGCCTGCAGAAGTACATGGCGCACGTGGAGATGCTCTTCTCGCCGGAGCTGTTCATCATCGGCGGCGGAGTCAGCCGCAAGGCGGACCGCTTCCTCCCCCTGATCGAGGACATCAGGGCGGAGATCGTGCCGGCGGAGCTGCAGAACAACGCGGGGATCGTGGGGGCGGCGATGGCGGCGGGGGGCTAGCCAGGCCGTGCCTTCGGGATCACCCCGGGGCCTGGGGGTGTGGCGCTGAGCCCCGCTCGGGCACGGGCGGGCGTACGTACCCGGGCGGGCGTACGCACCCGGGCGGGCGTACGCACCCGGGCGGGCGTACGCACCCGGGCGGGCGTACGCACCCGGGCGGGCGTACGCACCCGCTCCCGCGGCTAGCCCCGCTCGGGCGCCGGCCGGCGCACGGGCCGTACGGACCCACCCGACCCGGCCCCGCCGTCGGCCGCCGCGGCCTTGTGGCGTCGCCCCATGTCCCGTACCTTCCGCACGCTCGTGATCAGACCGGCGACCAGCGTCCCGCCGTACAGCCATCCGGCGTGCACGGCGAGGGCGGTGACCAGGGCCATCGCCTGGCCGCCGAAACCGCCCGTACCGCCGGAGATGGGGACGACGCCGACGGCGAAGGCGATCGGGACGCTGATGGGGGCGGTGACGAGGTCGGCGGTACGGACCCAGAGCGCGGTCAGGGCGCTGACCGGCAGGAACAGCAGCCCGAAGACGAGCGGCGAACCGTCGAACAGCAGCCAGTCGAGGAAGCCGAGCCCCAGCATGACGGCGGAGGCGAAGAGCCCGGCGCCCAGACCGGTCAGCCGGGGGTTGGGCAGACGGCGCAGCGCGACGACCACCGGCGGCGCGGGCCGCTCCAGGCGGGGCCGGCCGGGGCGGGGCTTGGCGGCGACGCGGTAGACCGCGGCGCCCTCGACCAGCGCGCCGGGCGGCGTCAGAGGGGGCTGCGCCCGACGCCCGGAGGGGCGGCGGGGCTGCGGCTTGCGTGTCCTGTGCTGCTCCACCCCACCAACGTAGGTCGGAACGGGCCGGGAAGCCGGTGCGGGACACGCCCTTTGGGTGACCTTGGCGCGAAGAGGGCCGTCTCGCCCGGTCCGGAGCCCCCGTAAACTGGGGGATCGACCCATCGTCCGTACCGCATCCACTGCTCTAGGGAAGTCGCCACCGTGTCGCTCACGATCGGAATCGTCGGCCTGCCGAATGTCGGCAAGTCGACCCTGTTCAACGCCCTGACCAAGAACGACGTGCTGGCGGCCAACTACCCGTTCGCCACGATCGAGCCCAACGTCGGCGTCGTCGGCGTGCCGGACGCCCGCCTGGACAAGCTCGCCGAGATCTTCGGCTCGCAGCGCGTCCTTCCGGCCACGGTCGACTTCGTCGACATCGCCGGCATCGTGCGGGGCGCGAGCGAGGGCGAGGGCCTGGGCAACAAGTTCCTGGCGAACATCCGCGAGTCGGACGCGATCTGCCAGGTCATCCGCGCCTTCAAGGACGAGAACGTCGTCCACGTCGACGGCAAGGTCTCCCCGAAGGACGACATCGAGACGATCAACACCGAGCTGATCCTCGCCGACCTCCAGACCATCGAGAAGGTCCTGCCGCGCCTCCAGAAGGAGTCCCGGATCAAGAAGGACGTGGCCCCGAAGGTGGCGGCGGTCGAGGCGGCGAAGGAGATCCTGGAGCGCGGTGACACGCTGTTCTCGCAGGGCATCCTCCAGGGCTCGGAGAAGGCGGAGCTCCTCCACGACCTCCACCTGCTGACCACCAAGCCCTTCCTCTACGTGTTCAACGTGGACGAGGACGAGCTGACGGACGACACCTTCAAGGGCGAGCAGCGCGCCCTGGTCGCCCCGGCCGAGGCCATCTTCCTCAACGCCAAGCTGGAGGCCGACCTGGCCGAGCTGGACGACGAGGACGCCATGGAGCTCCTCCAGTCGGTCGGCGCCGAGGAGCCGGGCCTGGCCACCCTCGCCCGCGTCGGATTCGACACCCTCGGCCTGCAGACCTACCTCACGGCGGGCCCGAAGGAGTCCCGCGCCTGGACCATCAAGAAGGGCGCCACGGCCCCCGAGGCGGCCGGTGTGATCCACACCGACTTCCAGAAGGGCTTCATCAAGGCCGAGGTCATCTCCTTCGCCGACCTGGTCGACACCGGCTCGGTGGCCGACGCCCGCGCGGCGGGCAAGGCCCGCATGGAGGGCAAGGAGTACGTGATGCAGGACGGCGACGTGGTGGAGTTCCGCTTCAACGTCTGATGGGGCGTGGGCAAACGGCCTGACCTGCGGGAAAGCAGGTCAGGCCGTTGTGCTGTCCGCAGCGGTCCGCAGAACCTGGAGCGGCTACGTGTCGTAGACCGTGGAACGGTGTCCGACGTGTACGACCCACACCACCAGCTCCCCGTTGTCGATCGTGTAGACGACACGGTAGTCGCCGACCCGTAGGCGGCGACGCTCGGGCTGGGATACGAGTGCGGTGGTGTTGAAGCCGAAGGGGTCGCTCTCCAGCTCTGTCAGTTTGGCCAGGATGCGAAGCGCCATGTCACGCGGGATCTTGCGCAGCTCCGCCTGGGCCTCGGGCCGGAACACCGTGCGGTAGTCACTCACTGCGTGCCAGCGTCTCCCTCATCACGTCCTCGATCGGGACGCCGGCGGCCGGGTTTGCCATGCGCTCGTCGATGATGCGGTTGATCTCGCGCTCTTCCCACTCCTGGTACTTGCGCAGCACCTCGATCGAGACCACGGCGGCTACCTGCTTGCCGCGGCGGGTGATGACAGTGGGTACGTCGTCGCGGTCGGCCCGTTCGACGACTTCGGCCAGGTGAGCGCGTACGTCGCGGATGGACTCTATGGGCAGCGGCTGCGTCATGAGCTCAATGGTACCGAGTGTGCCATGTGTACACAACGTTGGTGCCGCCCGGCCCCGGGGGCAGCGGTGGCAGTATGCGGGGACGCAGAGAGAGGGGCCGGGGCGGGATGGGGCGCAGTGAGCGGGAGGCGGTCGCCGCCGGAGCGCGGCTGTACGAGGCGGCGCAGGCGGTGGCCGGTGACCACGGGCGGGCTGTCGAGGTAGTTCGGGCGGCGCTGAAGCCGATCTGCGATACGGCGGCGGAACAGGCGCTCGACGCCATCCCAGTGGCCCGGCTGAAGGAGATCACCGAGGGTCGGCTGAGGCTCGGGGAGGTCGAGAGGAGCGGGCTGCGATCGGTCCGGCAGGTGCTTGACGCCGGGTCCTACCGTTTGCGGCAGATTCCCGGCGTGGGGCAGCGGACCGCTGATCAGGCGATCGCGGCGGCACGCCAGATAGCCGACGCCGTTCGGGAGACCATCACCGTCCACATCGACGTGGATCGGCCGGAGCCGCGAACCACCGCTCTCATCATGGCCCTGCATGTGCTGGTGGAAGCGGGCCCCGATGCGCGGCGAGCTGTCGACACGGCCGTGGCTCTCTCGGAGCGGCTCGGTCCGCTGCTGGCCGAGGCCAAGCCGGCCGCCGGGCGGCTGCGGATGCTGCTGGTGGGGCAGGCAAAACGGAGTCGGGTGCTGGAGGCCGTTGCAGAGGTCCGGAGGCTGACCGAGGGAGCAACGCAGAGCGGTGTGGCGGAGCTGCTGGCACAGGCGTCGGTCGATCTGCTGCGCGGCACCCCGAACGAGGTTGCGGCCTGGGTCGACTTCGAGCTGCGCTCCGCCGAGTACTACAGCCTGCTCGCGGAGATCTCCAGGCGCAGGCCCGATACTGCCGCTGCCGAGGGGTTCCTGCCCGACGAAGTCGCCGAGCGGGTCCGCGACCAGATGCTCGATGACACTCACCGGCGGGTGTCGCTGCGCGGCTACCAAGCCTTTGGGGCTCGCTTCGCCCTGGCGCAACGCAAGGTGATTCTCGGCGACGAGATGGGGCTCGGCAAGACCATCCAGTCCATCGCCGCTCTGGCTCATCTCGCAGCCGAAGGGAAGAGCCATTTCATGGTCGTCTGCCCGGCCAGCGTCCTGATCAACTGGACACGGGAGGTCGAGGCCCGTAGCAGGCTGCGCGTGATGCCTCTTCACGGCCCCGACAGACAGGAAGCGTTCGCCGACTGGAAGGGGCGGGGCGGCGTAGGGGTGACTACCTTCGACGCCTTGCGTGGCTTTCCCGGCCCCCGAAGGCGGCGAGGTGGGGATGCTGGTCGTGGACGAGGCGCACTACGTGAAGAATCCGAAGACGCGTCGCTCCCAGGCCGTGACCGAGTGGTCCGGGCACTGTGAACGCGTTCTCTTCATGACCGGCACGCCCATGGAGAACAGGGTCGCCGAGTTTCGCAGCCTTGTGCAGATTCTCCAGCCGCACCTTGCGGAGGGTGTCGGTGACCGAGACGGTGTGGCCGGTTCCAAGGCATTCCGGAAAGCCGTCGCCCCGGTTTATCTGCGTCGAAACCAGCAGGACGTTCTGACCGAACTGCCCGCGCTCCAGCACACAGACGAATGGGAGGAGCTGAGCGCGTCGGACGAAGACGCCTACCGCGAGGCCGTGCGCGCCGGCAACTTCATGGATCTGTGAGCCTCAGATCAAACCGACCATCGAGCACCAGGCGGTGGCGCGGGCCCATCGCATGGGGCAGGTGCGCTCGGTACGGGTGCACCGGCTGCTCGCCACCCGCGGGGTGGACGAGCGGATGGTGGAGATGCTGAAGAACAAGACCCGTCTGTTCGACGCGTACGCACGTCGCAGCGCGGTCGCCGAGTCGACGCCGGACGCGGTCGACGTTTCGGACACGGAGATGGCCCGCCGGATCGTCGAGGAGGAGCAGGCGCGGCTGGGAGCGGTCCGCGAAGAGTCCGCAGGACACCCGTAAGCGACCGTCGCGACCCCACGCACATCAACGGGGGAATACCTGGTCAGGGCGCTGCGTGCGGCTTCGCCGCAGGTCAGGGCAGGGGCTCGGGCATTCCGCTTCAACGTGTAGCGGTTGACACGACGTCACGTCGCTGACCGGCACATGCGCAGGTCAGGGAGGGTCCGACTCCGCGGGGTCGGGCCCTTGGTCTTTCCCGTGCCGGGATGTGGTGCACGGTTCGGTGCCAGGAGGGTGGATGCCCTTGGCGCCACGGGACATCTGGGGTGGCGAGCCTTCGCATGGGGATGTTCGGTATTGTGTTCGGATCGAACATCGTCACACTGCGCTACGGCCTCGAACCGTGTAACCGGCTCGTTCGAGAGGGCTGAAGCAGGGAGGGTCTTTGCGTTACCCAGCTGCGGCGCAGTTTCTGCGTAACGCGATACCAGACGTCATCCATGCCTATCAGACGGCGTTGAGGACGGTCCGAAGTCCCTTGGTCATGCGCAAGGAGGCGTGGCCGAAGTGCCGCGACCAGGCGCAGGCGATCGTGGAGGACTGCGTCGCGCGACTGACCGGGGACGGCCCGCTCGAGTCCGCCGAAGCCTGGCGGTACTCGCATCTCGTGGGCACCGACCGGGCCAACCAGGGAATCGCGGTCGCCGAGTCGGTGCGTGCGGTGGAGATCCTGTGGAATGCCATGCAGCCGACCATCAACTCCGCCGTACAGCACGAGGCGCCCGCGCGACGGGCCCCCGCGCTGTTGCTGATCAGTACCGCGTTCCGCTCCAGCGCCGGAAGCCGGCTCTACGCGGGCGCCGTCGGCTATGGCGGGGCCACCGCCCGGTCCTCCGGCACCCTGCCGAACGACGACGACACCGCAGCCGCAGCGGGCGTCTCCGAGGCGGCGCCGATGCACGCCGGGGTGGGCGTGGCGTTGTCCCGGCGTGAGAAGGAGGTGCTTGAGGGGGTGGCGAAGGCGATGACCAACAGCCAGATAGCCCGCCAGCTCGGCATCACCACGGCGACCGTGAAGCGGCATCTCAACAACATCTACGGCAAGTTGGGCGCCGTCTCCCGCATCGACGCCGTCAACAAGGCCTTCGGGCGCTACTGACACGGGGACCGCTGCACGGGCGACGGTCACGCCGGTCCGTGCAGCAGGAGCGCGAGCAGCATGGCCACGTTCGCCGCGAACTGGGTGCGCATGAACACGCGGTACGCACTGCGGCGGGTCTTCTTGTCCCCGTCGGCGACCCGGGCCGTACGGACGATCTGCGCCACCATGCAGACGGCTCCGATCGCCACGGGGACCGCGCCGGCCAGCGTCAGCGGAGCCCAGACCAGCGCCGCCAGCACCCCGCCTGCTCCGACGAGGAGAGCACCCGCCGCCGCGACCGCGCGGGCCCGGGCGGCGCCGTAGCGCACGGCCACGGTACGGCGCCCGCCGACGGCGTCTCCTTCGACGTCACCGAGGTCCTTGACGACCGCTCCCACCAGGGCCATCCAGGCGCTCATCACCGTGGCGAAGACCAGTCCGGAAGGGCCCGGTTCGCCTCCCACGGCAACGGCACCCGCCGCGAACGAGGTCCAACCGAGCCCGAACACCACCACCGCGCAGGTGCTGCTCCAGCGTTTCGCGGGAAACGGCGGCGCCGAATAGAGCCAGCCCAGCAGCAGGAACAGAGCCACCCACGGGGTGAGCCCGGGGACGTACAGCGACAGCAGAAGGGACCCCGCGGCCGCGACCGCGGTGAGCAACGCGGCCGTCCGCTCCGGCAGATCGCCCCGGGCGATCGGACGGGCGGACCCGTTGGCGCGGTCCTCCCTGACGTCCAGCACACCGTTGACGAGGTAGGCGGCCACCACGGCCAGCCACCAGACGAGGACCCCGGCGGCCAGGTGCGGTCCGTCCGCCAGATCCTGGGAGACGAAGGCGGCGCCCACCGTGAACCGCGTGAGGAACACGATCTGAACCACAGGCCGTGCCTCGACCAGGCTCAGACGCGCGTAGCGGAGGCCGCGGCAAAGCGAAGCACGAGGCCGCGATTCAGGGAGGAGAACTCTGCCGGAGGTCACTGTCACGGCGTTCAGCCTACGAGGAACGTGTCGCCCCAGGCCGTGACTGCATCCAAGGGTGTACTCAGGACCTCGCCCGCGCCCGCGTCCTCGCCTCTGCCCTCGCCTCCGCCCACGCCCTCGTCCTGATCGCGGTCGCGGGCCCGGTGCATCCTTGGGTGCAGTTCCGCCTGCCCGCCGCTCCTGGTTGACATCGTATGGGTCGACCGAGGAAGCAGGAGAGAGTCATAGGTGGCCGGCATCAAAAATGCTCGGCGCGTGACTGCCGATCTGCCAAAGGCCGCCTGAAACCGCTCGCCGGAACACCGCCGGTGGATCAGGCTGGTTCGGACTGCTCGACCCAGGCAGCGGGAACACGGTCACCGCATTCCCGCCGACTGGGTGATCCCGGTTTCGATGCAGCTGCCGATGAATGCGAAAGCAGCTATCGATCTGCACTGTGACGTGCCGTTCCACTACCGGGAGGTAAGCGAAGTGGATTACCACATGGGTACGGTCACCCTGGGTGGCTCGCTGCCAGATAAATTGGAAGCAATCGCTGACGCCGGCTTCTCTGGTATCGAATTGATGGAATGGGACCTTCAGGGATCCTCGGTGCCCGTCGCCCGATCCATGGCGGAAGACCTCGGCCTGGAAATCATCAATTATCAACCGCTCAGGGATTTCGAAGGCGGCCCCAGGGACCAGCTGGGGCCCAAGCTGGACCGAATCGAGCGAATATTCGACTGCATGGAGCAGTTGAGGACGAGCACGCTGATCCTGTGCAGCAACGTCAGCGACGTTTCGGATCTCGACGACAACGCAGTCGCCGATGACCTGGCGCTCTTGGGAGAAAGGGCCGCAGCCAGAGGGTTTTCGATCGGTTACGAAGCGCTGTCCTGGGGGCTGCGGGTCAATACGTTCCGTCAGGCCTGGAGAATGATCGAGCGTTCCGGCGCCGGAAACGTAGGTCTGGTGCTGGACAGCTTTCACACCCTGGCCCTGAACGACCATTTCGAGGATCTGTCCGACGTGCCGCCCGATCGCATCGCACTGATCCAGGTGTCGGATGCTCCCCGCATGGATATGGATGTGAAGTCCTGGAGCCGGCATCACCGCTGCTTGCCGGGCGAGGGAGATTTCGACGTAGCCGCGTTCCTGGCACCCGTACTGGCCAACGGCTACGACGGCCCGATTTCGCTTGAGATATTCAATGACCATTACAAGGCGCGGCCCCCTGCGCCGCTGGCGCGACAAGGTATGACCGCCTTGCGCGAAGTCACGTTGGCGGCGATGTTGCCGGCTCCGCGAGAAGGAAGGCAGTTCCATGAGCACCGAGTATGAAATATTCGACTTCCCGGACGTCGAACCCGGCCCGGAGAAGCCGTTGGTGCTCGGCCCGGCGGGCGAGGTCTTCAACTTCGTGCAGACCGGTGAAAGCAACGGCGGCAAGTTCCTGTTCTCCAAGCTGACCGTGCCGCCGCACGTCGGCCCGCCGCCGCACATCCATCACCGTACCGATGAATGGTTCTATGCGCCGAACGGCGGATTCAGCATCTTCATGGGGCCCACCGAATTTCCTGACCTGGACATCACGCCGGGCGATGGCGCCGACAAGGAAACGGTCGCCATGCTGCCGATGCGCCCGAAGGAACTGCTCTACGTTCCACGCAACTACACGCACGGTTTCGTCAATACGACGAATACCAACCAGGAGATGTGGCTGGTCTGGTCGCCGGATACGCCGGAGAGTTCCATCCTCCCGTATTTCATGAACGCGGGCAAGGTCGTGACCAGCAAGCAGGACATCACGGAGCCGGAATTCCTGTCCCGCATTCGTCTTGTTTCCATGGCCCGCGACTACGGCATCAACCAGAGCGCGGACTTCTGGGACTTCGTCAAGGGCGTCGTGGAAGACAGGCCCGAATGGCTGCCGAGCGACAGTCGCGCGAGGCTGCTGAACCTGTTGCACGATGAAATCGAGACGCAGGCGTAGTCTCATGGGCATCGACAACAACACCTCGATCGCCATCGTCGGCGGTGGACTGGGCGGAGCCGCGACGGCCGCGCTGTTGCAGCAGGCCGGCTATTCCGTGGCGGTATTCGAGCAGGCGCGCAAGTTCGAGCCCGCCGGCGCCGGGATCCATCTGTCGCCCAACGTGATGCGCATCTTGGGCCATGTAGGGATCGATGACGCACTCGTCAGATCTGGGCACCTGCCCGAATCATTCACCAGCCGGAACCTGACATCGAATTCCGTCAGGTGTGCATTGTCGCTCGGTGACCAGGCGAAGGAGAGGTACGGAGCCCCCTATCTCACCGTCGGCCGCGGCGTTCTCCATCGAGAGCTGATCGACGCCCTGCGGCCGGGCAGCGTGCAGTACGACAAGCGACTGGTTTCGCTCGACGACCGCGGCACGGAGGTGCGGATGCACTTCGCCGATGGAAGCACCGCCGAAGCCTCCTGCGTCATCGGTGCCGACGGTCTGGGGTCTCAGGTCCGTGAAGTGATGCACGGCGCCGAACGCCCCAGTTTTTCCGGCCAGATCGCGTACCGGGCGACAGTGCCCGCGCACACCCGAATCCCTGTCGACAGGCGGTGCATCACCAAGTGGTGGGCCGACGAGCGCTTTGTCATCGGCTACCCGACCGACTCCCGGAGCGATGACTACTACTTCGTCGCCGGCGCGGCGGCTGACGCGTGGACGCATCCTCAGTCCTGGGTCGACGGCGACAAGGACGAGATGCTTGACGCTTTCACCGGCTCTTGCGATGAAGTCCTCAGCCTGCTCAATGCGGCCCGGTCCCTGACCAAATGGCCGCTCTTCGAGCGCCCGCCGTTGCAGCAATGGGGACGAGGGCGGATCGCGCTCCTCGGCGACGCCTGTCATCCCATGAGGCCGCACATGGCGCAAGGGGCGGCCATGGCCATCGAGGACGGCGTGCTGCTGCTGCGCTGCCTGGAAGCCGAGGACGAGATCGAGGCCGCATTCTGGCGTTACGCCGAGAGCCGCAAGCAACGTACCGCTCGGGTCCAGGCCGTGTCCGCCGAGAACTCGTGGCTCAAGGATGCCGAAGACCCGGCCTGGGTTTTCAGCTATGACGCGATGAACGTTGATCTACATGAATTCAGGAGACATTCCACGTGTACGACACTGACGTCCTGATCGTCGGGAGCGGTCCGGCGGGGTCATCCGCAGGATTGATGCTCAGCACGTACGGCATCGACAACCTCGTGATCACGAAACATCGCTGGCTTGCCGACACTCCGCGTGCCCACTACAAGAACCAACGCACCATGGAGGTCTTCCGGGACCTGGACGTGGCGGAGGAGATTCTTGCCAAGGCCTCACCCAAAGAGGTCATGGGCAATGTCGTCTTCTGCACCAGTCTGGTAGGCGAGGAACTGGGGCGACTGCCCTATGGCGCCAACAGGGCACAACGGCAGAGCGATTACGCGTTGGCCAGTCCGGCCGAACATTGCGACCTGCCGCAGACCCTGCTGGAACCCATCCTGTTGTCCAATGCTGCTGCGCGCGGCAGTCATGTCCGGTTCGACACGCAGTTCCTGCGGCTCGACCAGGACGAGCACGGTGTCACCGCGCAGGTCCTGGACAGGTTGAGGCGCGAGCGTTACGAGATCCGGGCCAAGTACCTGATCGGGGCGGACGGCGGCAACAGTCTCGTGGCGGACCAGATCGGCCTGCCCATGGAAGGCCACATGGGGCTCGCCGGCAGTATCAGCATCATCCTGCAAGCGGATCTCTCCCACCTCGTGGCACACCGTCCCGGCTATCTCTGGTGGATCATGCAGCCGGGAGCCAACGTCGGGGGCATCGGCATGGGCCTCCTCCGCATGGTCAGGCCGTGGAACGAGTGGCAGATCGTGTGGGGCTACGACATGAGCGCAGGCGAGCCCGATGTCTCCGAAATCGATGCGGTCGGCATCGCCCGTCAACTGATCGGCGACGATTCAGTGGACATCACCATACGCTCGGTCTCGACGTGGACAGTGAACCAGAAGTACGCCACCAAGTACTCCCGGGGGCGGGTGTTTTGTATGGGCGATGCGGTGCATCGTCATCCGCCGTCGAACGGCCTGGGCTCGAACACGTCGATTCAGGACGCCTATAATCTGGCGTGGAAAATGGCGATGGTCTTGAAGGGGCAGGCGTCGGACCGACTCCTGAACTCCTACGACCAAGAACGCGCGCCGATAGGCAAGCAGATAGTCGAACGCGCGAACAAGAGCATCGAGCAGTTCGGGGGCATATTTTCCGCACTCGGATTGGACGCGAACCTGGATGCGGAGCAGATGCGTGTCAACATGTCCGTCCTGAAGGAGGCTTCCGGGGCGGGTGCCGAAAAGCGGAAGATGTTGCGCGAGGCCATCGAGCTCAAATCGTATGAGTTCGCAACGCAAGGCGTCGAACTCAATCAGCGTTATGCGTCGCAGGCCGTCCTTCCGGACGGTACCGCGCAGCCCGCGTGGCAGCGCGACCCCGAGCTGTACTACCAGGCGTCCAGCCGGCCCGGCGCCCGCCTGCCGCATGCGTGGCTCGACCGGCAGGGGACGCAGGTCTCGAGCCTGGACGTGGTGGGCAAGGGAAGGTTCACGTTGCTGACGGGGCTGAACGGGCAGACCTGGCTCCAGGCCGCCAAGCGCGTTTCGGAAGAGCTGAACCTCGAGATCGCTGCGCATGTCATCGGCCCCGGACACGCCCTGCAGGATCTCTACGGCGATTGGGCAGACGTTACGGAACTGCCGGAGGACGGCTGCCTGCTGGTGCGTCCGGATGCGTTCATCGCCTGGCGCAAGGAGGACTCTTCTGCGGCCGTGGACTCGCTGCGCGCAGCCTTGCGCGAGATTCTCGGGCGAGGTTCGGACGGGCGGAGCGACCGGGACGGGCCGATGCGCTCCGGAGGCGAGCGGGCCTCGGCGGCCCTTCCGGACATGGCGATGAACAAGTAGAAGAGGTGCGCATGACTATCCAGACGTCTTTTCAGGCGGGGCGCGTTACGCCCGAAGGTCCTGAGATCCGGGCATCTGCTGCCGGCGAGATCCGCAGGATGCAGGAGCTGATTCGCGGGATGGCGGTCACCCAGATGATTGCCGCGGCCTGCGAAGCCGGACTTCCCGATGCGGTGGACGACGACGTAACCTCGCTGACCTCTCTGTCCGGACGCCTCGAGGTTCACGCAGGCGTCCTGACGCGGCTTGCCCGAGCACTGTCGTCCTATGGCATATTCGATGTCGATGCGGACGGCGGAATTCGCCACAACGAAGCCTCGCGCCTGTTGAGGACCACCACGGCCGGCCCCTCGCTGCACTGGGCTGCGCGATTCTGGGGCATGCCGGGCATCTGGCGGTCCTGGGGAGCGCTGAGCCATTGCGCCGGTACCGGCGAGGAAGCGTTCTCGCACGTCAACGGCCAGGACTTCTTTTCCTACATGAACGGAAGCCCTGAAGAGGAAGCGCTCTACCAGCGCTATATGGCGAGCGGATATCCCGGGCGCTATGCGGCGATCGCCGACGTACTCACGGTGGCCCCTGGCGAACGAGTGATCGACGTCGGCGGGGGAACCGGAAGCCTGGCGCGGACGATTCTCGAACGACACCCGGACGCGCAAGCCGTCTTGTACGACCAGGCCAGCGTCATTTCGGCGCTGCCCGAGGCGCCGGAGGACGACCGGCTGAGCACGTGCGCGGGTAGTTTCTTCGACGCGGTACCCACGGGCGGAGACGTCTACATCCTGTCGTGGGTGCTTCACGACTGGCCGGACGAGAAGGCGGAGTCCATCCTTCGCAACTGCCGCAAGGCGATGAGCGCCGGCGCCCGGATCGTTGTCGTGGATCGCGTTCTGCAGGAGTCGCCGAAGGATTGCGATCCGCTCGATCTGGTGCTGGATCTGCAGATGCTGGTCCTGCATGGAGGGCGTGAGCGCACACTGGACGACTTCACGCGACTCCTGAACGCGGCTGGCTTTTCCGCTCCTCAGGTCCTGTCCGCGCGTCCGGAATTCTCGGTCATCCAAGCATGTGCCGTGTGAACGTCGATTCCCTATCCTGTCGAGAGAGCAATGACCACTGAGAGTGCAACAAGCCGGACGTCGCAGCTCGGCATGTCACGCGGCCTGACCTTCCTGATGGCTCTGGCCTGCGGCGCGGTCGCAGCCAACATCTACTACGCGCAGCCCTTGGTGGCGTTGATCGGCCCCGATGTGGGCCTGAGCGCGAACGCCTCCAGTCTTGTGGTGACCCTGACCCAGATCGGCTATGGCGCCGGCCTCGTCGTGCTGGTTCCGCTGGGTGACATCTTTGAGAACCGTCGTCTCATCATGGTCACCTTGGCGGCCTGCATGGCGGCGCTGCTGAGCGCGTCGGTCGCATCGAACGCCGGCCTGTTTCTCGCCACTTCGCTGGTCATCGGCCTGAGTTCGGTCGTGGTGCAGATGCTGGTGCCCTTCGCGGCTCATCTTGCCCCGGAAGAGAGCCGTGGACAGGTCGTCGGCAACGTCATGAGCGGCTTGCTGATGGGAATCCTGCTTGCGCGTCCTGTGGCCAGCATGACGACGGATCTGCTCGGCTGGCGTGCGATTTTCGCCATCTCCGCCGGCCTCATGCTGGTGCTTGCCGTCACCCTGCGTTCGGTCCTTCCGGAAAGGAAGCCGAGCACCTCCGTCCCCTACCTGGCGTTGTTGGGGTCGATGGGGCAATTGCTCGTCCGCACGCCGATCCTGCGGCGACGGGCGTTCTACCACGCCATGTTGTTCGGTGCGTTCAGCCTGTTCTGGACTGCGGTGCCACTGATCCTGGCGAGCCCGGCGTGTGGTCTGAGCCAAGGCGGAATCGCCCTGTTCTCCCTGGCGGCGGTGCTCGGGGCCTTTGTCGCGCCGGTTGCCGGCCGTATCGCCGACCGCGGACTGACGAAGCCCGCGACGGGCTTCGCGATCCTGACTGTGGTGGCCTGTTTTCTTCTGGTGTTTGCCAGTGGCGGACACGTCGTCGCGGCCCTGTTCGTCGCGGCGCTCCTGCTTGACGTGGGGATTTCGTGCAACCTGGTGCTGGGGCAGCGTGCGATCTTCTCGCTGGGGGCGGAGATTCGCAGTCGGCTGAACGGCCTCTACATGGCGATTTTCTTCATCGGAGGCGCGGTCGGGTCTGCCGTGGCCAGTTCGGTGTACGCGTCGTACGGGTGGGCGGGTATCGCCTGGTGCGGTATCGCCTTCCCGTTGCTGGCGGGCCTCTACTATCTGACGGAGCTGATGCCACGGCGTCCCGCGCCGGCCGGGTGATCCGGGGGCTTCCGCCATACCGTCACCGCGGCCGGCGAACCCCGCCGACGGTGACCCAGATCCCGGGGGATTGGCATCCCCACACAGCGGGAAGATAGGCTGAGGCCTCACATTCCCGTGGTTTACCGCGAGAAGTTGTCTGAGCCGTCACGAACGGATTCGCTCTGCTCCGACGAGAGTTCTGGTCCCTCGGAGCCGCCGAGCGCGTAGTCGTCACCCGACACCGCTCTTTGCGCGCCATCTTGTAGTACTTCCGGACTTACCGTCCGACTGCTGAATTCTGCGCGCTGCCCTTCGAATCAGTCTTGCGAACGGGCGCCCTCCTCTCATCCGACTCGGGTCAGCAGGCGCGCCCAGCATTCGAGCCAAGCCAACAGGAACGAGCAGATGACCGAACAGATGACAGGTGCTCAAGCTCTGGTCAGGGCTTTGGAGTACGTCGGAGTCGACACCGTGTTCGGATATCCGGGCGGCCATATCCTCCCCGCCTACGATCCGCTCTACGACTCAACCAAGGTCCGCCACGTACTGGTTCGGCACGAGCAGGGCGCCGGACACGCTGCGGAAGGGTATGCCCAGGCCACCGGCAAGGTCGGCGTCTGCATGGCCACCTCCGGCCCGGGCGCCACCAATCTGGTCACTCCGATCGCCGACGCGTACATGGACTCCGTCCCGATGGTCGCCATCACCGGTCAGGTGTCGAGCAGCATGATCGGCACGGACGCCTTCCAGGAAGCCGACATCTGCGGCATCACCCTTCCGATCACCAAGCACAACTTCCTGGTGACCGACCCTGACGACATCGCGCGCACCATCGCGGAAGCCTTCCACATCGCCTCCAGCGGCCGTCCCGGTCCGGTACTGGTCGACATCACCAAGGACGCGTTGCAGGCCGGCACCGAATTCCACTGGGAGCCGACGCCGCAGCTGCCGGGCTACCGGCCGGTCACCCGGCCGCACGCCAAGCAGATCCAGGAAGCGGCCAAGCTGATCTCCGAGGCCGAGTGCCCGGTGCTGTACGTCGGCGGCGGCGTGCACAAGGCGGGCGCCTCGGCGGAACTGCTCCGCCTGGCAGAGCTGACCGGTATTCCGGTCGTCACCACGCTGATGGCCAGGGGCACCTTCCCCGACAGCCACCCGCTCCACATGGGGATGCCCGGCATGCACGGCAGCGTCTCGGCGGTGGGCGCGCTGCAGAAGGCAGACCTGCTCGTCGCCCTGGGCGTGCGGTTCGACGACCGGGTCACCGGGCAGCTGTCGTCGTTCGCACCGGGGGCCAAGGTCATCCACGCGGACATCGACCCGGCGGAGATCTCCAAGAACCGGGTGGCGGACGTACCGATCGTGGGTGACTGCAAGGAGGTCATCGACGCCCTCGTCGACGCGATCGATCGCCCTGGTGACTACGCCAAGTGGCGTGCGCTGCTCGACAGGCTGAAGCAGACCTACCCGCTGGGGTACGAGGACTTCGCGGACGGCTCGCTGGCTCCGCAGTATGTCCTGGAAAGGCTCAGCTCCATCGTCGGGCCGGACGCCCTCTACGTGGCCGGCGTCGGCCAGCACCAGATGTGGGCGTCCCATTTCATCGGCTTCGAGCAGCCCGGCGCCTTCATCACCTCCGGCGGCCTGGGCACGATGGGTTTCGCCGTGCCCGCCGCGATGGGCGCCAAGATGGGGCGGCCGGACACGGTGGTCTGGGCGATCGACGGAGACGGCTGCTTCCAGATGACCAATCAGGAGCTGGCCACCTGCAGGATCGAAGGTGTGCCGATCAAGGTCGCGGTCATCAACAACGGCAACCTCGGCATGATCCGCCAGTGGCAGTCGCTCTTCTACGGCCAGCGGTACTCCAACTCCGATCTGCAGACGGCCCAGCGCGTCCCCGACTTCGTGAAGCTGGGGGAGGCCTACGGCTGCGTCAGTCTGCGGTGCACACGGCCCGAGGACGTGGACGACACGATCGCCAAGGCGATGGAGATCAACGACGTGCCGGTGGTCATCGACTTCGTGGTCCACGAGGACGCCATGGTCTGGCCCATGGTCCCGGCCGGGACCAGCAACGACGACATCAAGATCGCCCGGGACATGACTCCGAGGTGGGAGAGCGACGACTCATGAGCAAGCACACTTTGTCGGTCCTCGTCGAGGACAAGCCCAGCGCGCTCACCCGGGTCACCGCCCTCTTCAGCCGGCGCGGCTTCAACATCGACTCCCTCGCCGTCGTACCGGACGACGGGGACGGCTTCTCCCGGGTCACCCTCGTGGTCGACGCGGACGACACACCGCTGGAGCAGGTGACCAAGCAACTCGACAAGCTCATCAACGTGCTGAGCGTCACGGAAGTCGGCCGTGCGCGGCCGGAGGCCGTGTAAGAACCGGTGGCAACGAGGAAACCCCGGGGCAGAGCCCTGAAGGGGGCTCCGCCGCAGGTCAGGGTCGGCCCGCAGGCAATCCGCCACGACGTCTGATCCGCACGTCCGCACGCACGACGGCTCGGCAAGGGGTCGGCTCCTCCGGGAGCCGGCCCCTTCGGCGTCGGCTGCTCCGGGGCGGCACGGGGTCAGGCGTGGGGGACCGCCGTGGCGAGGATCACCTCGAACTCCTCGAGGCTGCGCGTGGTCGCGCGGGCCTTCGCCGTGGCCTCTCCGCGGACCGCCGCGACGGCGCCACGGGATGCCACGAATGTGTCGCGGTCGGTGTAGAGCGCGCCGACAGCGGCTCTGCCCCGGTCGCGGTCGATGAGCAGGGAGATGCCGGCCATTCCCGGGATCTTCTGGACCTTGGGCAGTGAGGTGTCGCGGAACGTGTCCACCAGCAGGTCGAGGTCGGCCGGCTCGACGTCCATGCGGACCAGCCGGAACCCCGCGCCCGGCCCGAGGTCCTCTGCGCGCCGGGCGACCGCCGCTTCCCAGTTGTCGACCGTCACCGTCCGCGCGAAGGGCGCCATCATCTCGGCCCGCCGCTTGCTCAGGTTCTCGTAACTGGCCTGCCGGGAGGCCTCGTCCTCCCACCACGATCCCACCAGGAGCTTGCCGAGCTCGCGGTCGGCGAACAGCCCCATCCCGCGAAAGCCCGGCTGCGCCGACAGCAGCGCGCGCCCGTCGGTCCGGAGCGCCTCGACGACACCGTCGAGCTCGGCCGGATCACCCGTTGCATAGATGCTGCGAACGTACATAGCGCCCTTTCCTGCCATGCGGTGGCCCCGTGCGGGCTCGTGTTCCCCACTCCATGCGATGGCTGGGGCGGAGGGGAGGCAACATGGCAGGGGCAATCAGGTGAAGAGGCGGCCGCCGCTTCAGCGTCTGAGTGCTGTCGTGACGCCCCAGGCGGTGTCGAAGGTGTACTGGCAGAACTGCGGATCGTCGCCGATCGTCGCGTCCAGGACGGCCAGTGCGTGCAGGTGGGCGCGGAGTTGGGCGGGGTCGGGGCGAAGGCTCGCGAGAACCGAATCCCGCCTGTTCCCGGGGAATATGCCGGCGCCCCCGCTGTTGATCACGAACGAGGAAGCGGTGCTTCCCGGCAGTGCCGTCGATCGAGGGGGGAATTCCGATGTCGTACCCGGAGTATCCGGAGCAGGTCTACCACCGTGAGGAGGGCGAGGTCAGTGCGGTCTTCCGGACCGTGGACACCCCGCCCGAGTTCGGCGTGGCCGGCGGGGACGCGATCCACTACCTGGCCACCAAGGAGTCCACGCGGGGCGAGTTCGGGCTCTACCGGGTGGAGATGAGCCCGAAGGCGGGCGGGCCGAAGACGCACTTCCACAAGACGATCTCGGAGTCGTTCTTCGTGCTCGACGGCACGGTCCGGCTGTTCGACGGCGAGGACTGGGTCGACGCGAAGAAGGGCGACTTCCTGTACGTACCGCAGGGCGGCCTGCACGCCTTCCGCAACGACTCGGACGCGCCCGCGGAGATGCTCATGATCTTCGCGCCGGGCGCGGCCCGCGAGGCCTACTTCGAGGGGCTGTCGGCGATGGCCGACGCGACCGACGAGGAGCGCACGGAGTTCTTCGTACGCCACGACTCCTACTTCGTGGAGTAGCGGAGTAGCGGAGTCGCGGAGTAGCGGAGGAACGGAGGCCTGGTGGGGGCTTCGCGGGTGCCTCGACTCCGGGGGCGGTTCGGCGACGGTAGCGGGGCGTTAGCCGTACGCAAGCGGGACGGCAGGGTGGGGCGGGAAGGTGTAGTCGGCACCGAGTTCGGGGCCGACCGACTCGAAATACGGGGGAGAACCACCATGCGTACGAAGCGCAAGAGCACCGTCCTGGCCGTCGCGGCCGTCGCCGTCCTCTCGCTGGGGATGACCGCCTGTGGCGGCGACGGGGGGACCAGGGACGAGGGGAGCGCCGCCCCGCAGGCGCAGGCGGCCGACGGTGGCTCCACCACCGGCGGCAGCTCGGCCCCCACGACCGGTGGGGCCACGACCACGACCGGTGGGACCACCGCCGGCGGCGGCACCGCCGGGGGGACGGGCACCACCACCGGCAGCGCCACCGGTGGCAAGGCCGCCAAGACCGCCTCCACCGGCAAGGGATCCTCGGCCAAGGCGGCCGCCTGCGGCTACGGCGACGTGAAGATCACCGCCCGGAAGGCGGCGGACGAGACGCCCACCGAGCACATCGTGCTCACCGCCAAGAACACCTCGGGCCGCATCTGCCGCCTCGACGGGTATCCGCTGATCGCCTTCGGCCCGATCCAGACCGCCAAGGACGTCCCGGCCGTCGCCAAGAGCAAGCCGGCCGCCCCCGTCGTCCTCGAGCCCGGCGCGCCCGCGTACGCGAACGTGCGGATCGCGCTCGGTGGGGCGCACGAGGACAACAAGGTCGTGACGACCTTCAACGTCAACCTCTTCGCGGGCGACGACCCCGCCGAGGGCAGCGTCGTCGTCAAGGCACCGGCCGGCGGGCTCGCCGTCGACGAGGCGGCGGCGAAGACCGGGTACTGGACGCACGAGCTCCGCAACGGCGCCGACGACTTCTAGGGCGGAGTGGCTGGACGTGCGCGCGTACCCGATCGGAGGCGAACCCGATCGGGTACGGACAGGAGGCCTCAGACCACGACCGACGGACGGAGCCTCCATGTCGTACCCCGAATCCCGCCACCACGGTGAGAAGGGCGAGATCAGCGCCGCGTTCCGGCCCGCCGGCACGCCCCCGGAGGTCGTCTCCCCGAACGGCACGCGCGCCCACTACCTCGCCACCACCGCCTCCACCGGCGGCGAGTTCGGTCTGTACCGGATCGACATGACGCCCCGGGCCGGCGGGCCGGCGCCCCGCTTCCACCGCTCAGCGGCTCGTCGGCGGCTTGTCCCGGTGGCCCGCCCGAAGGCTCACGGCGCGCTCGGTGCCAGGCCCGTCTTCGCGCCCGCCCCGCACAGCGGTACGACGGTGGTGCCCGGCCGTTCCGGCGCGGCGCGGACGGCGGCCCAGCAGGCGACGCCGGTCGGTTCGACGTACAGGCCGCGGCGCGCCAGGTCCAGTTGGGCGGCGCGGATCCGGTCCTCCGTGACGGTCAGGAAGGTCCCGCCGGAGGCGCGTACCGCGCGCAGGATCTGTGCGGCCCGCGGCGGGTTCGGGATGGCGATGCCCTCCGCGAGGGTCGGGCGGGCGGCGGCGGGCGCGGGCAGTTCGTCCGCCCCCGCGTGGAAGGCGGCGGCCAGCGGGGAGACGGCCTCGGCCTGGACGGCGACCAGGGCGGGGCGGTGGTCGACGAGCCCGTGGCCGTACAGCTCCTCGACGGCGAGGGCCGCGCCGAGGAGGAGGGTGCCGTTGCCGACGGGCAGGACGAGGGTGTCGGGGAGCCGGCCGCCGAGCTCCTCCCAGAGCTCGTACACGTAGGTCTTCGTGCCGTGCAGGAAGTGGGGGTTGTAGACGTGCGAGGCGTAGAAGACCCCCGGCTCGTCGGCGGCGGCGCGGGCGGCCCGCGCGGTGGCCTCGCGGTCGCCGGGGACGACGACCGTACGGGCGCCGTGGGCGCGGATCTGCTCCAGCTTCTTGGGAGAGGTCCCGTCCGGTACGTACACGGCGCAGTCGAGCCCGGCCCGGGCGCAGTACGCGGCGACCGCCGTGCCCGCGTTGCCGCTGCTGTCGGCGATCACGGAACGCGGCTCCAGGCGGCGCGCCAGCTCGGCGAGCATCACGGCGCCGCGGTCCTTGAAGGACAAGGTCGGCATGAGGAAGTCGAGTTTGGCCGAAACGGCTCCGGTGCCGGAGCTGCTCAGCGGGACGAGTGGGACGAGTGGGGTGCGGCCCTCGCCGAGGGTCACATGAGGGATCTCGGTGGCCAGCGGCAGGGCCTCCTCGTAACGCCACAGGGAATTCACACGTGACGCGAGGGACGCGAGAGGCACCGGCGCACTGGTGAACTCGAGGTCCCAGGGACCGCGGCACTCCGGACAACACCAGGTGAGGGCGGTCGCGGGGGCGTGAACCTGGCAGCGGGGACACACGTAGGCCGTCATGATCGCCAGCATGTCAGGTGTGTGAAACGGGTGTTACGTGGCGCTCCTAGCCCTTGTGGGATTCCTATGGATCCGTCAATCTTTCGCTCGGCAGCCGGACATGAGGAACGGTCACGGGCACCCCTGTGCCGTCTTGTCATGCCCCTGCCGAAGTGTGCAATGCAACCCCCACAGCAGAGCACCACCTATGAGGAGGACCCCTCACATGTCCGTGATGCGTGACTCGCGGCGCAGACTCGCCGCCGCCGGCGCCATAGCCGTCGCAGCCCTCGCCCTCGGCTCCCTCTCCGCCCTCCCGGCCACCGCCGCCGGGACCACCGCCGAAGGCGTCATCCTGAACGCCGGCGCGGAGGGGACCGTCGCCGACAGCTACATCGTCACCCTCCGCGAGTCCGCCGCCCAGGCGGAGACCGCGAAGGGACGAGCCGTCGCGACGAAGTTCGGCGCCAAGATCAAGCGCACGTACACCGCGGCCCTCAACGGCTACTCCGTCGAACTCTCCGAGGCGCAGGCCAAGAAGCTCGCCGCCGACCCGGCCGTCGAGTCCGTCAGCCAGAACCGCGTCTTCCACATCGACGGCACGCAGCCCTCCCCGCCGTCCTGGGGCCTCGACCGGATCGACCAGAAGGCCCTCCCGCTCAACCAGAGCTACACCTACCCGGACACCGCGGGCCAGGGCGTCACGGCGTACATCATCGACACCGGCGTCCGCATCACCCACAGCGACTTCGGCGGCCGCGCCTCCTACGGCTACGACGCGATCGACAACGACAACACCGCCCAGGACGGCCACGGCCACGGCACGCACGTCGCCGGCACCGTCGCGGGCAACTCGTACGGCGTCGCCAAGAAGGCGAAGATCGTCGGCGTCCGCGTCCTCGACAACTCCGGCTCCGGCACCACCGAGCAGGTCGTCGCCGGCATCGACTGGGTGACCCAGAACGCCGTCAAGCCGGCCGTCGCCAACATGAGCCTCGGCGGCGGCGTGGACACCGTCCTCGACGACGCGGTCCGCCGTTCGATCGCCTCAGGCGTCACGTACGGGGTCGCCGCCGGCAACGAGACCGACAACGCCACCAACCACTCGCCGGCCCGGGTCGCCGAGGCCATCACGGTCGGCGCCACCACGTCGACCGACGCCAAGGCCAGCTACTCCAACTACGGCTCGATCCTCGACCTCTTCGCGCCGGGCTCCTCCATCACCTCGTCCTGGAACAGCAGCGACACCGCGACCAACACCATCTCCGGTACGTCGATGGCCACCCCGCACGTCGTGGGCGCCGCGGCCCTCTACCTGGCCGCCAACCCGACGGCGACCCCGGCGCAGGTGTCGACGGCACTCGTCAGCGCCGCCACCCCGAACGTCGTCGGCAGCCCCGGCTCCGGCTCCCCGAACCGGCTGCTGTACGTCGGCGGCGGTACGACCACCCCGCCCGGCCCGCGCTTCGAGAACACCGCGGACTACGCGATCAACGACAACGCGACCGTCGAGTCCCCGGTCACCGTCAGCGGCGTCTCGGGCAACGCCCCGGCCACGCTCCAGGTGCCGGTGAACATCGTCCACACCTACGTCGGCGACCTCCAGGTCCAGCTGATCGCCCCCGACGGATCGGCCTACACGCTGAAGGGCTTCGGCACCGGCGGCAGCTCGGACAACATCAACAC
This sequence comes from Streptomyces sp. NPDC085481, assembly GCF_044541845.1. Lineage (NCBI taxonomy): Bacteria > Bacillati > Actinomycetota > Actinomycetes > Kitasatosporales > Streptomycetaceae > Streptomyces > Streptomyces sp. NPDC085481. The sequence continues at coordinate 281,474 of NZ_JBITTJ010000004.1, forward strand.
CACGTACACCGTCAACGCCTCCTCGGAGGTCGCGAACGGCACCTGGAAGCTCCGCGTCACGGACAACGCGAACATCGACACCGGAAAGATCGACTCCTGGGCGCTGCAGTTCTGACGCCCGCGGTGCGTGAGTGAGGCCTTGGACAAGGGGCGGTCGCCGATCCGGCGGCCGCCCATTCCGTCGTACGATGCGCGCGCCCGTTCGATAATCGGCTCGCAGCCCCTCGCGCCCCCACAGGAGCACCGTACTCGTGGACCCGTCCCAGCCGCCTCAGGACTCTCCGGCCCCGCAGCAGCCGCAGCAGGGGTGGCCCGCGCCTGGCCAGGGGCCCGTGCCCGGCCCGTACGGCGGCCCCGGTCCCGGGCCCTACGCCGCCCCCGGCCCGTACACCTCGCCCCCGCCCGGACCGTACGGTCCCTACGGCCCCCAGGGGCCCGGCGGCGCCGGCCCGTACGGTGCGCCGCAGCCCGGCACCAACGGCATGGCCGTCGCCTCCTTCGTCGCCGGCATCGTCTGCTGTCTCCCGCCGCTCGGTCTGGTCTTCGGTCTGATCGCGCTGCCGCAGATCCGCAAGAAGCAGCAGAAGGGCAAGGGCTTCGCCATCACCGGCATCGTCCTGTCCACGGTCAGCTGTCTGCTGATCACGCTCGGACTCGCGACCGGCGGCCTCACCGACGCGTGGCGGGACTTCAAGCGGGGCATGGACGAGGCCGCCGCTTCCAAGTCCACGTTCTCGCTGCGCAAGGGCGAGTGCTTCAACGTGCCCGGCAAGATGGAGTCGTACACCGACGACGTCGACATCGTGGACTGCGAGAAGCCGCACGAGGGCGAGGTCACCGGAAGCTTCAAGGTCACCGGCTTCACCAAGTGGCCCGGCGAGGACCCCCTCGACGACCTCGCCGAAGAGCGCTGCCGGCAGATCAACGACGCCTACGCCCTGGACACCTGGGCGGTCCCGGAGAACGTCTGGACGTACTACTACCTCCCCAGCAGCCAGAGCTGGCGCACCGGGGACCGCACGGTGACCTGCGCGTACGCCACGGACAAGGGGCCGTTCTCCGGCTCCCTGCGCAGTGACGCGACCACGCTCACCGCCGACCAGCTCTTCTTCCTCCAGCAGGTCAACCCGATCGACGACGCCATGGTGGCGGAGCCCGAGGAGGACCCGGACGTCGACCTGGACGGCAACAAGGCCTGGGCGCTGAAGGTCCACCAGTCCGTCACCAAGGCCGGCGGCGCGCTGCGCGGGCACACCTGGCCCGGGGCGGCGAGCGCACCGGTCGCCGCGCTGGTGAAGAAGCTGGACGCGGTCGCGCCCAAGTGGCAGAAGCTGGCCACTGCGAAGGACGAGGACGCCTTCTGGGAGCTGTACGACGAGGCGTACGACGAGCTGTCGGCGGACATCGAGGCACCGTCCCGCTCCGCCCTCGGGCTCACGGGCTCGCTCGCCGGCGGGAGCCAGAAGGTCTGACGGGCGGGTGTACGTCGAAGGGGCCGGGTCTCGTCCTGAGAGCCGGCCCCTTCGTCGTCGGTGTGTGCCGTCAGTGCGGGTTGCCGTCAGCTGCGCTCGCCGTCAGTGGCCGTCGCGTCAGTGGCCGTCGCCGTCAGTGGCGCTCGCCGCCCAGGACGCCGTTCACCGCGGTGATCAGTTCGCCGTCCGGGGTGTCCCCGTCGAGCGACCAGAACATCGCGCCGCCGAGCCCCCTGGCCCGTACGTACGCCGACTTGGTGCGCAGCACCCGCGGGTCGTCGTAGGTCCACAGGGTCGTGCCGTCGAACAGCCAGGCATGGCCGCCCCGGCGGTCCCGGTGCACGGTGAACGCCCCCGAGTCGGCCAGCTTCCTCAGCGCCTCGTAGTCCTCGGATCCGGCGCCCCACGTGCCGGCCGCCGGGCCGGTCGCGGGCCGGCCGAGGCCGGTGCCGCCGCCCGTGACGCCGGTCCAGCCCTGTCCGTAGAACGGCATGCCGACCACCAGCTTGCGGGCGGGCGCGCCGCGTCGCAGCCAGTCGTCGACGGTCTGGTCGACGCTGAAGTCGCCCCTGGGGGCGAAGAGCGCGGACTGCTGGGCGGTGGTCGACTCCCAGCTGCCGTGGAAGTCGTAGCCCTGGAGGTTGACGAAGTCGAGGTCGCGCATGATCTTCCGGACCTCGAATCCGGCGTCGATCTTGGCGGGCGCGGTCGGCACGAACGCGGACAGCTCGTAGTGCCTCCGCTTCCGTTCGGTCTTCGCGTACGCGTCGAGCTGGGTGCGGAACTCCCGCACGAGCGCGGTGAAGTTCTGCTTGTCCTCGGGGCGGTGGACGGTGTCGGTGTCACCCGCGGAGCCGGGCCACTCCCAGTCGATGTCGATGCCGTCGAAGAGACCCGCGGCGGCTCCCGCGCCGCCACGGGCGCCGTCGGAGGGCAGGTCGCCCTTGATGTAGAGGTCGATGCAGGAGGCGACCAGGGCCTTGCGGGAGGCGGGGGTCCGGGCCGCGTCCGAGAAGTGGGTGGACCAGCCCCAGCCGCCCAGCGAGATCATCACCTTGAGGCCGGGGTGCTTGGCCTTGAGCTCGCGCAGCTGGTTGAAGTTGCCGGCCAGCGGCTGGTCCGCGGTGTCGGCGACGCCGTCGACGGAGCCGGCGGCGTCGAGCGGGCGTACGTAGTCGGCCCAGGCGTCGGCCTCACCGGGGATGTTGCCGGTGAAGCACTTGCCGTCCGCGCTCACGTTGCCGAAGGCGTAGTTGACGTGGCTCAGCTTGGCCGCGGTGCCGCTCGTGTCCAGGTCCTTGACCTGGAAGTTCCGTCCGTAGACGCCCCATTGGGTGAAGTAGCCGACGCGCTTGTACGCGGAGCGGCCGGTCTGCCCGGGGCGGTCGCCGTGGTCGGGGGCCGCGCCCGCCGAGGGGGCGAGGGTGGCGAGGAGTCCGAGGGAGACCGCGGCGACGGACAGCCGGGAAAGGGTTCTGCGACGCATGGGGCTCGTTCCTGTGCGGGTGCCGGAAGGGAGCTGTGCGCACAGGAACGTATTGGTCTGGACCATTAAGGTCAAGGATTCCGACGGGAGTTCGGTGGCTATACCCGGGGTAAGAGCCTGCGTAAAGCTGAATCATCACTTCGGGTGAAACTTTGGCCCATGCTTGCGAGTGTGCACCCTCGGTTGTCACTCTGTAGCTGACAGTCAACCTGAGGGGAGTGTCCAGTGACGTTCGGTGAGCAGCCCGCCTATCTGCGTGTGGCGAGCGATCTCCGGGAGAAGATCGCCAACGGCTCGCTTCCGCCGCACACCCGGCTTCCCTCGCAGGCGCGCATCCGTGAGGAGTACGGGGTCTCGGACACGGTCGCACTGGAGGCGCGCAAGGTCCTCATGGCGGAGGGTCTGGTCGAGGGGCGCTCGGGCTCGGGGACCTATGTGCGGGAGCGCCCCGTGCCGCGCCGCATCGCCCGCTCCGGCTACCGGCCGGCCGCCGGCGCCACCCCCTTCCGCCAGGAGCAGGCGGCCGAAGGGATGCGCGGCACCTGGGAGTCGGCCAGCGAGCAGGAGCAGGCGAGCGCCGAGGTCGCCGCCCGGCTCGGCATCGAGCCGGGGGAGCGGGTGATGCGCACGCGGTACGTGTACCGGGACGCGGGCGAGCCGATGATGCTCTCCACCTCCTGGGAGCCGCTCGCCGTCACCGGCCGGACGCCGGTCATGCTGCCCGAGGAGGGCCCGCTGGGCGGCTGTGGGGTCGTCGAGCGGATGGGAGCCATCGACGTGGTCGTGGACAACGTGGCGGAGGAGGTCGGCGCCCGGCCCGGACTCGCGGAGGAGCTGCTGACCCTCGGCGGGGTGCCCGGCCATGTGGTGATGGTGATCGAGCGGACGTACTACGCCTCGGGGCGCGCGGTCGAGACCGCCGACGTCGTCGTCCCGGCCGACCGCTACCGGATCGCCTACCACCTGCCGGTGCGGTGAGGGTGCGATGACCTAGGCGGGGCAGGCAACCTCGGCTCGGTTCCGGCCGTCTTCAAGGGAGGCCGGTGGCATGGCCACCGGCCTCCCTTCGCTTGTTACTGGCCAGATACATATCTCTTTGTGAAAACACGTATCCGCTGTGTAAAGGTCAGGCGTAAGCTCGGGCATATGCGTATTGCGGTTTCCTGGAGATCGTTAGAAGCGGCCGGACCGGCGGAGGGAGAAGCCTCGTGAGCGACAGCGGCCCCGTCCTTCCCTGGCTGGTCATACGGCAGGACGACAACGGCAACCGCTACCGCGTCGGTCAGTACGCGACCGAGAGCGAAGCCCAGAAGGTCGCCGACAGCCTCGACGCCCGCGGGCACAAGCAGCTCTACTGGGTCGAGCGCATCGGCTCGCCCGCCCTCTGATCCACTGCCCGGGCGGCCGCCGTCGCCGCAGCCGCCCGGGTTACGCTCCGCCCCATGACCGATCGTCCCGCCTCCGCCCCGGTACCCGCTCCTGCCTCCGCTCCTGTCGTCGTCGTTGCCGGGGCCCTCTACGACCGCGGGCGGCTGCTCGCCGCCCGCCGCAGCGCCCCCGCTGAACTCGCCGGCCGCTGGGAGCTGCCCGGCGGCAAGCTGGAGCCGGGCGAGCGCCCCGAGGAGGCCCTGGTCAGGGAGTTGCGCGAGGAGCTCGGTGTCGAGACCGAGCCAGGTGAGCGCATCCCCGGCGAATGGCCGCTGAAGCCCGGCTACGTCCTCCAGGTGTGGACCGCGCGGCTGCTCTCCGGCGAGCCCGAGCCGCTGGAGGACCACGACGAGCTGCGCTGGCTGACCCGCCATGAACTGGACTCCGTCGACTGGCTCGACCAGGACAGGCCCGCCGTCGCCGAAGCCGGACGCCTCCTGCCCTGACTCGGTCCCTGCCCCGGCGGACGGCGTGCGCGGCCGCTCCGTACGCCGTTCGTGCCACCGTGCGCCCACTGCTGCGCCCGGCGCGATATCCCACTCCGAATATCGGGTATGTCCTGATTAACCCCCCGAAATAGGACGTGGGTCACGTGATCGACACCGAAGGCGACTGTGCCGAGTGGCACTTCCCGGCGGAGGCCAATGCCGTGCGCACGGCCCGTCACGCGGTGCGGGACACCTTGAGAGCCTGGCAGCTCGACGCGGTGATCGGCGATGTCACGGTCCTGCTGGTCAGCGAGCTGGTGACCAATTCCCTGCGCTACGCCTCCGGACCCATCGGCGTCCGCCTGGCCCGCCTCAGCCCCGACGGAACCGGGCCCGGGCACGGCCCCGCGCTCCTCGTCGAGGTCTCCGATCCGCTTCCGGATCGGCCCACCGAGCGCCTCGCGGGACCCGATGACGAGGGCGGCCGCGGCCTGCAGCTGGTGGCCGGAACCGCACGGCGCTGGGGCACCCGCGCGGGGAGTACCGGGAAAACCGTGTGGTTCGAGCTGGCCCTGCCTGGTGAGTAAAGAGGGTGGGACGACGATCAGCGGGACTCGGCCGGAAACGAACGAGACCACCCTGTGATCGTGAACGTCGTGCCGACGGGGGCCATGGTGCTGAATACTGCCGTCATGGCCGGTCCGGTGCGGTGAGCTGGAGGGGACGGTCGCGTGAGCGAGATACCTGAGACGGCGAGCGGTGTCGTGTGGCAGAGCAGCCCGCCCGGGTCGATCTATGACTACATCCGGGTCGCCTCCTTCTCGATAGGCCCCGACGGGCTGGTCGACCAGTGGAGCCGGCGGGCCGTGGAGCTCTTCGGCGTGACCGCCGAGCAGGCCAGGGGCAAGGACCCGGTCGAGGCCTTCATGCCCGCCGACCTGCGTGAGCGCGGTCACCGCAGGGTCAGGGAGATCCTCGACGGCAAGGAGTGGACGGGCCTGGTCCCGTTCCGCATCCCGGGCGAGGAGCACCGGCACGGCATCGCCGAGATGTACGTCATGCCCAGCGAGACCCAGAGCGGGCAACGGGCGGCGCTCTGCATCGTCGTGGACGTGCGGGCCCTGCGCCGGATCGAGACCGACCTCGCCGCCTCGCAGGCCATTTTCGGCCAATCCCCCTTCGGGTTTCTCCTGTTCGGCACCGACCTCACGGTCAAGCGGGCCAACCGCCGCTTCGCCACCGTCTTCGGCGGCTCCGCCGACGACCACCGGGGCCGCACCGTCCACGACTACCTGGCCCGGCCCGAGGCCGAGCGGATGACCGCCGCGCTCAAGAAGGTCCTGGAGACCGGAGAGTCCGTCGCCGACCTCCAGATCGTCGGCGCCGCACCCGGCTCCACCGACCGGCGCCACTGGTCGGTCAACCTCTACCGCGTGCACAGCGGCACCGGCCGCCCCGTCGGCGTCGCCGGCCTCGGCATCGACGTGACCCGCCGCCACAACGCGGCCCGCGAGGCCGCCAGCGCCCGCCGCAACCTCGCCCTCCTCAACGAGGCCGGCGCCCGCATAGGCAACTCCCTCGACCTGGAGGCCACCGCCCGCGAACTGCTCGACGTCGCCGTCCCCGGCTTCTGCGACCTCGCCGCCGTCGACCTCTACCAGGGACTGCTCACCGGGGACGAGGCCCCGCCCGGACGCTGGGGCAGCTCCCACGACGTCGGCTACGGGGCGGGCAGCGCCGAACTGCGCCGGGTCGCCGTCGCCAGCGCCGTCTCCGACACCCCCGTCCGCGTCGCGAAGCCACGGACCGGAGAGCCGGCCGACGCCGGCACCGGCGCGGCCACGGGGGCCACCGGGACCGCCGGCGGGACCGCCGGGGCCGCGACCGCAGGGGACGGCGACGACATCTGTTGCGACACCGGCCGCATCGAGGTCGGCTCCGTCCACCGCTACCCGTTCAACTCGCCCTGCGCCGGAGCCCTGCGCACCGGCCGGATCCGCAGCGTGCCCGGTGTGGAAGGCGGCCTCGTCCAGTCCACCCTGGTCGTCCCGATGGTCGCCCACGACACCGTCGTCGGACTCGTCCAGTTCTCCCGCACCAAGGGCAGCGAACCCTTCGGCGAACGCGACCGGGCCCTCGCCGTCGAGCTGGCCGCCCGCGCCGCCGTGTGCATCGACAACGCCCGGCTCTACCGCCGCGAGCACGAGCGGGCCCTCATCCTCCAGCGCAGCCTCCTGCCGCCCGGCGACCCCGAAGCGTCCGGCCTCGACATCGCCTGCCGCTACCTGCCCGGCACCGCCGCCACCGAGGTCGGCGGCGACTGGTTCGACGTCATCGAACTCCCGGGCCACCGCACCGCCCTGGTCATCGGCGACGTCATGGGCCGCGGGCTGCGCGCCGCCGTCGCCATGGGGGAACTGCGCACCGCCGTGCGCACCCTCGCCCAGCTCGACCTCGAACCCGCCGAGGTCCTCTCCCACCTCGACGAGATCGCCCGCGGCCTCGGCGCCCCCGCGGGCGCCCAGCAGTCCGCCCGCGCCCACAAGGCCCGCGGCCCAGAACTCTCCGAGGTCTACCTCGCCACCTGCGTCTACGCGGTCTACGACCCGGTCACCCGCCGCTGCACCTTCGCCAACGCCGGCCACCTGCCGCCCGTGCTCGTCGAACCCGGCGAGGAGGCCCTGCTCCTCGACGTACCGCCCGGGATGCCACTGGGCGTCGGCGGCGAACCCTTCGAGGAGGTCGAGGTCGAACTGTCCGAAGGCGCGCTGCTCGCCCTCTACACGGACGGGCTCGTCGAGTCGCGCGACCATCCGCTCGACGAGGGCCTGAGCGCCTTCCGCACCGCGCTCACCGACCCCGGCCGGCCCCTGGAAGACGTGTGCGACCACGTCCTGACCACCCTCGACACCCGGCACGGCGAGGACGACATCGCGCTGCTCATGGCCAGGATCCAGGGCCTGCCCAGCGAGGCCGTCGGCGACTGGCAGCTGCCCAGGGAGCCCCGCTCGGTCGGCCGGGCCCGCGAGCTGGCCCGCGCCCAGCTCACCGCCTGGGAGCTCGAACCCCTCGTGGACACCGTCGAACTGCTCGTCAGCGAGCTCGTCACCAACGCCCTGCGGTACGGGGAGGGGGAGATCCGGCTCCGGCTGCTGCGCGACCGCACCCTGGTCTGCGAGGTGTGGGACGCGGGCCTGGTCCAGCCCCGCCGCCGCCGGGCCCGTGACACCGACGAGGGCGGCCGCGGGCTGCAACTCGTCGGGCTGCTCAGCGCCGCCTGGGGCTCGCGCCGCACCCCGCGCGGCAAGACCGTCTGGTTCGAACTCCCGCTGCCGGACGGCGACGGCCTCGCCGAACCGACGGTCGACCAGCTGCTCAGCATGTTCTGAACCCGCACCAGGCCCGTCAGAGCCCGCACCAGGCCCGCCGGGACCCGCGCCACGCCCGTCAGGACCCGCACCAGGCCCGTGAGACCGGCTCAGCCCTTCAGCGCGGCCAGCCGGGCCGCGATCTCGGCCTCGTCGCCCATCGCGTCCAGCTGCTCGAACTGGGCGTCCAGGGAGGAGGCGGCCAGCTCCTGCTTGCCCAGGGCCCTGGCCTCCTCCCGGCGCACCTTGTCCTCGAAGCGGCTCAGCTCGCTCGTCGGATCCAGGACGTCGATGCTCTTCACCGCGTCCATCATCCGGTTCTGCGCCTGCGCCGACTTCGCCCGCGCGACCAGCTCGTCCCGCTTGGCCTGCAGCTCGCCCAGCTTGGCCTTCATCTGGACCAGGCCGCTCTTGAGCTTGTCCACCACCTCGGTCTGCGCGGCGATCGTCGGCTCCGCCGTGCGCGCCTCCTTCTCCGACTGGAGCTGGCGGCCGAGGGCGACCTTCGCCAGGTTGTCGAAGCGGTCCGCCTCCGCGCTCTGCCCGCCCGCCCGCAGCCCGTCCGCCTTGCGGCTCGCGGCAAGGGCCTTCTCGCCCCACTCCCTCGCCGCGTCCACGTCCTCCTGGTGGTCCTGCTCCATCAGCCGCAGGTTGCCGATGGTCGCCGCGACCGCCTCCTCCGCCTCCGCGATGTTGCCGGAGTAGTCGCGGATCAGCTGGTCCAGCATCTTCTGCGGGTCCTCCGCCTGGTCCAGCAGGGCGTTGATGTTCGCCTTCGCCAGCTGGGTGACCCGGCCGAGAATGGTCTGCTTGCTCATGGACGGTCTCCTTGCGCACAAGAGGGGTGACGGGTGAGGGGACGAGCGGGGGCGCGGGGTCAGAAACGGCCGCCACCGCCCAGCCGGCCGCGCGTGCCCCCGCCGCCGAAGCTGCCGGGACCGCCGCCGAAGCCTCCGCCCCCGAAACCCCCACCATGCCCCGCACCCCCACCACGACCTCCCCCGAACAGTCCGCCGAGGATGATGCCGCCGAGCACGGCTCCACCGAGCCCGCCTCCGCCGGCACCTCCCACTCCTGATACACCGCCCAGGCCGTTCGGGTTCCCGTACCTCCGTACGTCCTGCTCGGCGAGGTCCTGCGCCCGCCGGGCCAGCCCGTCCGCCTGCTGCGCCTCCGCGAGCGCCGACTGCGGGTCCCCGTCGGCGAGCTCGCGCGCCCGGTCCAGGCGCCGCTGGGCCTCGGCCAGCCGGGTGCGGGCCTCCGACCCGACCGCGGCCCGGTGCGTCGTGACGTAATCGGTGGCCGCGCCGATCGCGGAACGGGCCGTCAGCATCGACTGGTCGAGCAGCGCACGGGCCCGCCGGGTGCCCGACTCGCGCTCCCGCGCACCCTCCAGCGCCTCGTCGAGCGCCGTGTCCGCCTCCTCGACCCGGCGCAGCGCGTCGATCGGGTCGTAGCGCCCGGAGTCCACCGCGGCCCGCACGGCGGCCAGCACCGACTCGGCGCGGCCGATACGGCCCCGCAGGTCCGCCGTCGACACCGCCTCCGGCGTGCCCTCGAGCAGTCCCCGCGCGTCGGCCAGGTCCGCCTCGGTCTCGGAGAGCGTGCCGGGCAGCCTGCCCACCGCCTCCGCCAGCTCCCGGGCCCGCCGGTCCACGGCCTCGATCAGCCGGGCCGCCTGGTCGACGGCGCCCTCGGCGGCGCGGATGTGCACGGCGGCGGCGCCGTTGTCGCCGCCGTCGACGCGCTGCCGGGCCTGCTCGATGGTGGCCGTGGCGAACACGAGGCGGTCCTTGGCCTGTTCGACGTCGCCGGAGACCGGGCCGGCGGCGGACTCGGTGTACCGCTCGCGCATCGCCGTCAGGGCCGCCTCCGCCGTACCCACCCGGCCGGACTGCTCGCGGAACGCCGACTCGACGGCGGCGAGCGCCTGCGGGGCCGTGCGCTCCAGGGCCCGCAGCCGGTCGAAGTCCGCGGACTCGGCGTCCAGCCGCGCGTTGACGTCGGCACAGCGCTGGAGGATCTCCGCCAGCATGGAGCGGCGGGTCGCGTCGTCCTCGGGGAACGCGTCGTCGAGCTGCTGGCGCAGCCGGAACGCGGCGGTGAGCTCACCCTCGGCGTACCGGACCGCCTCCGTGAAGGGCAGGGCCGCCTCGTCGCCGAACTGGGCGCTCGCGAAGCCCAGTTCCTCCTTGCTGGTGCGGACGGCGTCGTCCGTGGCGACCAGGGCCTGCCGGGCCTTCCCGTCCAGCTCCTCCAGCGACGGCGGCGCCGGCTCCCCGGGCGCGCCCCAGCGCCGGCCGCCGCCGGGCGTGGTGCGCGTGGCGGCCCTGCGGCGGCGCCTGGTGTACGCGTACGCCGCCAGCGCCCCCGCGCCGCCGACCAGGACGACGGGAACGAGCAGGTCGGTCGCCGAGCTCGAACCGCCCGACCCGGTGCCCGGGTCGGCGGGGCCGGGGGTGATCGCCGGGGTGGGCACGGGCTGTCCGGCGAGCACCGCTGCGTAGCCGTCCGCGGCGCCGATGGCCGCGCCCGCCCAGTCGTTCCCGCGCAGCGCCGGTTCGATCGCGGTCCGCGCCACGTCGTCGAGCTGGGCCTGGGTGAACGGCGAGTCGGGGTCGGCGGAGTAGCCGTACTGCCGGTCGTGCGTGGCGACGGCCAGCAGGACGTCGTCCTTGCCCAGACCGTTGCGCTCGGCGGTGGCGTCGGCCCAGCTCTGCGCCCCGCGGCCGGAGAAGTCCCGTACGTAGACGACGAAGAGCTGCACACGCCGCTCGTCGAAGAGCCGGTCGAGGGCCTGGACGACCTCGCCGCGCCGGTCGCCGAGCGCTCCCACCCGGTCGGTGATCTGCCCCTCGCGGGACAGCGAGACGGGGTCGTCGGCCCGTGCGCCGGGAACGGCGGGCACGACCAGCCACCACGCCGCCACCAGCGTCGCGAGGAGGGCTCGGGTGGCTGTTCGCGTCACACAAGGGAGGCTATGTCCGGGCCTGGGGGTGCGCGACCGGGCCGGTCCGTACGGAAACCGTTCCGGGCCGCCCGGCGTCACTGTCAGTAGCCGCCGCTACGGTGGCGCAGGTGAGATGACGACCTCGGGGGGCATGGGTGAACGCACGCTGGAAGGGCCTGTGGCGCAAGGGGCGCTGGTTCGCCCTGGGGCTCGTCCTCCTGCTCGTCGTGCCGGTGCTCGCCTGCGGCGTCGCCCTGCGCCTGAACTACACCGGCGACCTGCGCGACGGCACCAAGAGCCGCGGCAAGGACGCCATCTGGCTCGGCCACGCCTGGGTCGACGGGCGGAAGAAGGACGCCGACCTGACCGCGTTCGCGCGCCGGATCAAGGACACGGGCATACGCGACCTGTACGTCCACGCCGGACCGCTCGAGCACGACGGCACCCTGCCCGCCGACCGGTACCCCCGAGCGGCCTGGCTGGTCGGCGCCGTCCACCGCACCATGCCCGGCATACGGGTCCACGCCTGGCTGGGCGACGTCCTCGCCGGCGAGGGCCCCGACGGGCTGCGTCTGGAGAACGCGCGCTCCCGGGCGGCCGTCGTGACCTCGGCCCGGCAGATCCTGGACGCCGGTTTCGACGGCGTCCACTTCGACCTGGAGCCGCTGCACTCCGACGACCGGAACTACCTGTCCCTCCTCGACGACCTCGGCGAGCTGACGAGGGCCCGCAAGGCGCCCCTGTCGGTCGCCGCCCACCAGATCGACCCGCTCCCGGCCGCGCACACCGTGCTGGGCGGGCTCACCGGCAGCAGCGAGAAGTGGTGGTCGCAGGAGTTCTTCGGCCAGGTCGCCCGCCGGGTCGACCAGATCGCCGTCATGTCGTACGACACCTGGATGCCGCTGGAGGGCATGTACGGCGGCTACGTCGCCCAGCAGACCAGCCTCGCCCTGGAGGTCACCCCCGAAGGGACGGACCTCCTCATGGGGCTGCCCTTCTTCCACGAGGACGACCTCGGCCACCACGAGTCGGCCGAGACCGTCACGGCCGCGGTGCGCGGCGCCCGGCTCGGCCTCGGGCGCACGGACCCCGGCCGCGAGCGGTTCGGTCTCGCGCTGTACGTCGACTTCGCCGCGCAGGAGGGCGACTGGGCGGCCTACCGGGCGGGCTGGCGCTGACCGCCGTCAGCCCGGGGACGGCGGGCCCGCCGCCACCCGCTCACGCCCCCCTTCGCCGGATCTTGTCGCCCAGCCACACCACCGGGTCGAACTTCCGGTCCACGACCCGCTCCTTCATGGGGATCAGCGCGTTGTCCGTGATCCTGATGTCCTCCGGGCACACCTCCGTGCAGCACTTGGTGATGTTGCAGTAGCCCAGCCCGTGCTCGTCCTGCGCGGTGCGCCGGCGGTCCAGGCCCGTCTCCTCCGCCGCGTCGAGCGGGTGCATGTCGAGCTCGGCGATCCGCATGAGGAAGCGCGGTCCGGCGAAGACGGCCTTGTTCTCCTCGTGGTCGCGGACCACATGGCAGGTGTTCTGGCACAGGAAGCACTCGATGCACTTGCGGAACTCCTGCGAGCGGTCGACGTCCTCCTGCCGCATCCGGTACTCGCCGGCCGCGAGCCCGGCCGGCGGGACGAAGGCCGGGATCTCCCGCGCCTTCGCATAGTTGAAGGACACGTCCGTCACCAGGTCCCGCACCACGGGGAAGGCCCGCATGGGCGTCACCGTGACGGTCTCGTCCCGCCCGAAGACCGACATCCGGGTCATGCACAGCAGTCGCGGCCGGCCGTTGATCTCGGCCGAGCAGGAGCCGCACTTGCCGGCCTTGCAGTTCCAGCGCACGGCCAGGTCCGGTGCCTGGGTGGCCTGGAGGCGGTGGACGATGTCGAGCACGACCTCGCCGTCGTGCACCTCCACCGTGTAGTCGACCAGGCCGCCGCCGTCGGTGTCGCCCCGCCAGATCCGGAAGCGGGCGTCGTACGTACTCATGCGTCCAGCTCCTCTGCGGACAGGTACTTGGCCAGCTCCTCCTTCTCGAAGAGCGCGAGCAGATCCGCCCTGATCGGTTCGGTGGGCACCCGCTCCAGGGCGATACGACGGTCCACCGCCCGGCACAGCAGGTTCACCGGCCGCCAGGCGCGGTCCATCGCCGGATAGTCCTCCCGGGTGTGCCCGCCCCGGCTCTCGGTGCGTTCCAGGGCCGCCCGTGCCACGCACTCGCTGACGAGCAGCATGTTCCGCAGGTCGAGCGCGAGGTGCCAGCCGGGGTTGAACTGCCGGTGCCCCTCGACGGCGATGTGCTGCGCCCGCGCGCTCAGCTCCGCGATCCGCTCCAGCGCCTCGGCCATCTCGCTCTCCCGCCGGATGATCCCGACGAGGTCGTTCATCGTCTGCTGGAGCTCCTGGTGGAGCGCGTACGGGTTCTCCCCGCCGCCGTCGAACGGGGCCAGGGCCTCCGCCTGCGCGGCCGCCACCGCCTCCTCGTCCAGGAGACCGGATCCAGGATCCGAAATATTGGATCCGATCTCCGCCGCGTACTCCGCCGCGTGCAGTCCCGCCCGCCGCCCGAACACCAGGAGGTCGGACAGGGAGTTGCCACCGAGCCGGTTGGAGCCGTGCATGCCGCCCGCGACCTCGCCGGCCGCGAACAGGCCGGGCACGCCGACCGTGGCGGCCGTCTCCGACTCGACGGCGACACCGCCCATCACGTAGTGGCAGGTCGGACCCACCTCCATCGCCTCGGCCGTGATGTCGACGTCCGCCAGCTCCTTGAACTGGTGGTACATCGACGGCAGCCGGCGCCGGATCACCTCCGCCGGCATCCGGGTCGACACGTCGAGGAAGACCCCGCCGTGCGGGGAGCCGCGCCCCGCCTTGACCTCGGCGTTGATGGCCCGGGCGACCTCGTCGCGCGGCAGCAGCTCGGGCGGGCGGCGGTTGTTGTCCGGGTCCTCGTACCAGCGGTCGCCCTCCTCCTCCGACTGCGCGTACTTCTCCTTGAAGACCTCGGGGACGTAGTCGAACATGAAGCGCCGGCCCTCGGAGTTCCTGAGCACCCCGCCGTCGCCGCGCACCGACTCGGTGACGAGGATCCCCTTCACCGACGGCGGCCAGACCATCCCGGTCGGATGGAACTGCACGAACTCCATGTTGACCAGCGGCGCCCCCGCGAGCAGGGCGAGCGCGTGCCCGTCGCCGGTGTACTCCCAGGAGTTGGACGTCACCTTGAAGGACTTGCCGATCCCGCCGGTCGCGAGGACCACCGCGGGCGCCTCCAGGACGAAGAAACGGCCGCTCTCGCGCTCGTAACAGAAGACGCCGCCGACCCGGCCGCCCGGGCCGTGCGTCAGGACACGGGTGACGGTGCACTCCTGGAAGACCTTCAGCCGGCTCTCGTAGTCCCCGGTCTCCGTGAAGTCCTCCTGCTGGAGGGAGACGATCTTCTGCTGGAGGGTGCGGATCAGTTCGAGGCCGGTGCGGTCGCCGACGTGCGCGAGCCGCGGGTACTCGTGGCCGCCGAAGTTGCGCTGGGAGATCCGCCCGTCGGGCGTACGGTCGAAGAGCGCGCCCCAGGTCTCCAGCTCCCACACCCGGTCGGGCGCCTCCTGGGCGTGGAGTTCGGCCATCCGCCACTGGTTGAGGAACTTGCCGCCGCGCATGGTGTCGCGGAAGTGGACCTGCCAGGTGTCGTGCGGATTGGCGTTGGCCATGGAGGCGGCGATGCCGCCCTCGGCCATCACGGTATGGGCCTTGCCGAACAGGGACTTGCAGATCACGGCGGTACGGGCGCCCTTGCGCCGCGCCTCGATCGCCGCCCGCAGCCCGGCGCCGCCGGCGCCGACCACGATCACGTCCCACTGCTGTCGCTCCACAGGAGTCATCTCAGAACAACCTCGGGTCGTCGAAGGCGCCGGTGGCCAGGAGGTACACGTACAGGTCGCAGACGGCGACGCTGATCAGCGACGCCCAGGCGAGCTGCATGTGACGGCGGTTCAGCCGCCCCACCCAGGTCCACAGCCGGTAGCGGACGGGGTGCTTCGAGAAGTGCCGCAGCCGGCCGCCGACGACGTGCCGGCAGGAGTGGCAGGAGAGGGTGTACGCCCAGATGAGGACGATGTTGAGGAGGAAGATCACCGTCCCGAGCCCCGCGTGCCCCCAGGCGTAGGAGGAGTCGCGGAAGGTCAGCGCGGTGTCGTACGTGAGGACGGCGGCGACGGGCACGGCCAGGTAGAAGAAGTACCGGTGGACGTTCTGCAGGATCAGCGGGAAGCGGGTCTCGCCGCTGTACGCGCGGTGGGGTTCGGCGACCGCGCAGGCCGGGGGAGAGGCCCAGAAGCCCCGGTAGTACGCCTTGCGGTAGTAGTAGCAGGTCAGCCGGAATCCGAGCGGGAAGATCAGGATCAGCAGCGCGGGCGAGAGGCCCCACCAGCTGCCGAAGATCTCCCAGTTGGGGCCGCCGCGCATGGGGACGCAGTTCTCCGCCAGGCACGGCGAGTAGAACGGCGACACATAGGGGGCGGCGTAGTAGTCGGCGTTCGCGAAGGCCCGCCAGGTCGAGTACGCGACGAAGGCGAGCAGTCCGGCCGCGGTGACGGCGGGAGCCAGCCACCAGCGGTCCGTGCGCAGATGACGGGCGGCGACGGAGGCGCGCCCCGGGGAGCGCACCCCCGTCGCCGTTCCGGGGGGTTCGGTACCTGTAGCCAACAGGGCCTCCTCGGCTCTACGGCGCGTGGCGGTCGCGTGCTCCCAGGCCCTCGTCGTCGGAGTCCGTCCACAGCCCGCTGTCGTACGGGGTGTCGGGGATGGTCACGAGGTTCTCGGGGCGGCCCGCGGGTGGTGCCTGGGCTGCGCCGCGCTCGGCCGTGATGCTGCGTTCCAGCTGTCCGACCGTGCGGACCAGGTCTTCCAGGCAGCGCTTGACGGCCGCCAGATCGTCCTGAACGGACATGGTTGCCCTCACTTCCGGGAGTGCGGGTGGTTGGCGAGCACGCGCCTGAGAGTGTGGCGCGTCACATCCCGCTTGTGAAGCCGTGTGCACGTGATTCCACTCGTCCGGAGCGCCCCGACGCCCGGCGATTGGGCCGCACGGGTGGGGTTTCCCGGTCGTGCCGCCGTGTCGCCGTCACCGGATCCGCTCCGTCCTTTTCAGTGTATGAGCAATAGGTGTGATCATCTCCAAATGGCAGGAAACTGGACGAAGGGGTACAAGTCATGTCCCAGGTCGGCGCCCCTCGCGGGAGGACATGCTCCAGGAGCCCCCGCTCCCGCACGCTCCGCTCCGTCGCCACGCTCGGCAGCGCGGTGCTCACCCTGTCCGTACTGGCCGGATGCAGCTCCGGCGACAGCGGCGACGAGCCGCCCACCGCCGCCCAGGACAACGCGCCGACCGCACGCGACCGGGTCGCCGACGGAGGGACCCTGCGCTGGGCCGTCGACGCGCTGCCCACCACGCTCAACGTCTTCCAGGCCGACGCCGACGGCGCCACCGCCCGGATCGCCGGGGCGGTCCTCCCCACCCTCTACACCCTCGACGGCCGTGGCCGGCCGCAGCTCAACCCGGACTACCTGGAATCCGCCCAGGTCGTCGAGACCGAGCCCAAGCAGGTCGTCCTCTACAAGCTCAACCAGCAGGCCGTCTGGAGCGACGGCCGCGAGATCGGCGCGGCGGACTTCGTCGCCCAGTGGCGGGCGCTGAGCGGCCGGGACACCGCGTACTGGACCGCCCGCAACTCCGGCTACGAGCGGATCGAGAAGATCGAGCGCGGCAAGAACGACCTGGAGGTCCGGGTCACCTTCGGCAAGCCGTACGCCGACTGGCGCTCGCTCTTCAGCCCGCTCTACCCGAAGGACGTGATGGGCAGCCCCAACGCCTTCAACGACGGGGCGCGCGCCGGCCTGAAGGCCACCGCAGGACCGTTCCTCCTGAAGACCATCGACCGCAAGACCGGCGACATCACCCTCACCCGCAACCCGCGCTGGTGGGGCCAGACCGCCAAGCTCGACAGCCTGATCCTCAAGGCCGTCCCCCGCACCGAACGGGCCACCGCGCTCGCCGCCGGCACGCTCGATCTGGCCGAGATCGACCGGTCCACCGCCGACCGCATCGCGCTCGCGGTACGGGACGCCCGGGCCGGCCGGAGCGGGGCGCAGGCCCTCGCCCACGGCCCCGGCGCCGGGATCACCCCCGCCTCCGCCCTGAAGTCCTGGGCCCTCGCGTACGGCTCCGACGAAGGCAAGGCCGCCGAGGTCATGGCCGCACGCCGGCAGAACCAGCAGGCGGTCGCCCGGTACGTGATGGAGCAGAGCGCGCTGGCCCGCTTCGTCGTCCGCAAGTCCCTGGAGCCCGCGTACACCCAGCTGTCGCTCAACGGGGAGTCCGGCCCGCTCGCCGACGAGCGGGTACGCCGGGCGGTGGCCCGCGCGATCAACCGCCAGGAGCTCGCCGAGACCGTGCTCAAGCCGCTCGGCCTGCCGGCCAAGCCTCCCGGCAGCCACCTGGCCCTCGCCGGGCAGGCCGCCTACGCCGACAGCAGCGACGCGCTCGGCGGCCAGGACACCACGGAGGCCAGGGCGCTCCTCGCCGACGCGGGCTGGGTGCCGGGCGGGGCGCTGAAGAAGCCGGCGGCCGGGACGAAGGCGGGCAGCGAGGCGGAGAAGAAGGCCGCCAAGGACGCCGGGACGAAGAAGGCACAGGAGAAGGCCGCCAAGGACGGCGCCGACGAGAAGGCCGCCGACAAGGAGGAGGCCGACGCCGCCTCCGACGACGGCCTCTACATCGTCGGCGACGACAAGCCCGGCGACCGCCCGGCCGCACCCCTGATCGGTGCCGGCGGCCCCGAGAACGGCACCAACATCCTCGCCCCGGCCCCCGTCGCCGCCTTCCAGGGCGCGGCCCTGCTCCGCCAGGCGGCGGCCCTGGACACCGGCACCGCGGTCGGCAGGGCGGAGCCCAGGACCGAGCCCAAGGCCGAGACCAAGACCGAGCCCAACGCCGGTTCCGGCGCCGAGGCCAAGGGTGTGGCCGGCGCCTACGCCCCCCGGGGCACCGCCGCCCCCGCCCCCGCCGCCGCGGACGCGGCGGCCGCGCAGGGGCTCGGCAAGGACGGCAAGGCGCTCAGCCTCCGCTTCGTCCTGCCCTCGGGGCCGGGCTCCGAGTCGCTGAGGGCGGTCGGCGACAGGATCGTCCGGATGCTCGACGCCGTCGGCATCCGTACCGAGGTCACCAAGGTCTCCGACGAGAGCTTCTTCAAGGACCACGTCGCCTCCGGCGACTACGACCTGGCCCTCTACTCCTGGCCAGCCACCGCCTACCCGGCGACCGACGCCCGGCCGATCTACGCCAAGCCCGAGCCGGCCTCCGACGGCTCGCTCCTGGTCGAGCAGAACTACGCCCGGGTCGGCACCGACCGGATCGACCAGCTCTTCGACGAGGCGGTGGCCACCCTCGACGAGGAGGAGTCCCGCGACCTGGTCCGCCAGGCCGACGCCCGGATCTGGGCCGCGGCCGGATCCATCCCCCTCTACCAGCGCCCCCAGCTGGTGGCCGCCAAGGCCGACGTGGTGAACGCCGGCGCCTGGGGCTTCGCCGCCCCGCGCTACCAGGACATCGGCTACAAGAAGCCCGAGCCCGCCGGGGGCGCCCAGAAGAACGCCAGAAGGTAGCCCATTACCCGAAAGTAGCCGAAACTCCAAGTCGCAAGCTCAGAACCAGCTCAATTTCCTTGCCCGCCGGCCCCGCCGGCGGGCAGGATCACGTCGGCCCCTTGACCCGGCCGCATGACCTTCCCCACACCCTGAAACCTCCCAGTAGACCCTCTCGGATCCATCCGGGGAAGCCCCTTGCACGGCAGCCCCGTACCATAGGACATAGCCGTGGCGCGTCCGCCCGGCGGGCGTAAGAGGAACTGACGCCGCATCCCACGATCCGAGAGAAGCGCAAGCACCCATGCCCACGCGCCACGACATCCGTAACGTCGCCATCGTCGCCCACGTCGACCATGGCAAGACGACCATCGTCGACGCCATGCTCAAGCAGGCCGGTGCCTTCGCCGCCCACCAGCAGCTCGACGACCGCATGATGGACTCGAACGACCTGGAGCGTGAGAAGGGCATCACGATCCTCGCCAAGAACACGGCGGTGAAGTATCACCCCAAGGACGGCGGGGCCCCGATCACGATCAACATCATCGACACCCCCGGCCACGCCGACTTCGGTGGCGAGGTCGAGCGCGGTCTGTCGATGGTCGACGCGGTCGTCCTGCTGGTGGACGCCTCCGAGGGTCCGCTGCCGCAGACCCGCTTCGTGCTCCGCAAGGCCCTCCAGGCCCGGATGCCCGTCATCCTCTGCATCAACAAGACCGACCGTCCGGACTCCCGGATCGACGAGGTCGTCAACGAGACCTACGACCTCTTCCTCGACCTGGACGCGGACGAGGACCAGATCGAGTTCCCGATCGTCTACGCCTGCGGCCGTGACGGCATCGCCTCGCTGACCAAGCCGGAGGACGGCACCGTCCCGGCCGACAGCGACAGCCTGGAGCCGTTCTTCTCCACCATCCTCGAGCACGTCCCGGCCCCGGCCTACGACGAGGACGCGCCGCTGCAGGCCCACGTCACCAACCTCGACGCCGACAACTTCCTCGGCCGTATCGCGCTGCTCCGTGTCGAGCAGGGCGAGCTGCGCAAGGGCCAGACGGTCGCGTGGATCAAGCGGGACGGCTCGATCTCCAACGTCCGCATCACCGAGCTGATGATGACCGAGGCGCTCACCCGCAAGCCGGCCGAGGTCGCCGGCCCCGGTGACATCTGCGCCGTCGCCGGTATCCCCGACATCATGATCGGCGAGACCCTGGCCGACCCGGAGAACCCGATCGCGCTGCCGCTGATCACGGTCGACCAGCCGGCCATCTCCATGACCATCGGCACGAACACCTCGCCGCTCGTCGGCCGCGGTGGCACGGGCAAGGGCGCGGACGCGAAGTCCGCGGTCAAGGACCGCAAGGTCACCGCCCGCCAGGTCAAGGACCGCCTGGACCGCGAGCTCGTCGGCAACGTCTCGCTCCGCGTCCTCGACACCGAGCGTCCCGACGCCTGGGAGGTCCAGGGCCGTGGTGAGCTCGCGCTCGCCATCCTGGTCGAGCAGATGCGCCGCGAGGGCTTCGAGCTGACCATCGGCAAGCCGCAGGTCGTCACGAAGGAGGTCGACGGCAAGATCCACGAGCCCGTCGAGCGCCTCACGGTCGACGTGCCCGAGGAGCACATGGGCGCGGTCACGCAGCTCATGGGCATCCGCAAGGGCCGCATGGACAACATGTCGAACCACGGCTCCGGCTGGGTCCGCATGGAGTTCGTCGTTCCGTCCCGTGGCCTCATCGGCTTCCGTACCGAGTTCCTGACCAACACCCGCGGTACGGGCATCGCCCACTCGATCCACGAGGGTCACGAGCCGTGGTTCGGCACGCTGACGACCCGTAACAACGGTTCGCTGGTCGCCGACCGCGCCGGCGCGGTCACCGCCTTCGCGATGACCAACCTCCAGGAGCGCGGTGTCCTGTTCACCGACCCCGGCACCGAGGTGTACGAGGGCATGATCGTCGGCGAGAACTCGCGCTCCGACGACATGGACGTGAACATCACCAAGGAGAAGAAGCTCACCAACATGCGCTCCTCCTCGGCCGACTCCTTCGAGGCGATCGTCCCGCCGCGCAAGCTCTCCCTTGAGCAGTCCCTGGAGTTCTGCCGCGACGACGAGTGCGTCGAGGTGACCCCGGAGGCCGTGCGTATCCGCAAGGTCGTCCTGGACCAGAAGGAGCGCGGCCGCTCCGCCTCGCGCGCGAAGAACGGCTGACACGCGACGCGCGGCCGCCCCTCGGCGACGCGCTGAGCGGAAGCTCACATTCAGGGCCCGGCCCCCCGCACACTGGTGCGGGGGGCCGGGCCCTTCTTCAACGTTTCGTCAAGTTCATTACGCAAGCCAGGCGTCCGGATATCGGTCGTCGCTCTCCGGAACGTGTGTTAACGGTCCGTTTCGTCGCTGTCTGTCTGTGCTCGCTTTGTCCGGATTTCGGTCTTCGAGGCCTTGGCGATGTTGTCAAAACGAGACCACTTAAGTGTGGTTTACGGCCCGGACGTACTTAATAGTTGGCTCCATTGAGCTCGGGTCAATGGGTCACGCACTGTGGGGAGTGCCGACTCACGAGCACACTCGGGGCACTTGAGTGCAACGCCGTCAGGGGTGTCGGCAGAACTCGGAAGTGCCCCTCTTGTAGTGACAAGTGGACTCATGAGGAGGAACCCATGCGCGGTGCCAAGAGCGCCAAGTGGGTAGCGGGCGCGATCGTCGTCGCCCTGGCAGCGACCGCCTGTGGCGGGGGTAAGAGCGGCGAGGGCAAGGATGCCTCGGGCGCTGTCGACCCGAACGGCATCTTCTCCATCGAGCTTGGTGAGCCGGAGAAGCCTCTGCTCACCGGTGACACGATGGAGTCCAACGGCTCCGCGGTCATGGCCGGTCTGTTCTCGACCCTGGTCGACTACAAGGCCGACGGCTCCCTGGAGATGATCAACGCCGAGTCGGTCACCACGACGGACTCGAAGACCTGGACCGTCAAGCTCAAGCCGGGCTGGACCTTCCACGACGGCACCCCGGTGACGTCCAAGTCCTTCGTGGACGCGTGGAACTGGAACGCCAACGTCAAGAACGCGCAGGGCCTCGCGTCCTGGTTCGCGGACATCAAGGGCTTCGACAAGGTCCACCCCGAGGCCGAGGGCGCCAAGCCCACCTCGGACAAGCTCGACGGTCTGAAGGTCGTCGACGACAACACCTTCACGATCGAGCTCAACAGCGCGGTTCCGTACTTCGCTCACAAGCTCGCCTACATCGTGTTCGCCCCGCTTCCGGAGTCCTTCTACAAGGACCCGAAGGCCGGCGGCGAGAAGCCGGTCGGCAACGGTCCCTACAAGTTCAAGAGCTGGGACCACAAGAAGCAGATCGAGATCACCCGCTTCGACGGCTACAAGGGCCCGAACAAGGCGAAGAACGGCGGTGTGGTCTTCAAGAACTACACCACCCTCGAGGCCGCGTACGAGGACCTGAAGTCGGGCAACGTCGACGTTCTGCGTCAGATCGCCCCGAAGGACCTCCCGGTCTACCGCACGGACCTCGGCGACCGCGCCGTGGACCAGGCGTACTCCGCGATCCAGACCATCGCCGTCGCCTTCTACGCCGACCAGTGGAAGAAGCCGAAGCAGATCGACCCGAAGGTCATCCAGGGTCTGTCGATGGCGATCGACCGTGCCACCATCACCAAGACGGTGCTGAACGGTACGCGTGAGCCGGCGACCGGCTGGGTCGCCAAGGGCGTTCTCGGCTACCAGCCGAACGCGGTCGACGTCACCAAGTTCGACCCGGCCAAGGCCAAGGAGCTCATCAAGGCCGGCGGCGGTGTCCCGAACAACAAGATCTCCATCCAGTACAACGCGGACGGCGGTCACAAGGAGTGGGTGGAGGCTGTCTGCAACTCCATCCAGCAGTCCACCGGCGTCCAGTGCGTCGGCGACGGCAAGCCGGACTTCCAGGCCGACCTGACCGCTCGTAAGACGAAGCAGGTCAAGTCCCTGTACCGCTCCGGCTGGGTGCTCGACTACCCGGTGAACGCCAACTTCATCTCGGACCTGTTCCGTACGGGTGCGGGCGGCAACCAGGGCGACTTCTCCAACAAGGAGCTGGACGCCAAGATCGCGGCCGCCGACTCGGCCAAGACGCTCGACGAGTCGGTCAAGGCGTACCAGGCCATCGAGAAGGACCTGGTCAACTACATGCCGTCGATCCCGCTCTGGTACTACAAGGTCAACGCGGGCTTCTCGGAGAAGGTCTCCGGCGTCGCGTACGGCCAGGACGGTGACCCGATCCTGACCGGCGTCGAGGTCAAGAAGTAACCACCCAAGCGTAGTCCGCAAGCCGTCGCGGGGCTGACGATCCGTCAGCCCCGTCACGGCGCCTTACGCAGTGGCCGGGGGGCCCTTCCACGACATCGGCATGCCCGGATCTGGGCATGCTGTCGCGGGAGGGCCCGTCGGCTGCGGCCGTCACATCTCAACGGAGGCATGATGGGGCGCTATGTCGCACGACGACTGCTCCAGATGATCCCGGTCTTTCTCGGGACAACCCTGCTGATCTTCCTCATGGTTCACAGCCTGCCCGGTGACCCCGTGCTGGCGATGTTCGGTGACAAGGGCGCGGATCCCGCGACCCTCGCCGCCAAGCGCCATGAACTGGGGCTGGACAAGTCGCTGCCTGAGCAGTACTTCGTCTACATGCGGGACATGATCCTGCACCTGGACTTCGGCAACCAGATCCGCAACGGCCGACCGGTCACCGAGGTGCTGGGCGAAGCCTTCCCCATCACGCTCCAGCTGGCCTTCCTGGCCTTCACGTTCGAGCTGATCTTCGGCATCGGCCTCGGCATCATCGCCGGCCTGCGGGCCGGGCGTCTCGCCGACAACGCCATCCTGATCTTCACGCTGCTGATCATCTCGATCCCGGTCTTCGTGCTCGGCTTCCTGATCAAGATGCAGTTCGCGTTCAACCTGGGCTGGATCGCGCCGAACGTCTCCACCGAGCAGAACTGGGACGAACTGATCGCCCCGGCCATCGTGCTCGGCGGTCTGTCCCTCGCCTACGTGGCGCGACTGACCCGGACCACCATGGCGGAGAACCTGCGCGCCGACTACATGCGCACGGCCGTCGCCAAGGGTCTGCCGAAGCGCCGCGTCATCGGTGTCCACCTGATGCGCAACTCGATGATCCCGGTCGTCACCTTCCTCGGCACCGACATCGGCGCCCTCATGGGCGGTGCGGTCGTCACCGAGAAGATCTTCAACATCAAGGGCGTCGGCGGTCTGATCGCCGAGTCGATCTCCCGTCGCGAGGGCACGACCCTGGTCGGCCTCGTCACCATCCTGGTGATCGTCTACCTCGTCACCAGCCTGCTCATCGACCTGCTGTACGCGGTCCTGGACCCGAGGATCCGTTATGCCTGACGTGACCAAGACCGCGGCCGTAGCCGAGGGCGCCGTCGTCACCCCCTCGGTCGACGCACCCCAGCCGAAGGCCGAGAAGGCCCGCAGCCTCTGGGGCGACGCCTGGTCGGACCTGCGCCGCAACCCGTACTTCATCGTCTCCGCGGTGCTGATCTTCTTCCTCGTGCTGATCTCCGCCCTCCCGTCCCTGTTCACCAGCGCCTCGCCGACCGCGGGCGACCTGGTGAAGCACTTCCTCGGCAAGCCGGAGCTGGGCCACATCGGCTCGGCCGAGTGGCTCGGCTACGACGGCCAGGGCCGCTCGGTGTACGCCCGCCTGATCTACGGCACCCGTGCCTCGATCATCGTCGGCGTCTGCGTGACCCTGATCGTCACCGTCCTCGGCGGCCTCGTCGGCATGCTGGCCGGCTACTTCGGCGGTGTCCTCGACGCGGTGCTCTCCCGGGTCACCGACATCTTCTTCGGCATCCCGTTCCTGCTCGGCGCCATGGTCGTGCTCCAGTCGTTCACCGAGCGCACCGTCTGGGTCGTCGTCGGCGCACTGGCCTTCCTCGGCTGGACCCAGATGGCCCGCGTCATGCGCGGCGCCGTCATCACGGTCAAGCAGGCCGACTACGTGCACGCCGCCACCGCCCTCGGCGCCGGCACCGCGCGCATCCTGTTCCGGCACATCCTGCCGAACGCCATGGCCCCGCTGATCGTCGTCGCCACCATCTCGCTCGGCGGCTACATCTCGGCCGAGGCGACCCTGTCGTACCTCGGTCTCGGCCTCGCCGCCCCGACCGTGTCCTGGGGCGTCGACGTCTCCACCGCCGTGGACCAGATCCGCGTTGCTCCGCACATCCTGCTCTGGCCGTCGATCATGCTGAGCATCACCGTCCTGGCGTTCATCATGCTCGGCGAAGCGGTCCGCAACGCCCTCGACCCGAAGCTGCGCTGAGGAGGGCGTACCAAGTGACCACCATCGAAAACACCGCGACGGTCCCCGCCCCGCGCGACGGCGACCACACCGGTCCGCTGCTCGAAGTCCGCGACCTGCACGTCGAGTTCCACACCCGTGACGGTGTGGCCAAGGCAGTCAACGGCGTCAACTACTCGGTCGACGCCGGTGAGACGCTCGCCGTGCTCGGCGAGTCCGGCTCCGGCAAGTCCGTCACCGCCCAGGCCATCATGGGCATCCTCGACATGCCGCCCGGCAAGATCCCGCAGGGCGAGATCCTCTTCCGCGGCCAGGACATGCTCAAGATGTCCAACGAGGAGCGCCGGAAGATCCGCGGCCGGAAGATCGCCATGATCTTCCAGGACGCGCTGTCCTCCCTCAACCCGGTCCTCAGCGTCGGCTACCAGCTCGGCGAGATGTTCCGGGTGCACCACGGCCTGTCCAAGAAGGACGCCAAGGCCAAGGCCATCGAGCTGATGGACAAGGTCAAGATCCCCGCCGCCGCGGCCCGGGTCTCGGACTACCCCCACCAGTTCTCCGGCGGTATGCGCCAGCGCATCATGATCGCCATGGCGCTCGCCCTCGAGCCGGACCTGATCATCGCGGACGAGCCCACCACGGCGCTCGACGTGACCGTCCAGGCCCAGGTCATGGACCTCCTCGCCGAGCTCCAGCGCGAGTACAACATGGGCCTGATCCTGATCACCCACGACCTCGGCGTCGTCGCCGACGTCGCGGACAAGATCGCGGTCATGTACGCCGGCCGCATCGTGGAGCAGGCGCCGGTGCACGAGCTGTACAAGCGCCCGGCCCACCCGTACACCCGCGGTCTGCTGGACTCGATCCCGCGCCTGGACCAGAAGGGCCAGGAGCTCTACGCGATCAAGGGCCTGCCGCCCAACCTGCTCCGCGTGCCCACCGGCTGCGCCTTCAACCCGCGCTGCCCCAAGGCCGACGACATCTGCCGTACGGAGATCCCGGCGCTCATGCCGGTCACCGAGCAGGACGGCGCCGATCTGCCGGGCCGCAAGAGCGCCTGCCACTTCTGGAAGGAGACGATCCATGGCTGACCTCAGCAAGAACGATGAGGCCGGGGCCGTGTCCGAGGCGGAGGCCGTAGCCGCCATCGAGGCGCCCGCCGAGCGCGGCGAGGCGATCCTCCAGGTCCGCAACCTGAAGAAGCACTTCCCGCTCACCCAGGGCATCCTGTTCAAGAAGCAGGTCGGTGCGGTCAAGGCCGTGGACGGGGTCTCCTTCGACCTCTACCAGGGCGAGACCCTCGGCATCGTGGGCGAGTCCGGCTGTGGCAAGTCCACCGTCGCCAAGCTCCTGATGAACCTGGAGCGCGCCACCGCGGGCGAGGTCTTCTACAAGGGCCAGGACATCACCCGGCTGTCCGGGCGTGCCCTCAAGGCCGTCCGCCGCAACATCCAGATGGTGTTCCAGGACCCGTACACCTCGCTGAACCCGCGCATGACGGTCGGCGACATCATCGGCGAGACCTACGACATCCACCCCGAGGTGGCCCCGAAGGGCGACCGGCGCCGCAAGGTGCAGGACCTGCTCGACGTCGTCGGTCTGAACCCCGAGTACATCAACCGCTACCCGCACCAGTTCTCCGGCGGTCAGCGCCAGCGCATCGGCATCGCCCGCGGCCTCGCGCTCAACCCGGAGATCATCAT
The DNA here is from genome assembly GCF_044541845.1 of Streptomyces sp. NPDC085481. NCBI lineage: Bacteria > Bacillati > Actinomycetota > Actinomycetes > Kitasatosporales > Streptomycetaceae > Streptomyces > Streptomyces sp. NPDC085481. Next base: position 308,266 of record NZ_JBITTJ010000004.1, read on the forward strand.
CTGCGACGAGCCGGTCTCCGCCCTGGACGTCTCCGTCCAGGCACAGGTCATCAACCTGATGGAGAAGCTGCAGGACGAGTTCAACCTCTCCTACATCTTCATCGCGCACGACCTGTCGATCGTCCGGCACATCTCGGACCGCGTCGGCGTGATGTACCTGGGCAAGATGGCCGAGATCGGCACGGACACCCAGATCTACGAGCACCCGACCCACCCGTACACCCAGGCGCTGCTCTCCGCGGTGCCGGTGCCGGACCCGGAGGCCCGCGCGCACCGCGAGCGGATCATCCTCACCGGTGACGTGCCCTCGCCGGCCAACCCGCCGTCGGGCTGCCGCTTCCGCACCCGCTGCTGGAAGGCGCAGGACAAGTGCGCCACCGAGGTGCCGCTGCTCGCGATCCCGGAGCGCTTCCATGGTCAGGACACCCCGGCCGCGCACGAGTCCGCGTGCCACTTCGCCGAGGAGAAGTCGGTGCTCGCCGTCTGATCCGTCGTGCCCGTACGGGCCCCCGGCACCCCGCAAGGGTGTCGGGGGTCCTTGCGTTTCCCGGGTGGCCTCCGCGCCCGTTCATCCGGACGCCGTAAAAGTGCACTCCCGTCAATATCGGGTGATATTGGGGCCTAAGTCAGACTGAGGACATTCGGGAGGCACTCCATGCGCGGAGCCACGCTCGCCAAGTGGGCCGCTCTGGCCACCGCCGTCGCCCTCGCGGCGACCGCCTGCGGCGGAGGCGGCGACAGTGGCGGCGGGGGCGCGGACGGCGTCGTGACCTCCTCGTGGGGCGATCCCCAGAACCCGCTGGAACCGGCGAACACCAACGAGGTCCAGGGCGGCAAGGTCCTGTCCATGATCTTCCGTAATCTCGTGCAGTACGACCCGAAGACCGGCGCGGCCAAGAACCTGCTCGCCGAGAAGATCACGACCACCGACTCGACCAACTTCACCATCGCGGTCAAGGCCGGCTGGACCTTCTCCAACGGAGAGCCGGTCACCGCCAAGTCCTTCGTCGACGCCTGGAACTACGGCGCCCACCTCAAGAACAACCAGAAGAACGCCTCCTTCTTCGGCGCCATCGAGGGCTACGACCAGGTCCACCCCGAGAAGGGCGCGCCGACCGCCGCGACCATGTCGGGCCTCAAGGTCGTCGACGGCCAGACCTTCACGGTCAAGCTCAGCCAGAAGTTCTCGACCTTCCCCGGCACCCTCGGCTACGTGGCCTTCGCCCCGCTCCCCAAGGCCTTCTTCGACGACCACGCCGGCTGGCTGTCCAAGCCCATCGGCAACGGTCCGTACACCATCGACTCCTACTCCAAGGGCTCCCAGATGCAGCTCAAGCGCTGGGACGGCTACCCCGGCGCGGACAAGGCCCAGAACGGCGGCATCACCCTCAAGGTCTACACCGACAACAACACCGCCTACACCGACCTGACGGCCGGCAACCTCGACCTCGTCGACGACGTGCCCGCCTCGCAGCTCAAGAACGTCTCCGCCGACCTCGGCGACCGGTACATCAACACCCCGGCCGGCATCATCCAGACCCTCGGCTTCCCGTTCTACGACCCGGCCTGGAACACCCCCAACGGCGCCAAGCTCCGCCAGGGCCTGTCCATGGCCATCAACCGTGAGCAGATCACCGAGACGATCTTCCAGAAGACCCGCACCCCCGCGCAGGACTGGACCTCCCCGGTCCTCGGCGAGTCGGGCGGCTTCAAGGACGTCTGCGGATCCTTCTGCAAGTACGACGCGGCCGAGGCCAAGAAGCTCGTCGCCGAGGGCGGCGGCATCCCCGGCGGCACGATGACGATCTCGTACAACGCCGACACCGGCTCCCACAAGGAATGGGTGGACGCCGTCTGCAACTCCATCAACAACGCGCTCGGCGACAACAAGGCCTGCGTCGGCAACCCGGTCGGCACCTTCGCCGACTTCCGCGGCCAGGTCAGCACCCAGAAGATGAAGGGCCCCTTCCGCGCCGGCTGGCAGATGGACTACCCGCTCATCCAGAACTTCCTTCAGCCGCTGTACTACACCAACGCCTCGTCCAACGACGGCAAGTGGAGCAACCCGCAGTTCGACAAACTGGTCAACCAGGCCAACGCCGAGACCGACATCGCCAAGGCCGTCCAGACCTTCCAGCAGGCCGAGGAAGTCCTCCGCGACGACATGGGGGCCATCCCGCTCTGGTACCAGAACGGCAGCGCGGGCTACTCCGAGCGCGTCTCCAACGTGACGCTCAACCCGTTCAGCGTGCCCGTCTACGACCAGATCAAGGTCAGCTGACGCAGGCCGGCGGCGCACGGCCCGGCGTTCCCCCACGCCGGGCCGTACGCCTTCCCCACACCCCCTGGAGCCACCCATGGGTCGATATGTGATCCGGCGTCTGCTGCAGATGATCCCGGTGTTCATCGGCGCCACCCTGCTGATCTTCCTGATGGTCAACGTGATGGGCGACCCCATCGCCGGCCTGTGCGGCGACCGCCAGTGCGACCCGGCGACCGCCGCCCAGCTGCAGAAGGAGTTCGGCCTCGACAAGCCCGTCTGGCAGCAATACCTGATCTACATGGGCAACCTCTTCACCGGCGACTTCGGCACCGCCTTCAACGGCCAGCCCGTCACCGAGCTGATGGCCAGCGCCTTCCCCGTCACCATCCGCCTCACCATCATCGCGATCATCTTCGAGATCGTCATCGGCATCAGCCTCGGCGTCGTCACCGGCCTGCGCCGCGGCCGCCCCGTCGACACCACCGTGCTGCTCCTGACCCTGGTGGTCCTGTCCGTCCCCACCTTCGTCACCGGCCTGCTGATCCAGCTGCTCCTCGGCGTGAAGTGGGGCTGGATCAAACCGGCCGTCTCACCCGAGGCGCCCTTCGACGAACTCATCGTCCCCGGCCTGGTCCTCGCCTCGGTCTCCCTCGCCTACGTCACCCGGCTCACCCGGACCTCGATCGCCGAGAACAAGCGCGCCGACTACGTCCGCACCGCCGTCGCCAAGGGCCTGCCGCGCCGCCGGGTCATCACCCGGCACCTGCTCCGCAACAGCCTGATCCCCGTGGTCACCTTCATCGGAGCCGACATCGGCGCGCTCATGGGCGGCGCCATCGTCACCGAGCGGATCTTCAACATCCACGGCGTCGGCTACCAGCTCTACCAGGGCATCGTCCGCCAGAACACCCAGACCGTGGTCGGCTTCGTGACCGTCCTCGTCCTGGTGTTCCTCCTGGCCAACCTGCTGGTCGACCTCCTGTACGCCGTCCTTGACCCGAGGATCCGCTATGCCTGAGCTGCCCGAGCCGCCCGAGCCGCTTGAGTCGTACGGGGAGGGCCGCGCCATCGCCCCCACCGGCGCCGGCGGAGCCTCCGACCTCGCCACCGCCGAGGGCGAGACACTGGAACCGACGCCCGCGGCCACCACCAACGAACCCGTGGGCAGCGGCCCCGAACGCAAGGCCCGCTCCCTGTGGTCCGACGCCTGGCACGACCTGCGCCGCAACCCGGTCTTCATCGTCTCCGGGCTGGTCATCCTCTTCCTGGTCGTCATCTCCATCTGGCCCTCGCTCATCGCCTCCGGAGACCCCCTCGACTGCGACCTGTCCAAGGCCCAGGAAGGCTCCCAGCCCGGCCACCCCTTCGGCTTCAACGGCCAGGGCTGCGACGTCTACACCCGCACCGTCTACGGCGCCCGGACCTCCGTCACCGTCGGCGTCCTCGCCACCCTCGGCGTCGCCGTCCTCGGCAGCATCCTCGGCGGACTCGCCGGCTTCTTCGGCGGCGGCTGGGACGGCGTCCTGTCCCGGATCACCGACGTCTTCTTCGCCATCCCCGTCGTCCTCGGCGGCCTCGTGCTCCTGTCCGTGGTCACCAGCGCCACCGTCTGGCCCGTCATCGGCTTCATGGTGCTGCTCGGCTGGCCACAGCTCTCCCGCATCGCCCGCGGCTCCGTCATCACCGCCAAACAGAACGACTACGTCCAGGCGGCCCGGGCGCTCGGCGCCTCCAACTCCCGGATGCTGCTGCGCCACATCGCGCCCAACGCGATCGCCCCCGTGATCGTCGTCGCGACCATCGCGCTCGGCACCTACATCGCCCTGGAGGCGACCCTGTCGTACCTCGGCGTCGGCCTCAAGCCGCCCACCGTGTCCTGGGGCATCGACATCTCCTCGGCCTCGCAGTACATCCGCAACGCCCCGCACATGCTGCTCTGGCCGGCCGGCGCGCTCGCGATCACCGTGCTCGCCTTCATCATGCTCGGCGACGCCGTGCGCGACGCCCTCGACCCCAAGCTGAGGTAGGGCCATGCTGCTCGAAGTGCGCGACCTGCACGTGGAGTTCCACACCCGCGACGGAGTCGCCAAGGCCGTCAACGGCGTCGACTACTCCGTCGACGCGGGGGAGACCCTGGCCGTGCTCGGCGAGTCCGGCTCCGGCAAGTCCGTCACCGCCCAGGCCGTCATGGGCATCCTCGACGTGCCCCCCGGCAGGATCACCGGCGGCGAGATCCTCTTCCAGGGCCAGGACCTGCTGAAACTCAAGGAGGAGGAACGCCGGAAGATCCGCGGCGCCAAGATGGCGATGATCTTCCAGGACGCGCTGTCCTCCCTCAACCCCGTCATCAGCGTCGGCGACCAGCTCGGCGAGATGTTCCAGGTGCACCGCGGGATGTCGCGCAAGGACGCCAAGGCCAAGGCCGTCGAGCTGATGGACCGGGTCCGCATCCCCGCCGCCAAGGAACGCGTCGGGCAGTACCCCCACCAGTTCTCCGGCGGCATGCGCCAGCGCATCATGATCGCGATGGCGCTCGCCCTCGAACCCGAGCTGATCATCGCCGACGAGCCCACCACCGCCCTCGACGTCACCGTCCAGGCCCAGGTCATGGACCTGCTCGCCGAGCTCCAGCGCGAGCTCAACATGGGCCTCATCCTCATCACCCACGACCTCGGTGTGGTCGCCGACGTCGCCGACAAGATCGCCGTCATGTACGCGGGCCGGATCGTCGAACAGGCCCCCGTCCACGAGATCTACAAGGCCCCCGCCCACCCCTATACGCGCGGCCTGCTCGACTCCATCCCCCGCCTCGACCAGAAGGGCCAGGAGCTCTACGCCATCAAGGGCCTGCCGCCCAACCTGCTCGCCATCCCGCCCGGCTGCGCCTTCAACCCGCGCTGCCCGCTCGCCCAGGACGTGTGCCGCACCGACGTGCCGCCGCTGTACGACGTCACCGAATCGCCCGTACCGCGCACGAGCGCCTGCCACTTCTGGAAGGAGTGCCTCCATGGCTGAGGCGATTCTCCAGGTCCGCGACCTGGTCAAGCACTATCCGCTGACCCGGGGCATCCTCTTCAAGAAGCACGTGGGCGCGGTCAAGGCGGTCGACGGTGTCGACTTCGACCTCGCCGCCGGCGAGACGCTCGGCATCGTCGGCGAGTCCGGCTGCGGCAAGTCGACCGTGGCGAAGATGCTGGTCAGCCTGGAGAAGCCGACCGCCGGCACCATCTCGTACAAGGGCGAGGACCTCACCACGCTCTCCCCGAGGGCGCTCAAGGCCGTCCGCCGCAACATCCAGATGGTCTTCCAGGACCCGTACACCTCGCTCAACCCGCGCATGACGGTCGGCGACATCATCGGCGAGCCGTACGAGATCCACCCCGAGGTCGCGCCCAAGGGCGACCGGCGGCGCAAGGTCCAGGACCTGCTCGACGTCGTCGGCCTCAACCCCGAGTACATCAACCGCTATCCGCACCAGTTCTCCGGCGGCCAGCGGCAGCGCATCGGCATCGCCCGCGGCCTCGCCCTCCAGCCCGAGATCATCGTCGCCGACGAGCCCGTCTCCGCCCTCGACGTCTCCGTCCAGGCCCAGGTCGTCAACCTCCTGGAGCGGCTCCAGGACGAGTTCCGGCTGTCGTACGTCTTCATCGCCCACGACCTGTCGATCGTGCGGCACATCTCCGACCGGGTCGGGGTCATGTACCTCGGGCGGATCGTGGAGATCGGCACCGATGCCGAGATCTACGACCACCCCACCCACCCCTACACCCAGGCCCTGCTCTCCGCTGTGCCGGTGCCGGACCCCGAGGCGCGCGAGCACCGCGAGCGGATCATCCTCTCCGGCGACGTGCCCTCCCCGGCCAACATCCCCTCCGGCTGCCGCTTCCGCACCCGCTGCTGGAAGGCCCAGGAACGCTGCGAACTGGAGGTGCCGCTGCTCGCCGTACCGGCCGTCTTCCGGCTCACGGACTCACCGGCGAAGCACGACTCGGCCTGCCACTTCGCGGAGGAGAAGCAGGTGGTGCCGCCGGAGAACGGGCCGGAGAACGGGCCCGAGAACGGATCGGATATTGGATCCAATACGCCTTAACGCGCAGGCAACTCACAGGAATCGGATCCGATATACGAACACGCCAGGCTCCCCGACGTACGGCCGTGCGGGTGCCGTAGGCCGGCCGGGGCGCGCCATGTCACCCCGGTCGGCCGCCGCCCGCGAACCGACTTGACGCACAAGCTCCGCGCATATGCGGAACCGCTTGTTTCGGCCCCGTCGCAACCGTGAGTATCGGCCTCGTGACTGTGACACGAACAGCACGTCTCACCGGCGCCGCCCTGTGCGGCACGCTCGCCCTCGTCATCGTCGTCTGGCTGCTGTGCGACCTCGCCGCCTTCGGGTCGCCCGCCGAACTCCTCTGGTACTGGGCCGGGGACCACGCCTTCCTGCTCCGTCGCCGGGCCGCGACCTCGCTCGTCGACCTGCTGCTGCTCGTCGCCTACGCGGCCACCGCCCTCGCCGCCCTGCGCTCCCCGCTGGCCGCGCCCGCGCTCGCCGCCACCGGGGCGACCACGCTCGCACTGCGGCTGCCCGGCCTGTGGGCCGCGAGCGTGGACGCCCTCGTCACGACCCTGCTCGCGCTCGCCCTCGCCACCGCGCTCGTCGTCACCGCCGCCGCCGGCCGCCGCGACGACGGCGCCGGCAACGCCGGCGGGCCCACCCGCCCGCGCACCGGGCCCGCCGTCGCCGCCGGGACACTGTGCGCGGTGGCCGCGCTGATCTGGGCGGCCTGGGAGGTGTACTGGGCGCGCGTGCTGCCGGTCGAGTTCACCGTCGACCGGTTCACCGGCGGCCGCTCGCTGCTGCTGCCCGCCCTCGCCGTCCCGCCCGGCTGGCTGAACGCCGTGCTCACCCTGCTGCTGCTCACCGCCGCCGGCAGCGCCCTCGCCCGAGCCACCCACGCCCGGCCGGTCGGCCTGCTCGCCGGACTGCTGCTCGCCGGCTACGGCATCGGCGGCACGGCGACGGCGTTACGCGCCCAGTGGCCGTCCCACTTCGCCGACCTGGAGGCCGACACCCGCCTCGCCGTCCTCACCTCGGGGTTCGCGCTCCTCGCCGGGACCGCCGTGCTGGTGCTGCTCGCCCGGCCCGGGCAGCCGCGCCGCCTCCCGTACCGCCCGGCCGCCGCCCTGCCGCCGGCCCCACCCGCACAGCGGCCGCCCGGCTGGTGACCAGCCGGGACCGCGTCACCCCACCGACAGCCCCAGGGACCGCCTGAGGAAGTCCACCTGGAGCAGCAGCAGGTTCTCCGCCACCTGTTCCTGCGGGGTCATGTGCGTGACGCCCGACAGGGGCAGCACCTCGTGCGGCCGGCCCGCCGCGAGCAGGGCGGAGGAGAGCCGCAGGGTGTGCGCCATCACCACGTTGTCGTCGGCCAGACCGTGCACGATCATCATCGGCCGGGCCGGCTCCCGCACCTCGGTCAGACCGGCGTCCGTCACCAGCGAGTTCGCCGCGTAGACGGCCGGCTCCTCGTCCGGGTGGCCCAGATACCGCTCGGTGTAGTGGGTGTCGTAGAGCCACCAGTCCGTCACCGGGGCGCCCACCACGGCCGCGTGGAAGACGTCCGGGCGGCGCAGCGCCGCGAGCGCGGCGAGGTAGCCGCCGTACGACCAGCCGCGGATCGCCACCCGCCCCAGGTCGAGCGGGAACCGCTCGGCCAGCGCCTCCAGCGCCTCCACCTGGTCGTCCAGGGTGCGGGCGAAGTCGCGGTCGATCGCCTTCTCCCAGGAGGGGGAGCGGCCCGGCGTCCCGCGCCCGTCGGCGACGACCACCGCGAAGCCCTGTTCGGCGAACCACTGCGAGGTCAGATGCGGGTTGTGCGCCGCGACCACCCGCTGCCCGTGCGGACCGCCGTACGGGTCCATCAGCACCGGCAGCGGACCGTCGCCCTCCGTCCATGCCGAGGGCAGCAGCACGGCGCACGGGATCCGCCGTGCGCCCCCCTCGGTGAGCCGCACGCGGGCGGCGAGCGCCGGAGTCTGCGCGTACGACGCGACCCCCGCCACCTGCTTTCCGTCCCGCAGCACCCGGACGACGCTCCCCGGAGCGTCCGGCCGGGCCGAGGACAGCACCGTCACGGCGCCGCTCCGCACCGCCCCGTGCACCCCGGCCCCCTCCGAGACCCGCTCCACGCCGTCCTCGCCGACCCGGTACACATGGATCTCACCGGTCTCGGGAGCATCGGCCGCCTCACCCGCCGACGCCGAGATCAGGACATCTTCCGCCCCGACGTCGAGCACCGCCCGCACATGGAGCGCCGCATCCGTCAGCACCCGCTCCCCGACCGCGAGCGCCCGGGCACCACCCTGGTCCACGACCCGTACGAGCCGGCCGTCCGGCGTCCACGCCGGCACCCCCGTGAACAGCTCGAGCCACACCGGGTCCTCGTCCACGCGCACCGTCCGCGTCGCCCCCGACTCCGGGTCGACCGCCAGGAACGCCTGCGACCGCTGGTCCCGCGCCTGCACGAGCAGCAGCGGCGCCCCGTCGGACGACCAGTGGACCCGGGCCAGATACGGGAACGCCGCCCGGTCCCACACCACCTCGGTGCGCCGCCCGGTCAGGTCCACGACGCAGAGACCGACCTCCGCGTTGGGCGTCCCGGCCGCCGGGTACGCCACCGGCTGCGGCTCCCGGTCCGGGTGCGCCGGATCGGCGATCCACCAGCGCCGCACCGGCCGCTCGTCCACCCGCGCGACCAGCAGCCGGTCCGACGACGGCGCCCACCAGAAGCCGCGGCTGCGGCCCATCTCCTCCGAGGCCGCGAACTCGGCGAGGCCGTACGTCACGCCCTCCGCCTCCGGCTCGGCCAGCGCCCGGTCGCCCGCCCCGTCCGCACCGGTCACCCGGAGCGCCCCGCCCGCCGCGTACGCCACGTACCGACCGTCCGGCGAGGGGCGCGGGTCGACCACCGGACCCGGCACCGGCAGTTCGCGCGCCGTGCCCGCCCGCAGCTCCGCCGCGAACAGCCGCCCCGACAGCGCGAACGCCGCCAACTCCACGGCCCCGTCCACCGCGTACGCCACGATCCCGCCCGAGCCCTCCCGGCTCCGCTCCCGCCGCGCCCGCTCCTCGGGAGACAACTCCTCGGCGGCGCCCGCGAGCAGCAGCTCCGGGTCGGCCGCGAGCCGCTCCACGGAGCCGCCCGGCCCGGCCTGCCCGTCGATGTCCAGCACCCACAGCCGGTGCGAGCGGTCCGTCCCCGAAGAGGAGCGGAGGAACACCACCCGCTCGCCGTCCGGCGAGACGGCGAAGCCGCGCGGAGCCCCGAGGGTGAACCGCTGCGTCCGGGCGTACTGGCGGGGGAACGAGTCGGAAGACGGCTGCGCTTGTGACGAAGTCATGTGACCGAAACTAGCGTCCGTGCGCCCCCTCATGCCCCCGTACACCGATCGATGCGATGGCACGGATAGTTATGATCCGTAGCGCTAGGTGGGTAGGAACCCCCTGGCACATGCCAACCGAAGGTCCGACCGAAGAAGTATGGAGGTGAACCGCCGTGGCACTCTCGATTTCGGCGGTGGTGCTGCTGGCGATCGTCGTCTTCCTGCTGATCCGGAAATCCGGGCTCAAGGCTGGGCATGCGGCGATCTGCGCGCTCCTGGGCTTCTACCTCGCGAGCTCGTCCATCGCCCCGTCGATCAGCACGCTCACCACGAACGTGGCGAGCATGATCGGCGGCCTCAAGTTCTGACCTCCGGTGCTGACCTCGCGGCCTGAGGTCGGCTTCTGACCCGAAGTCCTGACCTGCCGGTCTTCGCGTGGTCCCGCCTCGTAGGGTGGGGCCATGACGGATCTCCCAGCCCGTCGTCTGCTCCTGGTGCACGCCCACCCGGACGACGAGTCGATCAACAACGGCGCCACCATGGCCAGGTACGCGGCCGAGGGCGCCCTTGTCACCCTGGTGACCTGCACCCTCGGCGAGGAGGGCGAGGTCATCCCGCCCGGGCTCGCCCACCTCGCACCCGACCGGGAGGACCGGCTCGGCGAGCACCGCGTCGGCGAACTCGCCGCCGCGATGAAGGAGCTGGGCGTCACCGATCACCGCTTCCTCGGCGGCCCCGGGCGCTTCCGCGACTCCGGGATGATGGGCGCCGAGCAGAACACGCGCGCGGGCGCCTTCTGGAACACCGACGTGGATACCGCCGCTCCCTATCTCGTCGAGGTGATCCGCGAGACCCGGCCCCAGGTCCTCGTCACCTACGACCCCGACGGCGGTTACGGCCACCCCGACCACATCCAGGCCCACCGGGTCGCCATGCGTGCCGCCGAACTCGCCGCCGACCCCGCCTACCGGCCCGACCTCGGCCCCGCGCACCAGATCGCCAAGATCTACTGGAACCGGGTCCCGCGCCCGGTCGCCGAGGCCGGCTTCGACCGGCTGCGCGCCGAGGGCTCCGTCTTCCCGGCGGACGCGGAGATCGGCGACGTCCCCGGCGTCGTCGAGGAGTCCCGGATCACCGCCGAGATCGCCGGCGGCACCGCCCACGCGGCCCGCAAGACCGCCGCGATGCGGGCCCATGTCACCCAAATCGCCGTCGACGGCCCGTTCTTCGCCCTCTCCAACAATCTGGGACAGCCGATCTTCACCACCGAGTACTACGAGTTGGTCCACGGCACGCCCGGCGCGCCCGCGGGCGAACGCGAGAGCGACCTGTTCGCCGGAATCGGAGCGGCCGCCGCGGCCGCCGGAAACGCCGGAGCCGACGCGTGAAGGGCCGTTACGTCTGGTATGCGGTCCTCGTCGTCCTCGGCGCCCTCGTCGGGGCCGCCGGCTCGCTCGTCCAAGCCGCCTGGTTCCCGCTGGGGTTGGTCCTCGCCCTGCTCGCCTCCGCGGCCGTCTTCTACGGCGGACGGATCGCCACCGGCAACCAGCTCGGCGTCGCCGCGTCCGGCGGCGGCTGGCTGGTCGCCATCGTGCTGCTCAGCTTCGGACGCCCCGAGGGCGACGGCCTCTTCGGCGGCGGGCTGGGGGAGATGGTGTTCCTGCTCGGCGGCATGGCCGTCGCTGTGATGTGCGCCACGATGTCCCGGCTGTCCCGACCGGCCCCGTGAACAGGCCGACTTGAGCACCAGGCGGTCCTGACTTCGGCCGGAATGCCCATGGCCGATCCACGCCGGGTCGGGTACGGGGCGGCCGCGGCCAGTATGGTGGTGCGCGCCGCCGACCGCCCGGATCACCACGAGCATCAGCAAAAGCGGGCGGCGGAGCCAACCGGGAGATCCTGCTTTGAGTCGTGAAACTGGTCGAGAGACTGACAGTTCGTCCTCCGGCGCCCAGGCGCGCGGCGGGGCCGCGTACCCCTCGGGCACCCCGCCGTACGGGCTCCGCCCGGGCCAGGACGGTACGGAGGAGGCGGCCGCCGCCTCGGCGCCGCCGGAGGAGCCCAAGACCGAGACCACGCTGACGACCCGTATCCGGATCAACATCCCGGGTTCGCGTCCGATCCCGCCCGTGGTCGTCCGCAAGCCGGTCACCGACGCCAGCGCCAAGACGGCTGCCCAGGCGGGCGCCAAGGCGGGCGCCGAGAGCCGGGCCGCCGCGGAGCCCGAACCGGTGCGTCCGGCACCCGCCCCGGCCCCCGAGCCGGAGCCGGTGGCGCCGGCCGAGCCGCCGAAGGCGGAGGAGAAGACCAGCGACTGGTTCGCCCCGCGCAAGCCGGCCGCCCAGAAGCCCGCCCCCGCGCAGGGCCCCGGCGCCCCGACGCCGTCCCCGGCTCCGGCGCCCGCGCCGGGCTCGGCCGCCCCGGGCTTCGCCGGCGGCTCGGCTTCCGACGGCGTCCCGTCCGTCGGCGGCACCACCCAGAGCATGCCCATCGTCACGCCGCTCGCGGGCGGCGGCCCCGGGAACACGCCCCGGGGCGGCACTCCGGCGTACGGCGGCCCCGGCCACACGCCCGCCGGCGGCACGCCCGTGTACGGCGGCCCCGGCACCGGCAACCCGCTCTACGACAGCGGCCCTGCCCGCACGCCCGCCGGCGGCACGCCCGCCTTCACCCCGCCCAGCGGGCCGACCACGGGCCCCGTCACCGGCAGCAGCCCGGTCGTCGGCCCCGGCCACCCGCGGGGCGCCGCGCCCGCCGGCCCCCGGATGTCGGACGACACCGCGATCCTGACGCCGCAGAGCCCCGCACCGTTCCCGGGCGGCGCCCCCGACGGCATCGGCCACATCTCTGGCGACACGCTCACCAGCGGCATCCCGGTCGTCCCGCCGTCGGCGCAGCCGGGCCCGGACCTCACCCCCCGTACCCCCGAGCGGTACGACGGCTTCGACGCCTACGACGACAACGACGCCTACGACGAGCCGGCCCCCGCACCGGTGCCGGCCCCCAAGCCCGCGCCCAGGCCCGCGCCCGCGAAGAAGGGCCGCTCCAAGCTGGTCCTGGCCGGCATCGGCGTGGTCGGTCTCGCCGGTGTCGCGTACGCCGCCGGACTGCTCCTGAACCACTCCGACGTCCCCAAGGGCACGACCGTGCTCGGCGTGGACATCGGCGGCGGTACGAAGGAGGAGGCCGTCAACAAGCTGGAGGCGGCCCTGGGCAAGCGCGCCCACGCCCCGCTCCAGCTCGGCGTCGGCGGCCGGAAGACCGAGATCGCCCCTGACAAGGCGGGCCTCGCCCTGGACGCCCAGGAGACCGTGCGCGCCGCGGCGGGCAGCGACTACAACCCGGTCTCGGTCATCGGCTCCCTCTTCGGCGGCCAGCGGGTCGCCCAGCCGGTCTTCCCGGTCGACGAGGAGAAGCTGCGCGTCGCCCTGACCGACCTGGCCGGCAGCTCCGGCTCGGCGACGGAGGGCACGATCGTCTTCGCCCCGGGCAAGGTCACCGCGGTCGAGGGCAAGCCCGGCAAGGGCCTGGACGTCCAGCGCTCGATGATCGCGGTCAGGGACGCCTTCCGCGCCCAGGTCGAGACGGGCGCGGGCAAGACCGTCGAGCTTCCCGTCGTCACCCGCCAGCCCGCCGTCACCAAGGCCGAGCTCGACCGGGCGATGAAGGAGTTCGCCGAGCCCGCGATGTCCGCCAAGATCAGGATCAAGGCGGGCCCGAAGCAGATCGACTTCGGCCCGGCCCGGTCGCTGCCGAAGATCCTTTCCATGAAGGCCGTCGACGGAAAGCTGGTCGAGGTCTACAACAAGAAGGCGATCGACGAGCTCCTCGACGGCGTCTTCGACGGCATCATGATCACCAAGGGTGACGGCAGCAAGCACCAGGTCTCCGCCGACGACGTGGCGTTCGTGATGCGCGACGCGCTGCGCGGCAAGACCACGGCCGAACGCACCAAGACGATCGACCTGAACGGCGAGGGCTAGCAAGCCCCGGCCCCGCCCGTGACGGCCCCGGCCCCCGCCCGCCACCGGCGGACGGGGGCCGGCCGCTCACCACTGGCCGCCGTACCGCGCCTTCCTGGCCCGCAGCCAGTCCTTGATCTCCCTGGTCTCGCCGGCCGTCGCGGCCCGCAGGTCCTCGGTCCGCACCGTCGCGACGAAGTGCACGAACCGCACCCGCCGGTGCCGCCCGTCCACACCGATGACCTTGCCGGGACCGTACACGTCCGTCCGCCGGTGGGCGACGAAGCTGCCGGGACCGTGAGGGGTTTCCATCGCGCGCCTTTCGCTCTGTGTGATCTTCGCTGTCCCACAGTGGCGCGGATCGGTCCCCGAAACCCGTCGTACGCGCCCGGCCCCGCCGTCTACGATCCTGGGCAAGGGCGGGGCGTAGCGCAGAGGTCGTCGCGCGAGGTCTCCAAAACCCCGAGGACGCCGGTTCGAATCCGGTCGCCCCGCCCCTTCCGCGTCGGGCTAGTTCAGCAGCGCCCGCGCCGCCTTCGCGCGTTGCCGGATGGTCTCCGCGGCGCTCGGCTCCACCGCGTCCATGATCGTCGCGTACGCCTCCATCTCCGCCGCCCCGGTGAGGAAGTCGCCGCGCCGGACGAGCAGCTCCGCGCGCTCGTAGCGCAGGCGGGCCGGGTGCGAGGGCAGGAGCAGGGACAGGTCGACCGCCCACAGGGCGACGTCCGAGCGCTCGGGGCGGGCGGCGGCCCAGGCGCGGATGTTGTTGAGGATGCGCAGCGCGATCGCGGTGGCCGTGGCGGGGCGCAGCATCGAGGGGTCGAGCGCCTCGCCGGTGGCGCCCGCGACGAGGAGTTCGGCGTCCGCGCCGGTCATGGCCCGGCCGCCGGCGAACGGGTCGGCGAGATCGAGGTCGGCCGGATCGCCGAAGCCGACGACGAAGTGGCCGGGCAGGCCGAGTCCGTAGACCGGCGCACCGGCCCTGCGGGCCACCTCCATCCACACCACCGACAGCAGGATCGGCAGCCCGCGCCGGCGCCGTAGCACCTCGTGCAGGAGCGAGGACTCCAGGCGCTGGTAGTCCGCGGGGACGCCCTGGAAGCCCTCGTGGCGGCCGAGGAGCGCCGCGAGGGCCGCGACCCAGGCGCCGGCGCCGTGCGTGCCGTAGGGGACGAGCCCGGCGAGCCGGTCGAGTTCGATCTCGGCCAGGTCGAGGTCGGCCTGGGTCACCGTGGGGTCGGCCACCGCGCCGATCAGCAGGCACAGGCGGGTGAGGTCGGGCCGCTCGGCCCTGGCCTCCTCCGCGAACTCCCGCCGCCAGTCGGTCACGCCGCCTCCGCCGGTCGCCTCGTCGGTCACTCCGCCGTTCCGTAGCGGTAGTGGTGGTAGTGATGGTGGACGGTGAAGCCCATCCCGTCGTACAGCGCCCTGGCGCCGCCGTTGTCCGCCTCCACCTGGAGCCAGGCTGCCGAGGCGCCCTCGTCGAGCGCCCGGCGCGCCAGCGCCGTCATGACGGCGGTCG
Source organism: Streptomyces sp. NPDC085481 (assembly GCF_044541845.1). NCBI lineage: Bacteria > Bacillati > Actinomycetota > Actinomycetes > Kitasatosporales > Streptomycetaceae > Streptomyces > Streptomyces sp. NPDC085481. Next base: position 323,396 of record NZ_JBITTJ010000004.1, read on the forward strand.
CGAGGCCGCGACGCCGCTGCGCGGGGTCGACCTCCACCGCCATGAACCCGGCCCAGCGCCCGTCCACCACGCAGCGTCCGATCGCGGCCGGTATGTCTCCCGTGCCCGGTACGGAAGCGAACCACACACTGGGGCCGCTGCCGAGCACCTTCAGGACCTGTGGGCCCGGTTCGCCGAAGCGCTGGTAGCGGCGCAGCCAGTCCTCGTCGTAGGAGCGGGCGAGCCGTACCGCCGTGACGTCGGCGTCGAGGTCGCCGATCGGGGCGAGCGCCGCGATCCGCACCTCGGCCGAGACCTCCCGGTGCCAGCCGTGCCGCTCCAGCTCGGCGCAGAGCAGCTCCTGGGTGCCTTCGGCGCCGGTGGCGGCCTGGACGTAAGGGGGCAGCCCGCGGGCCGCGTACCACTCCCGTACGCGCGCGAGGGCGGCGTCGAGCGGCAGCCCAGGGTCTCCGAGCGGCAGCGCGGAGTTGGCCCGCCGGGTGAACCCGGCGGCGGCGCGCAGGGTCCACTCGCCGAGCGGCTCGCTCTCCAGCGGCTGCCAGGCCCGGGCGGTGGCGCGGGCCAGCTCGGGGAAGTTCGCCGCGGGACCACGGCGGCGGGCGGGCGCGGCGGGGACGACCTTGCCGGCGACGAGCGCCCATTCCGCGATCCGGACGGCCTCACCGGTCCGGCGTGTGATCAGCAGCACACCCTCGTCCCACGATGTGAGAACACCGACCGCGTCGGTGAACCTCTCACCCGGCGCACCCGAGTCCGTCACGTACCGAACAGAGACGCGTTTTCCCACGTCAGCAGCGGTAATACGGACCTCGAGGCGTCCTCCACCGGTGAATTCCACAGCTTCTGAGCCCCTCCTGTTCGGATCGTCCCCAAGAACGGAGATACTAGGGGCGGGCATCGACGACGCCGCGCTCCCGCGCAGACCAGCCCTATCGAGGAGGAACGACAGCGTGACCTACGTCATCGCGCAGCCTTGTGTCGACGTCAAGGACAAGGCGTGCATCGAGGAGTGCCCCGTCGACTGCATCTACGAGGGCCAGCGGTCCTTGTACATCCACCCGGACGAATGCGTCGACTGTGGGGCCTGTGAGCCGGTCTGCCCGGTCGAGGCGATCTTCTACGAGGACGACACCCCGGAGGAGTGGAAGGACTACTACAAGGCGAACGTCGAGTTCTTCGACGAGCTCGGTTCGCCCGGCGGTGCCTCCAAGCTCGGCCTGATCGAGCGCGACCACCCCTTCATCGCCGCCCTGCCGCCGCAGAACGGCTGATCATCCGCTCTCGGTCCCGTACGGCCTCGCCGCTGTACGGGACCGTCGCGTTTCACCGACGCATCTCCCCGCGTACGTAACGAGGAAGTGAGCCAACCCGTGAGCGCAGTCTCTTCGCGCCTGCCCGTCTTCCCCTGGGACAAGCTGGAGCCGTACAAGAAGACGGCGGCGGCCCACCCGGACGGGATCGTCGACCTGTCCGTGGGCACCCCGGTCGACCCGGTCCCCGCGCTGATCCAGGAGGCCCTGGTCGCGGCGGCGGACTCGCCGGGCTATCCCACGGTGTGGGGGACGAAGGAGCTGCGGGACGCGCTCACCGGCTGGTGCGAGCGGCGCCTGGGCGCGACCGGCTTCGGGCACGAGAACGTGCTGCCGGTGGTCGGCTCCAAGGAGCTGGTGGCCTGGCTGCCGACCCAGCTGGGGCTCGGCGCGGGCGACAGGGTGGCCTACCCGCGGCTCGCCTACCCGACGTACGAGGTCGGCGCGCGGCTGTGCGGTGCCGAGCCCGTCGTGTACGACGACCCGACCGAGCTCGACCCGAGCGGTCTGAAGCTGCTGTGGCTCAACTCCCCGTCGAACCCGACCGGCAAGGTCCTCGGCAAGGACGAGCTGACCCGGATCGTGGCCTGGGCGCGCGAGCACGGCGTGCTCGTCTTCTCCGACGAGTGCTACCTGGAGCTGGGCTGGGAGGCCGACCCGGTCTCCGTCCTGCACCCCGACGTGTCCGGCGGCTCGTACGAGGGTGTCGTCGCCGTCCACTCGCTGTCCAAGCGCTCCAACCTGGCGGGCTACCGCGCCGCGTTCATCGCGGGCGACCCGGCGGTCCTCGGCGAGCTGCTGCGGATCCGCAAGCACGGCGGCATGATGACGGCCGCCCCGGTGCAGGCCGCCACGGTCGCGGCGCTCGGCGACGACGCGCACGTGGCCGAGCAGCGCGAGCGGTACGCGGCCCGGCGCGCGGCCCTGCGCGCGGCCCTGGAGGGGCACGGCTTCCGCATCGAGCACAGCGAGGCCAGCCTGTACCTGTGGGCGACCCGCGACGAGCCGTGCTGGGACACGGTGGCGTACCTCGCCGAGAAGGGCGTCCTGGTGGCCCCCGGCGACTTCTACGGCACGGCGGGCGAGCGGTTCGTGCGGGTGGCCTTCACGGCGACCGACGAGCGCGTGGCGGCGGCCGTCAAGCGCCTGGGCTGAGCACGCACACGGGCGAGGGCCCGGGGAGCATCGCTGACGCGGTTGGCCGTCGGCATCGCTCCCCGGGCCCTCACCCGTGGGCGGCGGAGGTCAGCCGCCGATCGGCAGGCCGCCCATCAGGCCGGAGCCGGGCAGACCGCTGGTCGGCAGGCCGCCCAGGGCGCCCGCGGCCGGGGCCTCGGTGCTCTCGGTGGCCGCGCCCGCGGTCTGGCCGAGGGTCTCGCCCGCGCTGCCGGCGGTGTCGCCGGCGATCTTCTGGGCGGCGGGGGTGGCGGTCTTGCCCGCCGCGCCGACGGCCTTGCCGGCGGCCGGGACGGCCGTGCCGACCGCCTCGCTGCCGGTCTCGCCGACGACCCCGGTCGCGGTCTGCGCGGCGGCGTCGAGGGTGGAGCCGGCCTGGGCGCCGTCGAGCGCGGTCAGACCCGACAGGGCGCCGGTGGGGGCGACGTTGTGCTCCATGGCGCTCGCGGAGCCGGCCGCACCGACCACGGGGGCTGCGCCGGCCGCGACGAGCAGGGCGGCGCGGGCGATCCGGCGGGTCAGGGGGAGGGACATGGTGCTCCTTCGGCGGAGAGGACGATTACGCGGTGACAACCGGCCCCGGGGAGGGAGAGGTTGCGGACGCCGAAGGTAAAGACTGGGTAATGCGTCGTATTGTCGGGTGGGGAGGAAAGCGGACGAACGCGTCAATGCGTCGCCGGTTGCTGAACCGTCACTTCCCTTGTGCCGCAAGGGCATTGCGGAGACATGTCAGCCGCCTGGAAACCTGCCCGGAGAACTCCGCGCCGCGCCGGCCGTATGACACGTCCGGGTGACACCCCGTACGACTGCCCACCCGGCCCCGGAGGGCGCGGGGTCGCTAGCGGGCGAGCCGGATCCGTACCGAAGTGCCGTCCGTGCCCCGCGACTTCGCCGGCTCCCAGTCGCCCGAGGCCTCGTCCGCGACCCACACCCGGTCCCCGTACGCGACCTCGGCGATGCGCAGCTCCTCCGCCCGCGCCACCGCCCACTGGGCCAGCTCCCAGCCGCGCTGCTCCCGCGTCCCCGTCGTCTGCCGCACCGGCACCGACAGCTCCGCGGCCGCGCCGCCCGCCGCGCTCGCCCCGGCCGAGCCCGCGCCCTTCAGGACCGCCTGCGGCGCCGTGCCCTTGCCGAACGCCCGGACCAGCTCGTCGCGCACCCGCACCGGATCGCCCGGCCGGCCCTCCACCGGGGCCGCCGTACAGCTCAGCGAGGCCGGCGACCGGCCGGTCAGCGACGCCGACAGCAGCGTCGCGTCCGGCTCGTGCTTCGCGTACGCCTGCGGGAACCCGCTGCGCTGCACCTTCTGCGCCGCCACCGTCAGCGGCAGCCGCGAATACCCCGGAACGTCCGCGAGACCCTCGTAGAACCTCCCCGACGAGTACACCGGGTCGAGGATCTGCGCCGGCGTCCCCCAGCCCATCGAGGGCCGCTGCTGGAACAGGCCGAGCGAGTCCCGGTCGCCGTGCTCGATGTTGCGCAGCCCCGACTCCTGAAGCGCCGTCGCGAGCGCGATCGTCACCGCCCGCTCCGGCATCCCCCGCGAGGTGCCCACGGCCGCGATCGTCGCCGCGTTGGACGCCTGCTCGGGGGTGAATTCGTACCGGTTCGCACCGGTTCCGACCGTGCACCGCGGCGCGCCCATGCTTCCCGTGACGTAATGCACGGCCACATAGGCGACCAGGCCGATGAGCACGGCGAACGCGGCCGTGAACCGGGCGAGGCGGCCGCGACGGGCGGGGCGGGGGCGACGGGTTGGCTCGGACACGCGCCCCACCGTACTGGAGGCCGCGTTAGGGTCGGCACATGGCTGACACCGCTCCTGGAGAGACCCCGCTGGACCTCACGCTCGACGGCGCCGCGCTGACCGCCGCCCTCGTCGACTTCGCCTCCGTCAGCGGAACCGAGAAGCCGCTCGCCGACGCGATCGAGCAGGCCCTGCGCGCACTGCCGCACCTCACCGTCGACCGTCACGGCAACAACGTCGTCGCCCGCACCAGCCTCGGCCACGACGAGCGGGTGGTCCTCGCCGGACACATCGACACCGTCCCCATCGCCGACAACGTGCCCTCCCGGCTCGACGAGGACGGCATCCTGTGGGGCTGCGGCACCTCCGACATGAAGGCCGGCGTCGCCGTCCAGCTGCGGATCGCCGCCACCGTCCCCGCGCCCAACCGCGACCTCACCTTCGTCTTCTACGACAACGAAGAGGTCGCCGCCCACCTCAACGGCCTCGGCAAGGTCGCCGAAGCCCACCCCGACTGGCTCGCGGGCGACTTCGCCGTCCTCCTCGAGCCCTCCGACGGCCAGATCGAGGGGGGCTGCCAGGGCACCCTGCGCGTCAAGCTGCACACCGAGGGTGAGCGAGCCCACTCCGCGCGCTCCTGGATGGGCTCCAACGCCATCCACGCCGCCGCCCCCATCCTCGCCCGCCTCGCCGCCTACGAGCCGCGCAAGCCCGTCATCGACGGCCTCGAGTACCACGAGGGCCTCAACGCGGTCGGCATCGAGGGCGGCGTCGCCACCAACGTCATCCCGGACGCCTGCACGGTCACCGTCAACTACCGCTACGCCCCCGACCTCTCCCCGGAGCAGGCCGTGGCGCACGTGCGCGAGGTCTTCGCGGACTGCGGCGTCGCCGAGTTCGAGATCGACGACCAGAGCGGCGGTGCCCTGCCCGGCCTCTCCCACCCCGCCGCCGCGGCCTTCATGAAGGCGGTCGGCGGCAGCGCCCACCCCAAGTTCGGCTGGACCGACGTCGCCCGCTTCAGCGCCCTCGGCGTCCCCGCGGTCAACTACGGCCCCGGAGACCCCCTGTACGCGCACAAGCGCGACGAGCACGTGCACGTCGAGCGGATCCACCACTGCGAGGCACGTCTCCGCGACTGGCTGACTGACTGATCCCCGTAATTTCGCTTTTCGTCACCTCTGTGGACCTACCCTGACCGGACCGGAAGATCGATGGAACGGTGAAAGGAGCTGGCCATGGGTGTACCCGAGAACCCGAGGAAGCCGGAGGAGCAGAGGCTGGGACCGGTGCTCAGGCGCCGTGAACAGGTCCAGCCCGGCACCACCGACCAGCGCCTGCTCGACACCGAGGGTGACTCGGAGTGGGTGCACACCGACCCCTGGCGGGTCATGCGCATCCAGTCCGAGTTCGTGGAGGGCTTCGGCGCCCTCGCCGAACTCCCCAGCGCGATCAGCGTCTTCGGCTCGGCCCGCACCAAGCCCGACTCGCCCGAGTACGAGGCGGGCGTCCGCATCGGACACGCCCTGGTCGAGGCCGGCTTCGCGGTGATCACGGGCGGCGGGCCGGGCGCCATGGAGGCCGCCAACAAGGGCGCCCGCGAGGCCAAGGGCGTCTCGGTGGGCCTCGGCATCGAGCTCCCCTTCGAGCAGGGCCTCAACCCGCACGTCGACATCGGCGTCAACTTCCGCTACTTCTTCGTCCGCAAGACGATGTTCGTGAAGTACGCGCAGGGGTTCGTCGTCCTGCCGGGCGGCCTCGGCACCCTCGACGAGCTCTTCGAGGCCCTGACCCTGGTCCAGACCCGCAAGGTGACGCGCTTCCCGATCGTCCTCTTCGGCACGGCCTACTGGAAGGGCCTCGTCGACTGGCTCCGCGACTCGGTCGTCGCCGGCGGCAAGGCCTCCGAGCACGACCTGCTCCTCTTCCACGTCACGGACGACGTGGACGAGGCGGTGGCGCTGGTGACCAAGGAGGTCAACCGGTAGAGCGACCCCGAGGGGGGTGCCGTTTCCCGCGCCCCCCTCGGCCCTACGCCAGCCCGCGCCGGGCCACGGCGGGCGGCCGGTGCCCCGCGATCGAGGCGACCATGTCCAGGACCTGCCGCGTCTCCGCGACCTCGTGCACCCGGTACACCTGCGCCCCCAGCCACGCGGAGACGGCCGTCGTCGCCAGTGTCCCCAGGACCCGCTCCTTCACCGGCCGGTCCAGCGTCTCGCCCACGAAGTCCTTGTTGGACAGCGACACCAGTACCGGCCACCCGGTGGCCGTCATCTCCCCGAGCCGCCGCGTCGCCTCCAGGCTGTGCCGCGTGTTCTTCCCGAAGTCGTGACCCGGGTCGATCATGATCCCGTCCCGCCGCACCCCCAGCGCGACCGCCCGCTCGGCGAGCCCCACGGTCACCCGCAGGATGTCGGCCATCACGTCCTCGTACGCGGTCCGGTGCGGCCGGGTGCGCGGCTCCACGCCCCCCGCGTGGGTGCAGACGAGCCCCGCGCCGTACTTCGCCGCGACCTCCGCGAGCCCCGGGTCGACCCCGCCCCACGCGTCGTTGAGGAGGTCCGCGCCGGCCTCGCAGACCGCCTCGCCGACATCCGCCCGCCAGGTGTCCACGCTGATCACCACGTCCGGGTGGCGGCGGCGCACCTCGGCCACGAAGCCGACCGTGCGCCGCGCCTCCTCCTCGGCCGTGACCTCCTCGCCGGGGCCCGCCTTGACCCCGCCGATGTCGATGATCGCCGCGCCCTCGCCCACCGCCTGCTCCACGCGGGCGAGCGCCGGCTCGTCCCGGAAGGTCGCCCCCTGGTCGTAGAAGGAGTCCGGGGTCCGGTTCACGATCGCCATGATCACCGGCTCGTGCGGCCCGAATTCACGCCGTCCCAAGCGCAGCATCCCTTTTGTCCTCCCTCGCGTCCGTTCGCCTGCGACCCTAACTGTCGGTGGCGCATGGCACGATCGGCACCGGACGGTTTCCACGGACGGGGAGAGGCGCGCAGTGTTCTGGTTTCTGCTGATCACGATGGTCGTGGTCGTCGCGGCGGTCACCCTGGCGGTGGTCGGCGGCGGCGACAGCGAGGTGCTGCCCGAGGTGGCGCCCGAGCAGCTCGTCGACCCGCTCCCCGCGACCCGCCCCGTCGGTCAGGCCGACGTCGAGGCGCTGCGCCTGCCGGTCGCCCCCCGGGGTTACCGGATGGCGGACGTGGACGACGTCCTCGGCCGGCTCGGCGCCGAGCTGGCCGAGCGCGACGCCCGGATCGCGGACCTCGAGGCGGCCCTCGCGGGCGGCCACCGCGGGGGCCACGACCACGGCGGCGGCCACGACCACGGCGGCGGTCACGACCACGGCGGCGGCGACCTCCACGGCAAGGAGGAGGGCGCGTGAGCGACGGCAAGGCGATCGCGGGGCCCGACGGCCGGCTGCGCTGCCCCTGGGGCCTTTCGACCGAGGACTACGTGGCGTACCACGACGAGGAGTGGGGCCGCCCCGTCCACGGCGACGACGCCCTGTTCGAGCGGCTGTGCCTGGAGGCCTTCCAGTCCGGTCTGTCGTGGATCACGATCCTGCGGCGCCGGGAGGGCTTCCGCAAGGCCTTCGCGGGCTTCCGGATCACCGAGGTGGCCCGGTTCACCGACGCCGACCGGGAGCGGCTCCTCGGGGACGAGGGCATCATCCGCAACCGGGCCAAGATCGACGCCACGATCGCCAACGCCCAGGTGCTCGCCGGCTGGGCGCCGGGCGAGCTGGACGAGCTGATCTGGTCGTACGCCCCGGACCCCGCGACACGGCCGGTCCCGGCGAGCATCGGCGAGGTCCCGGCGGTGACGGACGAGTCGACGGCCCTGTCCAAGGCCCTGAAGAAGCGCGGCCTGCGCTTCATCGGCCCGACGACGGCGTACGCGTTGATGCAGGCCTGCGGCCTGGTCGACGACCACCTCGCGGGCTGCGTGGCGCGGGGCACCGGCCGCTGAACCCGGAACCCCGCCCGCCGCGGCCTCAGCGGCCCAGGTACGTGGGCTTCTCCTTGGCGATGAAGGCCTGCACGGCGATCGTGTGGTCCTCGGACGCGCCCGCCTTCGACTGGAGCTCGTCCTCCTTCTCCAGGGCCTCGGCGAGCGAGTGGTCCGTCCCGTACGCGAGGGACTCCTTCAGCGCCGCGTACGCGACGGTCGGACCCTCGGCCAGGGCGCGGGCCACCTTGGCGGCCTCCTCGGCGAGCGAGTCCGCCGGGACCAGACGGTTCACGATGCCCAGCTCGTACGCCTCCTGGGCGCTGACCGAGCGCGGGAAGAGCAGCAGGTCGGCCGCCCGGCTCTGGCCGATCAGGCGGGGCAGGGTCCAGGACATGCCCGAGTCGGCGGTGAGGGCGACCCCGGCGAAGGAGGTGTTGAAGGCGGCGGTGTCCGCCACGACCCGGTAGTCCGCCGCGAGCGCGAAGCCGAAACCGGCCCCCGCCGCGACCCCGTTCACCGCCGCGACCACCGGCTTCGCCATGCCGGTGAGCGCCTTCACGATCGGGTTGTAGTGGTCCCTGACCGTGTTCATCGTGGCGCTTGTGCCGGACTCCTTGTCCTGTAGCAGCAGCCCGACGTGCTCCTTCAGGTCCTGGCCCACGCAGAACGCGCGGTCGCCCGCCGCGGTCAGCAGCACCGCCCGTACGGCCGGATCGGCGGCCGCCGCCTCCACGGCGTCGCGCAGGGCGACCTTCGCCGCCACGTTCATCGCGTTCATGGCCTCGGGGCGGTTGAGCGTGATGGTGGCGAGTCCGTCGCTCACCTCGTAGAGCACCGTGTCGGCCATTGCGGGTTCCCTTCGCCTCTTTGCGTCGTCTGACCCTGCCCCGGACTTCGTCCGGGAGGACCCCCAGCATGGCGGAGATCATCCGCTCCGCACATGTGACCTGCGTCAAAGAATCTCCGGCCCGCGACCGAGCCGCGGCGGCGAAGTATCGCAGGTGGATCGGCGAAATATGCGGTTTTGTGAAAGTGCGTTGCGGAAGCGATGCCACCTGATGTTGGTCATCGGGTCCTCTGATGCGGGATAATGACCGGGAAGCAATCGTGTTCGATGCTTAGTGTGAGCTGGTTTCAGGAAGGGGAACGAGCATGGCGGCCATGAAGCCGCGGACGGGTGACGGCCCGCTCGAGGTGACCAAGGAGGGGCGGGGCATCGTCATGCGCGTTCCGCTCGAAGGCGGCGGCCGGCTCGTCGTCGAGCTGACCCCGGACGAGGCCGAGGCGCTTGGCGACGCCCTGAAGCAGGTCGTCGGCTGACAAGCCCCAGTCACGTTTTTCCACTTCTGCCCCGGTACGGTACCCACCGCGCCGGGGCAGCGGTGTACCGGGGGGACCCCGTACGGGCGGTGCACCGGGGGGATCCCGGACGGGACGCGCTCAGACGCCCCTGCGGACCGCGCACAGCAGGCCGTCGCCCACCGGCAGCAGCGTCGGCAGCAGCTCCTGGCTCTCCCGCACCGTGCGCAGCAGCTCGCGTATCCGCTGCACCTCGGCCGGCTGGGCCGCCGAGTCCACCGTGCGGCCGTCCGCGAAGACACCCTCGAAGCAGACCAGACCGCCAGGTCGCAGCAGGCGCAACGATTCAGCGAGATAGTCCAGGGACTCCAGCCGGTCGCCGTCGCAGAAGACCAGGTCGTACCCGCCGTCCGCGAGCCGCGGCAGCACGTCCAGCGCGCGCCCCGGGATGAACCGCGCCCGGTTCCCGGCGAAACCCGCCGCGCGGAACGCCGCCTTCGCGTGCGCCTGCCGCTCCGGCTCCACGTCCACGGTGGTCAGCACCCCGTCCGGGCGCATCCCGAGCAGCAGATAGATCCCGGACACGCCCGTGCCCGTACCGATCTCCGCCACCGCCTTGGCGTCCGCCGCGGCGGCCAGCAGGCGCAGGGTGGCACCGGTGCCCGGCGACACCGAGGGCAGCCCTGCCTCCCGGGCCCGGTCACGGGCCCAGTGCAGCGCTTCGTCCTCGGCGACAAAGGCGTCGGCGAACGCCCAGCTCGTCTGCCGGTTGGCGGTAATGGCCCTCTCCTGTCCCCGTAGTTGACGCAGGCGTCGACTGTATCCGCTGCGTGTGGGAACCCGCAGATGGGACCGCGCGTTCCTACGGACAGGAAGCGAGGAGGGCGACGGCGCGAGCCGGCCCCAAATTCGCGTAAAGATTCTTATCCGGAGCTAACGGGCGAGGTGGCTATGGTAGGGGCTCCACTGGACACCACCAGAGCCGACAGGGGAGGTGCGGCTGCGCCTGTGGATCGGGGAGGAGTGCTTCGGCGTCTTCTCAGATCGGCAGGTGAGCCGAAATCCGTGATTGACACCGCTGACCGTTCCCGCACCGCCGACTCCGCACCCACCACCGCGACCTTCGCATCGGATGCGGAATCGCAGGCGTGGACTCCGCCCAGCTGGGAGGAGATCGTCAGCACGCACAGTGCCCGGGTCTATCGCCTCGCCTACCGCCTCACGGGCAACCAGCACGACGCCGAGGACCTCACCCAGGAGGTCTTCGTCCGCGTCTTCCGCTCGCTGTCCTCGTACACGCCGGGCACCTTCGAGGGCTGGCTGCACCGCATCACCACCAACCTGTTCCTCGACATGGTCCGCCGCAAGCAGCGCATCCGCTTCGACGCGCTCGCCGACGACGCCGCCGAGCGGCTGCCCAGCCGCGAGCCGTCCCCGCAGCAGGCGTTCAACGACACGCACTTCGACGCCGACGTCCAGCAGGCCCTGGACACCCTCGCGCCCGAGTTCCGTGCCGCGGTCGTGCTGTGCGACATCGAGGGCCTGTCGTACGAGGAGATCGCCGCGACCCTCGGCGTGAAGCTCGGCACCGTCCGCAGCCGCATCCACCGCGGCCGCTCCCACCTGCGCAAGGCGCTCAAGCACCGCTCGCCCGAGGCGCGCGCGGAGCGGGCGCTCGCCGCCGTCGGCTGGGAGGGCGGAACCGCGTGAGTGGCACCAGTCCGTCACCGACCCCCGCGGAACAGCACCTCGGGGACCGGCTCACCGCGCTCATCGACGGCGAGCTCGGTCACGACGCCCGCGAGCGGGTCCTCGCCCACCTCGCGACCTGCCCCCGATGCAAGGCCGAGGCGGACGCCCAGCGCAGCCTGAAGAGCGTCTTCGCCGCCAGCGCGCCCCCCGCCCCCTCCGAAGGTCTCCTGGCACGCCTCCAGGGGCTGCCGGGGGGACCGACTGACCCGGGGGGGCCATTCGGCGACCTCCTGCGCGAAGGAGGCGTGAGCTCCGACGGCTTCGCCACCGCCGCCGCGGTCACCCCGCACTCCGGCTTCCGCATCCACGAGGTCGGCGACCGCTCCTCCGGGCGCGGCCGGCGCTTCGCCTTCGCCGCGGCCAGCGCCGTGTCGTTCGCCGCCATCGCCCTGGGCGGCACCCTGCCCCTCGAAGGGGCACGCGGCCAGGGCAACGGCAACAACGTGACCCCGCTGCGCGCGCCGGCGACCTTCGCGTCGGGCTCGCGCCGCGAACAGCAGCCCCAGGAAGCCGCGCCCGCCACGGTGGTGCCGGCCCGCCTGGAGCTGTCCCCGTTCATACGCCCGGCGGCCCCCGCGCTCCGGCTCTCCTACGAGCCCGCACCCGGCCCGACGATCGCCCCTGCCCCCAGCCCCTCCCACCCCTGACGGACGACCTGGTTGAATCCAGGGGCAGGGGCGCGCCCGACCGAACGGTGGGTGCGGACAGGTCATCTGTTGCGGGGAGAGCATGAACAACGGGAAGCCGACGTGGTGGAGCCGGCCGTCGACGACAGCGACACCACCGCCTGAGCCGCCCCCGGCCCCGGCGGTGGCCACGGCGCCGGACCCGGCGACGCAAGCGGCCCCGGACACGGACTCGGACTTCACGCTGGCCGCTCCGGCACCCGTGGAAGCCCCGGCCGCGGTGCACGAGCAGCCCCGGGACCAGGCCCCGGCGCCCACGCCGGAGGCGGCCGAGCCGGAGGCCGCCGAGGCCGCCGAGCGCGTGGCGCCCGAGCCCGAGCCGGAGCCCGCCGCGCCCGTAGCGGCCGTGCCCGCGCCCGAGCCCGCCGCGCCCGTGCCGGACGTGGTGCCCGAGCCCACCCCCGTACCGCCGCAGCACCAGCCGGAGCCGCCGCAGCAGGCGCCGCAGCCCCTGCACGCCCCCGACCCCTACCGGACGCCGCCCTACGGCGAGCCGGGCCCCTGGGCGCCCGCTCCGCCGGTGCAGCGGCCGATGGCGGTGGCACCCGCGTACGACCCGTGGGCCGCCGCGCCCGCCGGACCGGCCGCGCCGATCATCCCGCCCGTCACCCCGGCCGCCATGAAGCCGAAGAAGCCGCGGCGCGGCCTCGCGCTCGTCGGAGCCCTGGCGTTCGCCCTGGTCACCGGTGTCGTCGGCGGCGGCGTCGGCGCGTACATCGAACGCAACGGCGGGCTCACCACCGTCGAGCTGCCCCAGTCCGGCTCCGAGGACTCCGGCCGCGCCCCCGACAGCGTCGCCGGCATCGCCGCGAGCGCCCTGCCCGGCGTCGTGACCATCCACGTCAGCGGCAGCGGCTCCTCCGGCACCGGCACCGGCTTCGTGCTCGACACCCGCGGCCACATCCTCACCAACAACCACGTCGTCGACGCGGCCGCCTCCTCCGGCGAGATCTCCGTCACCTTCAGCAACGGCGAGTCCGCCCGCGCCAAGCTCATCGGCCGCGACAGCGGCTACGACCTCGCCGTGATCCAGGTCACCGGCGTCTCCGGACTCAAGCCGGTGCCGCTCGGCAACTCCGACGCCGTCCACGTCGGCGACCCGGTCGTCGCGATCGGCGCCCCCTTCGACCTGTCCAACACCGTCACCTCCGGCATCATCAGCGCCAAGGAGCGGCCGATCACCGCCGGCGGCGAGAAGGGCGACGGCACCGACATCAGCTACGTCGACGCCCTGCAGACCGACGCGCCGATAAACCCCGGCAACTCCGGCGGCCCGCTGCTCGACTCCAAGGGCCGCGTCATCGGCATCAACAGCGCCATCCGCGCCGCCGGCGGCGGCTCGGGCGAGGGCGGTGGCGGCCAGTCCGGCTCCATCGGGCTCGGCTTCGCCATCCCCATCAACCAGGGCAAGCGGGTCGCCGAGGAACTCATCAACACCGGCAAGGCCACCCACCCGGTCATCGGTGTGAGCCTCGACATGCAGTACACCGGCGACGGCGCCCGGGTCGGCGCCAAGGGCAAGGACGGCTCCGCGTCCGTCACCGCCGGCGGCCCGGCCGCCCAGGCCGGCATCCGCCCCGGCGACGTCATCACCAAGGTCGACGGCCAGCGCGTGCACAGCGGCGAGGAACTCATAGTGAAGATCCGCGCCCACCGTCCCGGCGACCGCCTCAAGCTCACCCTGACCCGCGACGGCAAAGAGCAGACCAAGACGTTGACGCTCGGTTCCTCCACCGGCGTCTAGGCGCCATGTGGAGGACACCACGAGGTACCCGCCAGGCGGTTTCGGCGGGTACCGTGGAGCGGGCCCGGGACCGGCATAAAGGAGCTACAGGGTGTTCAGCGACATAGGTGCACTCGAGCTGGTGACCCTCGTGGTGCTGGCCGTGCTCATCTTCGGCCCGGAGAAACTGCCGAAGGTGATCCAGGACGTGTCCCGGTTCATCCGCAAGGTCCGCGAGTTCTCGGACAGCGCCAAGGCGGACATCCGCAGCGAACTCGGCCCGGAGTTCAAGGACTTCGAGTTCGAGGACCTCAACCCCAAGAACTTCATCCGCAAGCAGCTCGCGGAGAACGAGGACCTGAGGGACCTGAAGGAGCTCGGCTCCACCTTCGACCTCAAGAAGGAGATGAACGAGGTCGCCGACGCCGTCCACGGCCGGGAATCCTCGTCGTCGGCGGCGCCGTCCGCCGCCGCCTCCTCGGTTCCGGCCGCTGTCAACGGCTCGCCCGACCTCGTGAAGAAGCAGGACAAGCCGGACACCGGCGAGCGCCCGCCGTACGACTCCGACGCCACCTGACGACGGCCTGTCACCGACCCACTGCGCGTTGGTGGCTATCCTCCCTCTGTTGACGCAACGAGGAGGCGGCCGAGATGAAGACCACGAGCCGGGTGGAAGCCGACGGGTTTCTACGGGCACCCTTCGCCTGGTACGGACTCGACGAGGCGTTCACCGGGCCGCGCCGGCTGATGCAGATCGGCACGGCGGCGGACGGCACCGTCCAGTACGGCTTCATGGGCCACGGTGACGAGCCGTCGATAAAGTCCGAGGCGGGCGCGGCGGAGAAGGAGCGGTTCGCGGTCGTCGTGACCGTCGCCGCGAACCCGGTACGCCGCACCGGCGACGGCACGGGCGTCCTGGACGCCACCACCGTCTCCTCCGCGGCCTGGCTGGCCGGCTCCGGCCTGCTGGCCCACACCTGGCCCGCGCAGCTCGACCACATGCGCCGTGACGACTGGCTCGACCAGCAGACGGAGACCGCGTTCGAACTCGCCGACGACCTCGAAGGCCCCGCCTGGTCGACGCTCTCGCTGCCCGTGGACGGCGCGCCCGTGCCGTTCCACTACCGCGAGTCCGAGTTCGGCTGGGTCCTGGCCGGCTCGGCGCCGGGCGTGCACATCGGCGCGTACGGGCGGGGGATGAGCGCGTACGGGCTCGGCTTCGCCGTGGTCAAGGACCTGGGCGCGTACACCTGACGGCGACATGACGAAGGGCGCCCCGCGGACCTGCGGGGCGCCCTTCGTCGCGGATCAGAACTTGTTGCGCGGGGTGATCCCCAGGCTCATGCCCGACAGGCCGCGCTGGCGGCCGCCCAGCTTGCCCGCGATGGTGCGCAGGGCCGCGCCCGCCGGCGAGTCCGGGTCGGACAGGACGACCGGCCTGCCCTCGTCGCCGCCCTCGCGCAGCCGTACGTCGATCGGGATCGAGCCCAGGACCGGAACGGTCGCGCCGGTGGTCTTCGTCAGGCCGTCGGCGACCTTCTGGCCACCGCCGGTGCCGAACACGTCGACCATCTCGTCGCAGTGCGGGCACGGCAGGCCCGACATGTTCTCGACCACGCCGACGATCTTCTGGTGGGTCTGCACGGCGATCGAACCGGCCCGCTCGGCGACCTCGGCCGCCGCCTGCTGCGGGGTGGTGACCACCAGGATCTCCGCGTTCGGCACCAGCTGCGCGACCGAGATCGCGATGTCGCCGGTGCCCGGCGGCAGGTCGAGCAGCAGGACGTCCAGGTCGCCCCAGTACACGTCGGCGAGGAACTGCTGGAGCGCGCGGTGCAGCATCGGGCCACGCCACACCACCGGCGCGTTGCCCGGGGTGAACATGCCGATGGAGATGACCTTCACGCCGTTCGCCGACGGCGGCATGATCATGTTCTCGACCTGGGTCGGACGGCCGTCCGCGCCCAGCATCCGCGGCACGCTGTGGCCGTAGATGTCCGCGTCGACGACACCGACCTTCAGACCGTCGGCCGCCATCGCCGCCGCCAGGTTGACCGTCACCGAGGACTTGCCGACACCGCCCTTGCCGGACGCGACCGCGTACACACGGGTCAGCGAGCCGGGCTTGGCGAAGGGCACCTCGCGCTCCGCGGTCGTGCCGCGCAGCGCCGACGCGAGCTCCTTGCGCTGCTCGTCGCTCATCACGTCCAGCGTGACGTCGACGCCCGTGACGCCCTCGACGCGGGACACGGCGTCGGTCACCCGCTGGGTGATGGTGTCGCGCATCGGACAGCCGGAGACCGTCAGATAGACCGTGACGGCGACCCTGCCGTCGGATCCGATCTCCACCGACTTGACCATGCCCAGGTCAGTGATCGGTTTGTTGATCTCCGGGTCGTTCACCGTCGCCAGTGCTTCGCGCACCGCGTCTTCCGTAGCCATAGACAGATGGTACGGCGACGACCACCGGCGGATGAAAGCCTGTCAACGGTCGGGTACGTCACTCCCGCGGGAACCGCCGCCCGGGAATAGATCGCGGCGCTCTCCATGCCGCCCGTCCTGCCGGTCCTCCAGCTCCTTGAGCAGGTCCTGGAGCTCCGAGCGCATCCAGTCGCGCGTGGCGACCTCGCCCAGGCCCATGCGCAGCGCCGCGATCTCCCGCGTCAGGTATTCGGTGTCCGCGATCGAGCGCTCGTTCTGCTTGCGGTCCTGTTCGAGGTTGACCCGGTCCCGGTCGTCCTGCCGGTTCTGCGCCAGCAGGATCAGCGGCGCCGCGTACGAGGCCTGCAGGGACAGCATCAGGGTCAGGAAGATGAACGGATAGGTGTCGAAACGCAAGGAGTCCGGCGCGGAGACGTTCCACACCACCCAGGCGATGATGGTGACCGTCATCCAGACGATGAACCGCCCCGTCCCCAGGAAGCGGGCGATCCGCTCCGACAGCCGCCCGAACGCCTCGGGGTCGTACTCCGGCAGCAGCCGGGGGCGCCGGATCCGCGGCTGGTCGAGCCGGATCCGCGGCAGCGTCCGCTCCCGCTCCCGTTCCCGCTCGCGGTCCCGCTCCTGCGTGCGCTCAGCCACCGTGCACCCCCTCCTCGTGGAACTCCGTCTCGCGCCAGTCGTCCGGCAGCAGGTGGTCGAGCACGTCGTCGACCGTCACCGCGCCGAGCAGCGAACCGCTCTCGTCCACCACCGGGGCCGCGACCAGGTTGTACGCGGCGAAATAGCTGGTGACGGCCGGCAGTGGCGTGTCCGGGCCCAGCGGCGGTAGATCACTGTCCACGAGCGCGCTCACCAGCGTGAACGGCGGATCGCGCAGCAGCCGCTGGAAGTGCACCGTGCCCAGGTACTTGCCCGTCGGCGTCTCGTCCGGCGGCCGGCACACGTACACCTGTGCCGCGAGCGCCGGGGACAGGTCCTGCTGGCGCACCCGGGCGAGGGCGTCGGCCACCGTGGCGTCCGGGCGCAGCACGATCGGCTCCGTGGTCATCAGACCGCCCGCCGTGCGCTCCTCGTACGCCATGAGCCGGCGCACATCGGCCGCGTCCTCCGGCTGCATCAGGGTGAGCAGCCGCTCCTTGTCCTCCTCCGGCAGCTCGGACAGCAGGTCGGCCGCGTCGTCCGGGTCCATCGCCTCCAGTACGTCGGCCGCCCGCTCCTCCTTCAGCTTGCCCAGGATCTCGACCTGGTCGTCCTCCGGCAGCTCCTCCAGGACGTCGGCGAGCCGGTCGTCGTCGAGGGCCGCGGCGACCTCCGCCCGGCGCTTGGGGGAGAGGTGGTGCAGCACGTTGGCGAGGTCGGCGGGGCGCAGCTTCTCGAAGGTCGCGACGAGGTTCTCGGCGCCCTGCCCGTGCTCCTCCAGGGAGAAGCCGGTGACGGCCGACCACTCCACGGTCAGCGTCTCGCCCTTGCGGCGCAGTGCCCCGCCCTTCCCACGCCGTACGAAGACCTTGTCGATCTCCCAGTCGCGGCGGGCCGGCAGCTGCTGGATGGCCACGTCGAGGACCGTGACCTCCTCGTCCGAGTCCACCAGCCTGACCCGCCGGTCGAGGAGCTCGCCGAGGACGAGACGCTCGGTGGGGCGCTTGTCGAAGCGGCGCATGTTGACCACGCCGGTGGTGATGACCTGCCCCGACTCGACCCCCGTGATCCGCGTCATGGGCACGAACACCCGGCGGCGGGAGAGCACCTCCACCACCATGCCGAGCAGCCGCGGCGGCCGCCGGCCCACCCGCAGCATGGCCACCAGGTCGCTGACCCGGCCCACCTGGTCGCCCACGGGGTCGAAGACGGGCACCCCGGCGAGGTGCGAGACGAAGATCCGGGGGGCGCCTGCCGCCATGCCACGCGCCTCCTCGATGCCGCACGATTCGGGTCATTGCCGAGCTTTGCCGGGTTCAGGCTAGCCCGTGCAGCCCTGCCCCGCTTCGGCAGAGCGCCCGTCCGGCTGCCTGCGGACCCGTCGCCTCGCCCGGGTACGCTGCGGTCTGCCGTTTCCCCACCGGCCCAGGCTCCTTAAGGCCCCGTCCCCCCACCGACACGAGAGGCAGCCCAGGTGACCGTTCTCCCCCCGTCCTCGCGCATCCGCAGGGTCGCCCTGCCGCTGGCGCTCTGCGTGGGTCTGGCGTCCCCGCTGACCGCCTGCGCCGGCGACCCGGACGAGGGCACCAACGGCGTCGGCAAGCTCTCCCCGGCCGCCATCGAGGAGCAGGCCCAGTCCGCGGCGGACGGCGCCAAGGCGGTACGCCTCGCGGGCACCCTGGTCAGCAAGGGCGGCACGTACAAGCTGAACATGCGGCTCAAGCAGGACGGCGCCGCAGGCTCGGTGACCACGAAGAACAGCACCTTCGAGCTGCTGCGCGTCGGCGACGCGCTCTACCTCAAGGCCGACGCCGGCTTCTGGGACCCCGAGGAACCCTCGACCGACGAGCCCACCGAGGCCGGCTCCGAGGCCGCCGACAAGCTCGACGACATGTACGTGAAGGTGCCGCAGGACGACCCCTCGTACAAGCAGCTGCGCGGCTTCACCGACATGGGGCTGCTCCTCGACGGGCTGATCGGACTGCAGGGCGACGTCGTCAAGGGCGACCGGGACAAGATCGGCGGCATCCGCACCGTCAACGTCAAGGGCGGCGAGGACGGCGAGGGCGGCTCGCTCGACGTCGCCCTGGAGGGCACCCCGTTCCCGCTGCGCTTCGCGCGCGGCGGCGGCGCGGGCGTCGTGATGCTCTCCGAGTGGGACAAGGACTTCCCGCTCGCAGAGCCGTCGAAGAACCAGACGCTGGACTACGGCAAGCAGCTGCCCCGCACGTAGATACCGCCTGGTCCTATCCGGCCCTGATCCGGCCCGATCGGCCAGACAGCCGCTAGCGCCCCCGGCGCTTCTTGAGGAGCAGCTTCGGCAGTGCCGCCGGCACCGGGCGGCGGGTGATCCCCGGCGACGGCAGCGGCACGGCGGCCAGCGAGCCGTCCGGCAGCTCCGTGGTGGACGTACGCGGCTCCAGGCGCACGACCCGGCACTCGCGCGCCCAGCGCCCCGGCATGGCCTCGCCGTCGGGGGCGTTCAGCCGCTTGCCCTTCAGCTCGGCGACCGCCGCCTCCCACGCCTCGCCGCCCGGGGCCAGCTCGCTCACCGCGGCGGTCCAGGCGACGATCCGGCCGCCCTTGTCCTTGCTGCGCACGGTGACCTCGGCCGTACCGCCGTCGACCAGGCCGGGCAGCGGCTGCTCGCCGGGGCCGTCGCCCACGACGTGCGCGGCGCCGTCGTGCCAGACGTGCCACAGCGCCCGGGCGGCAGGGGCCTCGCCCCGTACCCAGATGAGGCCGGACTTCTTGGTGGCCTCCTCGACGAGGGCGCCGGTGAGCTGCTTGTCGGTCATGGCCGAAGCCTATCGACAGCCCTGGGCCGGGTGACCGGCCGCCGGGCCTACAGCCAGCCGTTGCGCTTGAGAGTGCGGTGGATGGTGAAACAGATCGCGATGATGCCGGTGAGCACCATCGGGTAGCCGTACTTCCAGTGCAGCTCGGGCATGTGGTCGAAGTTCATGCCGTACACGCCGCAGACCGCCGTGGGGACGGCGACGATCGCCGCCCACGAGGTGATCTTGCGCATGTCCTCGTTCTGCGCGACGGTCGCCTGCGCCAGGTTGGCCTGGAGGATCGAGTTGAGCAGCTCGTCGAAGCCGACGACCTGCTCCTGGACGCGGGCCAGGTGGTCGGCCACGTCGCGGAAGTACTTCTGGATGTCGGGGTCGACCAGCCGCATCGGCCGCTCGCTGAGCAGCTGCATCGGGCGCAGCAGCGGTGTGACCGCCCGCTTGAACTCGAGCACCTCGCGCTTGAGCTGGTAGATCCGGCCGGTGTCGGCGCCGCGCGTGGACCCCTTGGCGGGCGGCGAGAAGACGTCGATCTCGATCTGGTCGATGTCGAGCTCGACGGCGTCGGCGACCGCGATGTAGCCGTCGACGACGTGGTCGGCGATGGCGTGCAGCACGGCCGAGGGGCCCTTGGCGAGCAGCTCAGGCTCACCCTGGAGGCGGTGGCGGAGGTTGCGCAGCGAACCCTGGCCGCCGTGCCGGACGGTGATGACGAAGTCGGGGCCGGTGAAGCACATCACCTCGCCGGTCTCCACGACCTCGCTGGTGGCGGTGAGCTCGGCGTGCTCGACGTAGTGGATCGTCTTGAAGACGGTGAACAGCGTGTCGTCGTACCGCTCCAGCTTGGGCCGCTGGTGGGCGTGGACCGCGTCCTCGACGGCCAGCGGGTGCAGCCCGAACTCGGCGGCGATACCGGCGAATTCGGCCTCGGTCGGCTCGTGGAGACCGATCCACGCGAAGCCGCCGCTCTCCCGCACCTGACGCATCGCGCCGCGCGGCGTCAGGCAGGCGCGGTCGTCGACCCGGCGGCCGTCGCGGTAGACGGCGCAGTCGACGACGGCGGTGGACGCCGAGGGGTCGCGGGTGGCGTCGTAGTTGGCGTACGGGGAGGCCGTGCTGGTCTTGCGCAGCGGGTGCCGCAGGGAGGGGCGGACGGCCGCGCGCAGGTCACGGATCATCGACATGGGCATGCTCCTTCACGGAGAGGCCGTCGGCGAGCGTGGCGCAGCCCGGAATGGGGACGTGGTGCTACGTCGTCCACAAAGCGGGCGGCACCGGAGGATCGCGGTGACGGCGTTCGCTACAGACAGGCAAAGAGATGTGCTCTTCCGTCGTGCGAGCTGCCGGAGAGGAGGGGCCCGAACGGGGCCTGGATCACCGGAGGGAGGAACGCACCGGGCTGGGGTGCGGGTCGGAAGAGCGCTTGGTACTGCCCGATCGACTTCGATCCACCGCAGTCCCACCTCCTCCGGCCGGTCCCTCGTGAGGGATGACGTGTGACGAGCAGTCGGGAATCCCGACCAGTGGCCAAGACTATCAGCCGACAGAGGGTCAATCCCTTACTTTGCCCGTTCGATACGCGCTTTATGCTCGCCGCATGGGAGAAATTCTTGCTCTGGTCGAGGCCCGGCTCCGCACGGCCCTCGGCGAGCCGGACGCACGGGCCGCGGTCACCTTCCTCGGCACCGACCGCATCGAGATCCTGCGCTTCGTGGACGGGGACGTGGTCCGCTACGCGACCCTCGGCATGTCCGGACAGCCGATGGCCGACCCGACCGCCGCGCTCGCCGACCCGGTCAAGGGGCCGCGCGCCGAGCTGGTCCTGTCCGTACGGGGCGGGCTCGCCGACACCGACAAGGTGCTGCGCCCGCTCGCGGTGCTGGCCGCCACGCCGCAGGTCGAGGGCGTGGTCGTGGCCCCCGGGGCCTCGCTCGACGTGGGTGAGCCGCTGTGGCCGGGCGCCCCGTTCAGCTCGGTGCTCGTGGCCGAGTCGGGCGGCCTGGTGGAGGACCTGGAGCTGGACGAGCCGATGGACCCGGTGCGTTTCCTGCCGCTGCTGCCGATGACCTCGAACGAGGCGGCGTGGAAGCGGGTGCACGGGGCGCAGGCCCTGGAGGAGCGCTGGCTGGCCAACGGGACGGACCTGCGCGATCCGCTGCGCAGGTCCGTGACCCTGGACTGAGCCCAGCCTGGACTGAGCCCAGCCTGGACTGAGCCGGCCCTGGACTGAGTCGGCCCTGGACTGAACAGCACCGTAGGTGGGCTCAGTTGGCGAAGACCGTCACCCCGTCCTCCGTCGCGTGCTCCGGGGCGAGCTCCCCGGCCTCGTGCGTGAGGGCGGCGCGGCGGGCCCACACGATGCCGGCGCCGATCACGGCGGCGACGGCCGCGACCACGAACGGCATGTGGATGTCGCTCCACTCCTCGATCTTCGGCGCGAGGTACGGGGCGGCCGCCGCCGCGAACCAGCGGACGAAGTTGTAGCCGGCGCTCGCCACCGGGCGCGGGGCGTCCGAGACCCCGAGTGCCAGCTCGGTGAAGACCGTGTTGGCGACGCCGATGAACGCACCGGACAGCACCGTGCACACCACGGCGGTGGTGTGCTTCCCGTAGCCGAGGACCGCGACGTCGGCCGCGAGTATCAGCAGTGAGCCGCCGAGCACCTTCAGGGAGCCGAACCGTCGCTGCAGCCGCGGCGCGACGAGCACCGAGAAGACGGCGAGCAGCACACCCCACGCGAAGAAGACGGCGCCCGATGCGTACGGCGTCATGTCCAGCACGAAGGGCGTGAACGCGAGCACCGTGAAGAACGCGTAGTTGTAGAAGAACGCCGACGCGGCCGCCGAGGCGAGACCGCCGTGGCCGAGCGCCTTCAGCGGGTCGAGCAGCGAGGTCTTGCGCGCGGGCTTCGGCTGTTCCTTGAGGAAGGCCGTGATGCACAGGAAGCCGATCGCCATGAGGGCGGCGGTGCCGAAGAACGGGTAGCGCCAGCTCACGTCGCCGAGGACGGCGCCGAGCAGCGGCCCGCAGGCCATGCCGAGGCCGAGCGCCGACTCGTACAGCAGGATCGCCGCGGCGCTGCCGCCGGCCGCCGCGCCGACGATGACGGCGAGCGAGGTCGAGACGAAGAGCGCGTTGCCGAGCCCCCAGCCGGCCCGGAAGCCGACGAGCTGGCCGACCGTGTCGGAGGTGCCGGCGAGGGCGGCGAACAGGACGACGAGGGCGAGCCCCGCGAGCAGCGTCCTGCGGCCGCCGATGCGGCTGGAGACGAAGCCGGTGACCAGCATCGCGACGGCGGTGATCAGGAAGTACGAGGTGAAGAGCAGCGACACCTGGCTGGGCGTGGCGTGCAGGCCCCGGGCGATCGAGGGCAGGATCGGGTCGACCAGGCCGATGCCCATGAAGGCGACGACCGAGGCGCCGGCGGTGGCCCAGACGGCCGGGGGCTGGCGCAGGATGCCGCCGCCGGCCGGTCCTTCGCCGAGCGGGTCTTCGAGCGGGTCTTCGAGCGGGTCTTCGAGGGGGCCTTCGAGCGGGTTTTCCGTCCGGTGCATGCGCGCTCCTCGGCGTAGAGATGGTTGCGATATACACAGAATAAGTTAGACGATCTAATGAATGCAAGATACATCTATGTGGTGATGTGGAAGACGGGGTGAACCTCTCCGGCCGGACGGGTGATCGTCCTTGACGCGAGGCCCCGGTGGTAGGACCGTTGAGCCCTATGAGGGGCGAACCCAGTTGCCCGAAGTGCGGTGGCCGGGTCAGGGCGCCCGGTCTCTTTGCCGACTCCTGGCAGTGCGACGTGCACGGCTCGGTGCACCCGCTCCAGCCCGTGATCCCGCCCAGCGTCGAGGCCCTCGGTGTCGTGGTGCACCGGGCTCACGTACCGGTGTGGATGCCGTGGCCCCTGCCCGTCGGATGGCTCTTCACCGGTGTCGCGTACGCCGGTGACGACCGCAGTGGCGGACGCGCGACCGCCGTCGCCTGCTCCGGGCCCGGGCCGCTCGGCGGCATCGGGGAGCTGCTCCTCGTCGCGGAGGAGCTCGGCGTCGGACTCGGCGCGCGGTACGCGGGCATCGACGGACCCGATCCCGGACCCGGCATGTCCATCGAGAAGCCGCCACAGGTCAAGGTGCTCGCCGCCGGCCGTCCGACCCCGCTCTGGCACGTCCACGGCGCGCCGCAGGACCGCGCGGTCTTCGCGGGCGAGGCGCGCGGGCTGTGGCTGTGGGCGATCGTGTGGCCCGAGCAGTCAGGCCTGCTGATGTACGACGAGCTCGTCCTGACCGACCTGCGGGACGCGGGCGCGGAGGTCGAACTGCTGCCGTGCGGGGCGCTGACGCCGAGACTGCTCACTTAGGGGAGGGCGAGGGGCACCCGATTCCGTACGGGCGTGTTCGATTCGCCCGTTATGCTGGAGCGTCCCCTCAGTCCGCCCCGAGCCTCCCGGAGTCACGCGTCGTGCGCATCGATCTGCACAGCCACTCCACGGCGTCGGACGGTACGGACACCCCGGCCGAGCTCGTGCGCAACGCGGCCGCCGCCGGGCTCGACGTGGTCGCGCTGACCGATCACGACACCACGCGCGGACACGCGGAGGCGATCGCCGCGCTGCCCGAGGGGCTGACCCTGGTCACCGGGGCCGAACTGTCCTGCCGGCTCGACGGGGTGAGCCTGCACATGCTGGCGTACCTCTTCGATCCCGAGGAGCCCGCCCTCCTCGCCGAGCGCGAGCTGGTCAGGGACGACCGGGTGCCGCGGGCGCGGGCGATGGTCGGCAAGCTCCAGGAGCTCGGCGTCCCCGCCACCTGGGAGCAGGTCGAGCGGATCGCCGGCGACGGCTCGGTGGGCCGCCCCCATGTCGCGGAGGCCCTCGTCGAACTCGGCGTCGTGCCGGACGTCTCCGGCGCCTTCACGCCCGAGTGGCTGGCCGACGGCGGCCGGGCGTACGTCGAGAAGCACGAGCTGGACCCCGTCGAGGCGATCCGTCTGGTCAAGGCGGCCGGCGGCGTCACCGTCTTCGCGCACCCCCTGGCCGTCAAGCGCGGTGAGTGCGTGCCCGAGTCGGCGATAGCCATGCTCGCCGAGGCCGGTCTCGACGGCATCGAGGTCGACCACATGGAACACGACGAGCCGACCCGGGCGCGCCTGCGCGGCCTGGCCGCGGACCTGGGTCTGCTGGCCACCGGGTCCAGCGACTACCACGGCAGCCGCAAGACCTGCGGTCTCGGCGACTTCACGACGGACCCCGAGATCTACGGCGAGATCACCCGCCGCGCGACGGGTGCCTTCCCGGTCCCGGGCGCCGGCGGACGCGCGTAACCGCCCTTCTCGCGACTCACCCTCCGGGCATTGGATCCAATATCCAGGATCTTGGATCCAGGATCCCCCCTGCCCTCTCTTCGGAACGCACAGTTCCGGATGCTCTTGTACACCCCTTTTCAGCAAGGCCCATCACCGTGTTCGACGTCGCCGTCTTCGGCTCGCTGTTCCTCACCCTCTTTGTGATCATGGATCCCCCCGGGATCACCCCGATCTTCCTCGCCCTCACCTCCGGTCGCCCGGCCAAGGTCCAGCGCCGGATGGCCTGGCAGGCCGTGGCCGTCGCGTTCGGCGTCATCACCGTCTTCGGCATCCTCGGCCAGCAGATCCTCGACTATCTGCACGTCTCCGTCCCCGCCCTGATGATCGCGGGTGGCCTGCTCCTGCTGCTGATCGCGCTCGACCTGCTCACCGGCAAGACCGACGAGCCCAAGCAGACCAAGGACGTCAACGTCGCGCTCGTGCCGCTGGGCATGCCGCTGCTGGCCGGGCCCGGTGCCATCGTGTCGGTCATCCTGGCCGTGCAGCACGCCGACAGCGTCTCGTCCCAGGTCTCCGTCTGGACCGCCATCGCCGCCATGCACGTGGTGCTGTGGCTGACCATGCGCTACTCGCTGGTGATCATCCGGGTCATCAAGGACGGCGGCGTGGTCCTCGTGACCCGGCTCGCCGGCATGATGCTCTCGGCCATCGCCGTGCAGCAGATCATCAACGGCGTCACGCAGGTGATCCAGGGCGCCTGACGCCCGGACCCATCGGGCCCGTCCGGACGCCTGGACGCCCGGACACCACTGCGCCCCCGTACGGATTCCGCTTGCTGCGGAGTCCGTGCGGGGGCGCGGTGCGTGGAAGTGGTGTGGCTGTTACGAGGCCGAGGCCTCGGCCGGCCGGATCCAGATGCGCTGGCCGACCGAGGCGGCCTGCTGCACGATCCCGTTGACGGAGGCGGCGTCCACGACGGTCCGGTCGACGGGCGTGCCGTCGATGTCGTCGAGTCGCAGGATTTCGAAGCGCACGGGCTTCTCCCTTCGTCTGAGTTGATCCTCCTGGTGGAGAACTGCGTTACACAGGGGTCCAACGGCATGCATCCTGCAAACATTCCCTACGCTAAGGAAATTTTTCGGATGGCTAACTACTGGCCGGTAGGGCGATGATGGCCGTATGAACGACGACGACCGGTTGCACGCCCTCGACGCCCGCCTGGAGCGCACCAATGAGCTCCTGCAGCGGATGCTGGCCGAAGTGGCCAAGACCCCTTCGACACATGCCATCTTCGTCGACGCGGGTTACGTCTATGCTGCGGCCGGGTTGCTGGTGGCGGGCACCGAGGACCGGCGCAACTTCGACCTCGACGCCGAGGGCCTGATCGAGGCCTTCATCGACACCGCCCGCACGATCTTCGCGGACAGCAGGCTGCTGCGCGTCTACTGGTACGACGGCGCACGCCGCCGCATCCACACCCCCGAGCAGCAGGCCGTCGCCGAACTCCCCGACGTCAAGGTCCGCCTCGGCAACCTCAACGCCAACAACCAGCAGAAGGGCGTCGACTCCCTCATCCGCTCCGACCTGGAGTCCCTCGCCCGCCACCGCGCCATCAGCGACGCTGCCCTCGTCGGCGGCGACGAGGACCTCGTCTCCGCCGTCGAGGCCGCCCAGGGCTACGGCGCCCGCGTCCACCTCTGGGGCATCGAGGCCGCCGAGGGCCGCAACCAGGCCGAACCGCTGCTGTGGGAGGTCGACAGCCAGCGCACGTTCGACCTCGACTTCTGCCGCCCCTACGTCACCCGCAAACCCGTCACCCTGTACGAGAACGAGGGCGAACCCCCGCCCTCACGCGCCGAAGTCCGCTTCGTCGGCGCCCAGATCGCCGCCACCTGGCTCGCCGAACGCGGACGCGACCAGCTCGCGGAACTCCTCCCCGGCCACCCCTACCTGCCGGGCAACGTCGACCAGGACCTCCTCGTCGAGGCGGAACGCCTGCTCAGCCGTTCCCTGCGCGGCCACGCCGCACTGCGCCGTGCCCTGCGCGACGGCTTCTGGCAGCACCTGCAGACCCAGTACTGACGACGTCCGCGGCCCGCTCCCAGAACGCGGTCAACTCGGCCGCCAGCTCCACCGGATGCGACACGTTGGGGGAGTGGCCCGCACCCACCACCACCGTGTGGTGCGCACCCGTCCGCAGGGCCGTTGCGGCCAGGTCCGGCACCGGCCAGACCGTCTCCTCGTCGCCGTACGCGATGTGCAGCGGCAGCGGGAGCGCGAGCAGCGCCGCCGTGCCGTCCGGGTCGCCGAGCAGCAGCCGTCCCGCCCCCGACAACTGGGCGATCCTGGTCGTCATCCAGCGGCGGCGCAGGAACCGTACGATCTCCGGCGGATCGGTCGCACCCGGCTCCTCGCCCCGGCTGTCCAGCCAGCGCGTCGCCAGCCACACCCGTTCCTTCGGCAGCAGCGCCAGCGCCCCGCGCAGCGCCCGCACCCGCACCCGCTGGGAGCGCGCGACCCGGCCGGGGCCCGAGGACAGCAGCGTCAGCGACACGAACGCGTCCGGCGCGAGCCCGGCGGCCGCCCTGGCCACCAGGCCGCCGAAGGAGTGGCCGAGCAGATGGACGGGACCGTCGCCGAGCGCCGCGGCCTGGGCCACCGCGTCGAGCGCGAGCGCCTTGCGCCGGTACGCGGCCCGGCCGCGCGGCCCGGGGGTCTCGTGCTGGCCGCGCCCGTCGACGGCCACCGCGCGATAGCCGGCCTCGCCGAGCGGGCCGAGCAGCGCGAGGAAGTCCTCCTTGCTGCCGGTGTAGCCGGGCAGCAGCAGCGCGGTGCCGCGGCGCGGGCCGGCCGGGGCGGTGTCGAGGACGGCGAAGGAGCCCCGCGCGGTCGTCAGCCGGTAGACACGGGTGCGCGGCGGCAGCGCCAGGGACCGGGGCTTGCTCATACAGGGACTGTAACCGGCCCCGTACGCACCCTGGCCCGGCCCCTCGGGGAGGGGCCGGGCCAGGGTGATGCCGCGGCGCTCGCGCCGCGCGCTGTTACGCCTCGGGCTCGGCGACGGCCTTCTTCACGGCCCGCTTGCGCGGGGCCTTCGGGGCAGCCTCGGCGTCGGCCGGTGCGTCGGCCGCCTTCTTCGTCGTACGCCGACGGGTCACCGTCTTCGGCTCCGACGCGTCCGGCGCCACGGCGGCGACGGCCTTCTTGGTCACCCGCTTGCGCGGGGCCTTGGGCGCCTCGGCCTCGACGGTCTCGACCGGGGTCTCGACGGTCTCGGCGACGGCCTTCCTGACCGCTCGCTTGCGGGGAGCCTTCGGCGCCTCGACGGTCTCGACCGCGTCCGTCGCCTCGGTGACAGCCACGGCCTTCCTGGCGGCCCGCTTGCGCGGCGCCTTCGGGGCCTCGGCCTCGACGGCTGCGACGGCCTCGACCGGCTCGGCGGCCTTCTTCGCCGCGCGCTTGCGCGGCGCGGCGACCTTCTCGACCGGGGCCTCGACCACCACGACGGCCTCGGCGACCGGGGTCGACGTCACCGGGCTGGTCGCCTTACGGGTCGCGCGGCGGCGCGGCGCCGGCGCCTCCTCGGCCGGGGCGGCCACGGGAGCCGCCGGGGCCGCGGGGGCCTCGACGGTCGCCGTCGGGCTGGTCGCCGGACGCGTGGCGCGGCGCCGGGCCCGGGGGGCGGAGACGGTGGTCTCGGCGGCGGCGACGACCGGCTCGGCGGCCTGCGCCGGGACGGAGGTCTCCTTGACGACCGTGGTCTCCTTGGCGACCGGAGTCGCCTTGGCCACCGGGGCGACGGCCTTGGGCTCCTCGACGGCCTGGGCCGGCACCGTGGCGGTCCGCCGCGTGGCGGCGAGCTGCGCGGCGGCCGTCTCGACCGTCTGGAACGTCACGGTGTCCTCGGCCGGACGCCGGATCCGACGCCGCGGAGCCGGAGTCCCGACCGGAGCGGCGGCGGCCACCGGCGCGGCGGCCTCCGGCCGCGCACCACGAGCGGGACGTCGACGACGCGACTTCGCCTCGGCGGCGGGCACCTCGACCGTCGCCGCAGCAGCGGCGGAAGCCGGGGTGGCCGGGGCCTCGGTGGCCTCGGGCTTCGGCTCGGCGGCCGGGGCCTCGGCGGTGACGGTGGTCGCCGTCTCGGCCGTACGGCTGCCGGCGGAGCGGCCGCGGGGACGGCGCGTCCGCGGCTCGGCGGCCGGGGTCTCGACGGCGGGGCCGTCGGTGGCCTCGGGCTTCGGCTCGGCGGCCGGGGCCTCGGCGGTGACGGTGGTCGCCGCCTCGGCCGTACGGCTCTCGGCCGAGCGGCTGCGGGTGCGCCGGGTCCGCGGCTCGGCGGCCGGGGTCTCGGTGCTCACGGGCTCGGCGGCCGGGGCCTCGGTGGCCTCGGGCGCCGTGGTGGCCTCGGCGGGCCCGGTGCTCATGCCGGCCACCGGGATGCCCGCCTGGCCGGTGCCGCGGGTGCGGCGACGGCGGCGCGGGGTGCGGGTGCCGGTCTCGGCGGCGACCGGGGCCGCCGCGGCCTCGACCGTCTCGACCGTCTCGACCGTCTCGGCGGTCGCCACGGGGGCGGCGTCCGGCGTGGTCTCGCCGCCGCGGGTGCGGCGACGCTGGCGCGGGGTGCGGGTGCGGGCCGGGCGCTCCTCGGCGCGCTCGCGCTCGCGGTCCGGCTTCGGGCCACGGCCGCCACGGCCACCGCGGCCGCCCGGCTCGCCGAGGTCCTCGAGCTCCTCGGCGTCAAGGCCTGCGCGGGTGCGCTCGGCGCGCGGCAGGATGCCCTTGGTGCCCTCGGGGATGTCCAGTTCGGCGTACAGGTGCGCCGAGCTGGAGTACGTCTCGACCGGGTCGTGGAAGTCCAGCTCGAGCGCCTTGTTGATCAGCTGCCAGCGCGGGATGTCGTCCCAGTCGACCAGCGTGATCGCCGTACCGCTCGCGCCCGCGCGGCCGGTGCGGCCGATGCGGTGCAGGTAGGTCTTCTCGTCCTCGGGGGACTGGTAGTTGATGACGTGGGTGACGCCTTCGACGTCGATGCCGCGCGCGGCGACGTCGGTGGCGACGAGCACGTCGACCTTGCCGTTGCGGAAGGCGCGCAGCGCCTGCTCGCGGGCGCCCTGGCCGAGGTCGCCGTGGACCGCGCCGGAGGCGAAGCCGCGGCGCTCCAGCTGCTCGGCGATGTCGGCGGCCGTGCGCTTCGTACGGCAGAAGATCATCGCGAGGCCGCGGCCGCGGGCCTGCAGGACGCGGGAGACCAGCTCCGGCTTGTCCATGGAGTGGGCGCGGTAGACGCGCTGCGTGATGTTCGCGTGGGTCGCGCCCTGGTCGTCCGGCGAGGTGGCGCGGATGTGCGTGGGCTTCGACATGTAGCGACGGGCCAGGCCGATGACGGCGCCCGGCATGGTCGCCGAGAACAGCATGGTCTGGCGCTTCGCCGGAAGCATGTTGATGATCTTCTCGACGTCGGGCAGGAAGCCCAGGTCGAGCATCTCGTCGGCCTCGTCCAGGACCAGGGCCTTGACGTGGGAGAGGTCGAGCTTGCGCTGGCCGGCCAGGTCGAGCAGACGGCCGGGGGTGCCGACGATCACGTCGACGCCCTTCTTCAGCGCCTCGACCTGCGGCTCGTACGCACGGCCGCCGTAGATGGCGAGGACGCGCACGTTGCGCACCTTGCCGGCGGTCAGCAGGTCGTTGGTGACCTGCTGGCACAGCTCGCGGGTGGGGACGACGACGAGCGCCTGCGGGGCGTCGGTCAGCTGCTCGGGCGTGGCCCGGCCGGCCTCGACGTCCGCGGGGACGGTGACGCGCTCCAGGATGGGGAGGCCGAAACCGAGGGTCTTGCCCGTGCCGGTCTTGGCCTGGCCGATGACGTCGGTGCCCGAGAGGGCGACCGGAAGGGTCATCTCCTGGATGGGAAAGGGGGAAACGATGCCGACGGCTTCCAGGGCCTCGGCCGTCTCGGGAAGAATCCCGAGGTCTCGGAACGTAGTCAGGGTGCTGCCTCTTCTGTGAGACGCGGCGCGAGGCGAACGCTGGGGGTCTTACCGTGCCGGATCACTTCCGGTCCGACCAGAGGGTCGTGACCGGGTGGAACGGGACCACTGCCGTCGCTCGAGCGTCGTGCCGCTGAGGGACCCTTCGGACGGTGCGCCGGAAGGGCTGTCGGGTCGGAGCCGATCGGGCCACCGACCGGGCA
Source organism: Streptomyces sp. NPDC085481 (assembly GCF_044541845.1). Classification (NCBI taxonomy): domain Bacteria; kingdom Bacillati; phylum Actinomycetota; class Actinomycetes; order Kitasatosporales; family Streptomycetaceae; genus Streptomyces; species Streptomyces sp. NPDC085481. Next base: position 354,413 of record NZ_JBITTJ010000004.1, read on the forward strand.
TCCTCATTCATGAGTCGGCCCACCGGGTACGTCCGAACGTGCGAAAGCATGTCCGCATACTCAGCAGGCGCATTACCACTGTACCCCGGAATCGCGCATGTGTGTCGGGAGAATTCCCGACGAGGCCACCGTCACAGTGACTGACCAGGGCCTCGACCGACCACGGGGGCGGGCTATTGTGCGCTTCATGGAGACGCCTGACAACGCCACACCCACCGGTATCGCCGCCCAGGACTGGGCGACGGCCTCCGCCGTGCCGCAGTACCGCGCCGCCGTGATCGACCTGCTCGGTGCGCTGGCCTACGGCGAGCTCGCCGCGTTCGAGCGGCTCGCCGAGGACGCCAAGCTGGCGCCGAGCCTCGGGGACAAGGCGGAGCTGGCGAAGATGGCCTCCGCCGAGTTCCACCACTTCGAGCGGCTGCGCGACCGGCTCGCCGCCGTCGACGCCGAGCCGACGACCGCGATGGAGCCGTTCGCCAAGGCGCTGGACGACTTCCACCGCCAGACCGCGCCGTCGGACTGGCTGGAGGGCCTGGTCAAGGCGTACGTGGGCGACTCGATCGCGAGCGACTTCTACCGGGAGGTCGCGGCCCGCCTCGACTCCGACACGCGCGCCCTGGTGCTCTCCGTCCTCGACGACACGGGCCACGGCAACTTCGCGGTGGAGAAGGTGCGCGCCGCGATCGACGCCGACCCCCGCGTCGGCGGCCGGCTCGCCCTGTGGGCCCGCCGCCTGATGGGCGAGGCCCTGTCGCAGGCGCAGCGTGTGGTGGCGGAGCGCGACGCGCTGTCCACGATGCTGGTCGGCGGTGTGGACGGGATGGCCGCGGGATTCGACCTCGCCGAGGTCGGCCGGATGTTCTCCCGCATCACCGAGGCCCACACCAAGCGCATGGCCGCACTGGGCCTCGCGGCGTAACGCTTCGCGTCACACGGCGGCTTACCGGCTCACACGGCGGCTGACCGGCTCACGCCGCGGCTGATCGGCGAAGCCGGCGCGAGGCCGGCCGGATCAGCAGCGACAGCAGCACCGCGGCGATCGCGACGGCGCCGATCTGGGTGGCCAGGAAGTGCCCGGGTCCGAGCGATCCGTGGGTCACCAGGGCGCCGAAGACGGCGCCGAGCGTGCCCGTGACGAGGACGGCGCCCCGTGCGGGGAGGCGGTCGGGGAGCCGGTGCGCGGCGGCCCAGGCCAGGGCGAAACCGAGCAGGGCGGAACCGAGGGCTTCCAGGAACACGGCGAATCACCTCGCGTGTGGTGCGGGGCGGGCAGATCGGTCACTCCCGTCCTACCCGGTCGCTCTGGATGACAATCCTCCCCATACCCCCTGACGTGCGCATTCGAAGGAACGCAAGGGAAAACAGGCGAAGACATGCGAAAGGCCCGGTGGATCTCGTCCACCGGGCCTTCGCTGATCTCAGGTGTCGCTCAGAGCGCGCCGAAGCCCACCCGGCGCACCGCCGGCTCGCCGATCTCGACGTAAGCGATCTTGTCGGCCGGGACGAGGACCGTCCGGCCCTTCTCGTCCGTCAGGCTGAGCAGCTGCGCCTTGCCGGCCAGCGCGTCGGCCACCGCGCGCTCGACCTCCTCGGCGGACTGCCCGCTCTCCAGAACGATCTCCCGGGGTGCGTGCTGCACGCCGATCTTGACCTCCACGGCTATGTCCCTCCGAACGGTCAGCCTTGCGCGTGGGTCCCGCGCCGTACCTGCCACACATTAGCCCGGTGAGGGGACGTGCACGGTGCGGGCACGGAACGCCAAGAGCGAACAGAGCCCGGTCCCGGGCTCAGGGGGCGGGGACCTCAGTGCCCCTCGGCGCTGAGCTGCCCGTCCCCCGGGTGCAGCGGGAAGCCGGCGATACCGCGCCAGGCGAGCGAGGTCAGCAGGCCCACCGCCTTGTCCCGGGCGACCGGCGACTCGCTGGACAGCCAGTAGCGGGCGACGACCTGCGAGACGCCGCCGAGGGCGACGGCCAGCAGCATGGACTCGTCCTTGGACAGGCCGGTGTCCTCGGCGATGACGTCCGAGATCGCCTCGGCGCACTGCAGCGAGACCCGGTCCACGCGCTCGCGCACGGCCGGCTCGTTGGTGAGGTCGGACTCGAAGACCAGCCGGAAGGCGCCGCCCTCGTCTTCGACGTACGCGAAGTAGGCGTCCATGGTGGCCGCGACGCGCAGCTTGTTGTCCGTGGTGGACGCGAGCGCGGTGCGCACCGACTGGAGCAGGGCCTCGCAGTGCTGGTCGAGCAGGGCGAGATACAGCTCGAGCTTGCCGGGGAAGTGCTGGTACAGCACCGGCTTGCTGACCCCGGCCCGCTCGGCGATGTCGTCCATGGCTGCCGAGTGGTACCCCTGGGCGACGAACACCTCCTGGGCCGCCCCGAGCAGCTGGTTACGTCGGGCACGGCGCGGCAGGCGCGTGCCCCGAGGGCGTGCTGCCTCTGTCTGCTCGATGGCGCTCACGCCGCCTCCCAAAAATCGATCCATGCAACGCATTGGCGTCGCGCCGCCATCGTACTTTTGGGTAACCCGGCTGTGCGCGGTGCGAACGCAGAATTTCACGGACCGGACGCCTGGGGCGAGAGCCGATTCACCCTGTAACCGAACAAAACAACGGCACCCGACACGCCGATACGTCTTTTCGGGCGTCGATGTCCACGACTCAGCGGTAGTCGTCCTCGTCCAGCGCGACCACCCGGGCCTGTTCCGCGAGATCCGCGGCGTTCGCCGCGCCGTGCGCCTCCTGACTGAACGGCTCGTCCTCGCGTTGCTGCAGTTCGGCGTTCTGCTCGGCCGCGTCGGCCTCTGGGGTCTCGTCGTCGAACACGACGTCCTCTTCCTCGGCGAAGGTGTCCGGGTCGGTCGGGTCGACAGTCATGCGGTTCCTTCCAGAAAAGGCGGGTCCGCGGGTCCTGTCCGATGGCCCTCTCTACGAGCCTAGGAGCTCGCACGGCGCGCCGCACCCCCTCTTGTGACGCCACCCACACGCGCCCGGGCGTGATCGTCTCGTAATATCGCTGCCATGTCCTCGACCGAGCTGCCGGAAACCCGGACCGCTGCCGCCTCACCCGCGACCCGGTCCCGCACCGTGCGGGTCGCCGACGGCGAGAAGCTGCGCTCCGTCGCACTGCCCGGACTGACGTTGACGGTGCGCGCCCGGCCCGGCACCACCCCCGGCCTGCCGCCCGCGCTGTACGTGCACGGGCTCGGCGGTTCCTCGCAGAACTGGTCGGACCTCATGCCGCGGCTCGCGGACCTGGTCGACGGCGAGGCGGTCGACCTGCCCGGCTTCGGCGACTCGCCGCCGCCCGACGACGGCAACTACTCCGTGACGGGGCACGCCCGGGCCGTCATCCGGCTGCTCGACGCCGCGGGGCGCGGCCCGGTGCACCTGTTCGGCAACTCGATGGGCGGCGCGGTCGCCACCCGGGTCGCCGCGGTCCGGCCCGACCTGGTGCGCACCCTCACGCTGATCTCGCCCGCCCTGCCCGAGCTGCGCGCCCAGCGCTCCGCCTGGCCGACGGCGCTGCTCGCGCTGCCCGGGATCGCGCCGCTGTTCGCGCGCCTCACCAGGGACTGGACGGCCGAGCAGCGGGTCCGCGGTGTCCTCTCACTCTGTTACGGGGATCCCGGCCAGGTCACCGACGAGGGCTTCCGGCACGCCGTGGAGGAGATGGAACGGCGCCTGGAGCTGCCCTACTTCTGGGACGCGATGGCCCGCTCCTCGCGCGGCATCGTCGACGCCTACACGCTGGGCGGCCAGCACGGTCTGTGGCGGCAGGCGGAGCGGGTGCTCGCGCCGACGCTGCTGGTCTACGGCGGCCGCGACCAGCTGGTGTCGTACCGGATGGCACGCAAGGCGGCCGCCGCCTTCCGCGGCTCGCGGCTGCTCACCCTTCCGGAGGCGGGGCACGTGGCGATGATGGAGTACCCGCAGACGGTCGCCGACGCGGTACGGGAGCTCATCACCGATGCCGCCCGGACGCCGGCGGCAGAGGGCGGGAGCTGAACCGGACCGTGGGACGACATAGTCGCAAGGGCCCCGCGGCCCCGGTGGCCGACACCGGGCAGCGGGAGGCCGTCGGGCAGGGCCCGGGGACGGGGCGACGCAGGAGGGGGCCGGGGCAGGAGCCGTCGCAGGCCCCGCGCCCGTACGACACGCAGGGCCGCGGCCCGCAGGATCCCGCCGCGCCGGGGCACCAGGGCGGCTACGGCACGCCGGCCCACGGCACCCCCCGCCACCGGGGCGGCTACGAGACACCGGCGGCCGGCACCCCCCGCTACCAGGGCGGCTACGACACCCCGGCGGCCGGCACCCCCCGCCATCAGGGCGCGTCCGACACGCCGATGCACGGCACCCCCCGCTACCAGGGCCCGTACGACCCGGCCGCCGACGGCGCCTTCGTGCGCGGCGGCCACCCCGTCCACGACGAGGGAGCCGCGCCCGCCGCCCGCTATCCGTACGAGGGCCAGGCGGGCGCCTTCATCCCCGCGCCGCGCCGCGAGGCGACCCCGGAGCCCGGGCAGGCCGGGCCCGAGTCCGAGTCCACGTCCACCGGGCAGCACCGGAGGATTCAGCAGCCCGCCAGGGGCGGCGGTCTCGGCCGCACCTTCACCGGGATAGCGGCCGCCGCCATCACCACCGTCCTCGCGGTCGTCGTCGCCGGCCAGGTCACCGACCGCGACCTCGACGGGACGCCGCAGTCCCGCGCGGCCGACGAGTCAGCCGACCGGGTGGGCGCCGAGAGCCCCGCATCCCGCTCCGACGACCGGGTCACCCCGGCGAAGCCGGCTCCGGCCGCGCCGCCGACGTACGAGCAGCTGATGACCCGCCAGTTCCCCATCGACCCGAAGCTGAAGGGCTCCGGGGACTTCGAGGCCGTCCCCGGCTTCGACCGGGCGCCCGGCAAGGGCCGCAAGATCCGCTACCGGGTCGACGTGGAGAAGGGGCTCGGGCTCGACGGGGCGCTGTTCGCGCAGGCCGTGCAGAAGACCCTCAACGACGAGCGGAGCTGGGCCGGCAAGGGCGAGATGACCTTCGAGCGGATCTCCAGCGGGGATCCCGAGTTCGTCGTCACGCTGGCCAGCCCGGGGACCACCGGGACCTGGTGCGCGAAGTCCGGCCTGGACACGACCGTCGACAACGTGTCCTGCGACTCCGCCTCCACGCAGCGCGTGATGATCAACGCCTTCCGCTGGGCGCAGGGCTCGGTCACCTTCGGCGCGAAGGCGATGTACGCCTATCGCCAGATGCTCATCAACCACGAGGTCGGCCACCGGCTCGGACACAGCCACGTCAGCTGCGGCACGCCCGGCGCGCTCGCCCCGGTGATGCAGCAGCAGACCAAGTCCCTGGACATCGACGGCATCAAGTGCCGGCCCAACCCCTGGGTGCATCCCGGGAGTTGAATGCGTGCCGACGGCGCGTGAGCGTGCGTCGGCCCTTTTCGCCTCGCCGTCTTCGAGAATTGCGTTTCTCTTCATCGCGCCGCCGTAGCGCGACGGAACGCGACCGGGGTCGGAAAGTTACGTGCATTCACCCCTTCCGGTGGCGCGACGGACAACCGTCCGTCGCGCCACCGGTATATCCGCTTACGTTCTTCCCGCTGCGGGTCACCGGACCGAGGAGTGGCCGCGCTCACGGGAGATCGGGGGTGTGCTCATGCGGATCGGACTGCTCACGGAGGGTGGCTATCCGTATGCCTCGGGTGAGTCCGGAGTCTGGTGTGACCGGCTCGTCCGCGGGCTCGCCCCGCACGAGTTCGACCTGTACGCCCTCAGCCGCGACGCCCGCCAGGAAACGGGCGGCCGGATGCCGCTCCCGCCCCACGTCCGCAGCGTGCGCACCGCCGCGCTCTGGTCGGCCGAGGACGACGGGCGCTGCTACGGGCGGCGCGAGCGGCGCCGCTTCGAGGCCGCGTTCCGGGATCTCGCGAACGGCGTCTGCGCCGAGCGGGCCGTCGACGAGCGGGTCGAGAACGAGGCGGCCGACCGCTTCGCCGCCGGCCTCTACGCGCTCGCCGAACTGGCCCGCGAACACGGCGGGCTGCACGCCGCCCTCCGCTCCGAGCCGGCCGTCCGCATCCTTGAGTCCGCCTGCCGCGCACCCGGCGCACGCCGGAGCGCGGCCGCCGCCACCGTCCCCGACCACCTCGCCTTCGTCGACCAGCTGGAGCGCGCCCTGCGCCCGCTGTCCCTCGACTGGTACGGCGAGGACGCCCTCGGCCTCGCCGACCTCTGCCACGCCGCTTCGGCCGGGGCTGCGGCCCTCCCCGGCCTGCTGGCCAAACGCTTCTTCGGCACCCCGCTGCTCGTCACCGAGTACGGCGTCCAGCTCCGCGCCCACTACCTCGCCGCGACCGGCGCCCCCCTCGCCACCCCCGTACGGGCCCTGCTCGCCGCCTTCCACGGCCGCCTCGCCGGCGAGGTCTACCGCGAGGCCGCCCTGCTCACCCCCGGCAACACCCACGCCCGCCGCTGGCAGGAGCGGTGCGGCGCCGACCGGGCCAGGCTGCGCACCGTCTACCCCGGCATGGCGGCCGACCGTTTCGCCGAGGTCGGCGAGGACGAGGAGAGCGGCGACCCGGCGACCCTCGCCTGGATCGGCCGGGTCGAACCCGCCAAGGACCTCATCGCCCTGCTGCACGCCTTCGCCGAGGTGCGCCGCCGGCAGCCCGACGCCCGGCTGCGGATCATCGCCGCACCGGTGCACGAGCCCGGCGCCGCCGGCTACCTCGCGCACTGCCGCGGTCTCGCCGAACAGCTCTTCCCCGACGAGGCCGCCGGACGGCACGACGTCGGCGAGAACCCCGTCTCCTTCGAGGAGCTCGGCGGCCCCGAGGCCCCGAGCCTGGAGGAGGCCTACGCCTCCAGCGCCGTGGTCGTCCTGTCCAGCGTCGTCGAGGGCTTCCCCGTCGGCCTCGTCGAAGCCATGTTCTGCGCCCGGGCCACCGTCTCCACCGACGTCGGCGCCGTCGTCGAGATCATCGGCGGCACCGGTCTTGTCGTCCCCCCGCGCAATCCCAAGGCGCTCGCCGACGCCTGCCTCGCGCTGTTGCGCGACCCCGAGCGCCGTCACCGCCTGGGCGCCGCCGCACGCGCCCGCGCACTGGAGCTGTTCACCGTCGAGCAGAACCTCGCGGCGTTCCGCGGCATCTACCTCGAACTTCTCTCCCACGCGCCGGTCCGCCGCCGTACCGCCGAGGCCGTGCCCTTCGCGCACCCGGCCGAGGCGTACGTGCCGGGCAGCTGGGCGGACCAGCCGGTCATCGCCGCGGCCGGCACGGGAGATCCCGATGCCTGAAGGAGGCACACCCATGCGCGGCCCCGCCGCACCCACCAGCCCAGGCCCCTGGGACCCCCGCTCGGAGGCCCTGCTCCCGGCCCCGGCCGCCGTGGTCCCCGCCGGGCCCGTCACCGCGGCCGCCTCTGCCGAAGCGATTCAGCAGCCCGCCCACCAGCTCACCGAGCAGCCCGTCCACGAGCCCGCCGAGCAGTCCGCCCCCGCGCTCGGCCCGCGCGCCCCCCGGCGCGCCACCGCCGACCCGGTCAAGGCCCTCATGCACCGCCACCGCGAACTGTGCGAACAGGCCGTCGACCCCCTGGAGATCGCCGCCGGACTCGAGGCCCACGGCGTCACCGACCGCACCGCCGCCCGCTTCCGCCACCGGGACGTCTTCTCGCTCGCGGAGGAGCTGTACGCCCGCGTCCCCCGCGGCGAAGCAGTGCCCGCCCGCCCCGCCCCCGAGCCGGTGGCGCCCGGCGCACGGGCCGCGTGGGCGCTCGCCGCCTGCGCCCCCGGTGCCGTCGCCGCCCTCACCACCGCGGGGCTCGCCCTCACCGAAGGGCCGCTCCGACTCGCCGTGGGTGCGCTCGGCGCCCTCGGTCTCACCGTCGCGCTGCTCGTCGCCGTACGCGGCGGCCCCCTGCACGCCACCGGCCGCACCGCGCCCGCCGCCCGCCTCTGGACCCTCTGGCTGCTCGGCTACGCGCTGGCAGGCGACGGCCTCCTGGGGCAGCTCCTGACGGGCGGACCCGACGAGCCCCCGGTCGTCGCCACCGCCGCGGACGCCCTGCTCGGCCGCAGCCCGGTACCCGGCGGCGGCTGGCTCCTCGACACCGGGCCCCTCCTCGCCCTCGCGCTCTCGGTGGCCCCCTTCGCCTGCTGCGCCCGCCTCTTCGCCGTACGCGCCCGGCGCAGGCTCGCCGCCAGCCGGGGTCTGGACGACTTCGCCGCCGGCGTCCGCCCCCTGCTCCTCGGCACCGTCGCCCTCCAACTCGCCCTGCTCGCCGGGCTGCTCGCCCTCACCGGCTTCAGCCCCGGCGCCCTCGCGCTCGGCGCGCTGCTGCTGCTCGCCCGGCTGCTCGCCGTGCACGGCTTCCCCGAGAGCGCCGCGAACGGTCTCGCCGCCGCCTGCGCCGCCGAGGCCCTCGCCCTCGCGAGCGTCCTCGCCGCCCGCCTGCCCGGATGCGCGCTCCTCGGCGCCCCGGTCCGCGCCGCCGCCGACGCCTGGGGACCCGCCGCCGTACCCGCCCTCGCCTGTGGCGCCACGGCCCTCGCCCTCCTGGCGCAGGCCACCACCGCACTCTCCCGGGCCTCGGCCCACGCCACCACCCAACCCTGAATCCTCCATGGGCCCGGCGCACCCGCGGAGCCGACGCCGCGGGCGTGCCCCCGCACATGGACCATCCCAAGGAGACGAAAGAGACATGACGCCCCAACTCCGCCCCATGGCCGGTCGGCACGAAGGGGCCGCACGATGAGGGTGCTGCTGCTCGGAGCCAACGGATTCATCGGCCGGTTCGTCGCCGACCGGCTCCTCGCCGACCCGGCGGTCCACCTGACCGCCCTCGGCCGCGGCGACGACGCCGACGTACGGTTCGACCTCGCCAGCGGCAGCCCCGGCGCGCTGACCCGGTTCCTCGACGCCGTCCACCCCGGAGTCGTCGTCAACTGCGCCGGCGCCACCCGCGGTGGCGCCCGTGACCTGACCCGGCACAACACCGTCGCCGTCGCCACCGTCTGCGAGGCCCTGCGGCGCAGCGGCTGCGGCGCCCGCCTGGTCCAGGTCGGCTGCGCCTCGGAGTACGGGCCGAGCCAGCCGGGGTCGTCCACCGCCGAGGACGCCGTGCCACGGCCCGGCGGCCCGTACGGCGTGTCCAAGCTGGCCGCGACCGAGCTCGTCCTCGGCTCCGGTCTGGACGCGGTCGTACTGCGGGTCTTCTCGCCGGTCGGCCCCGGCACCCCGGCCGGCTCCCCGCTCGGCCGGCTCGCCGAGGCGATGCGGCGCGCCATGCAGGCCGGCGACGGCGAGCTGAAGCTCAGCGGCCTCGGCGTGCAGCGCGACTTCGTGGACGTACGGGACGTCGCCCGCGCCGTCCACGCCGCATCGCTCTCCGCCGCCCAGGGCGTCGTCAACATCGGCACCGGCCGGGCGGTCAGGCTCCGCGACGCCGCCGCCGTGCTCGCCCGCGTCGCCGGGTACGCCGGCACCCTCCACGAGCTCGACGGGCCGCCGCCGCGCTCGGTCATCGGCGCCCCGCGCACCGAGACCATCGCCGAGCAGCTGGCCGCCGCCCCCTACCCGTACCCCGACGGCTGCGGTCCGTGGCAGCAGGCCGACGTCCGCACCGCCCGCGACCGGCTCGGCTGGCGGCCGCGGATCAACCTGGAGGAGTCGCTGGCCGACATCTGGATGGAGGCGGCATGCCGCATCTGACCGCCACCGGGGCGCTCACGCAGATGGGCATGGGCGTCCCCGGGTACGCGCACCCGCTGCTCGCGCCCGTCGAATGGGCCGAGCTCACCCGCCCCGGCACCCCCGTGCACTGGGCCGTCCTCAACGTCGCCGAGGGGCCGGGAGACCGGCCCGACCCGCACTGTCTGGAGGCGGCGGGCAGGCTGCGCAACGCGGGGGTCAGGGTGCTCGGCCACATCGACCTGCGGCACGGCTCGCGGCCCTTCGCCGAGGTCGTCGCGGACGCCCGGCGCTTCCTCGACTGGTACAAGGCCGACGGCTACTACCTGGACCGCGCGCCCGTCGACCGGGCCGACCTGCCCGCCGTACGACGGATCTCGGCCACCCTGGAGGCGCTCCTCGACGGCGAGGCGGGCCCGTCCGGCGCGGCGGCGGGCGTGGCGGGCGCGCCGGGCGCCGCCGGGGACGGCAGGGCCCATCTCGTCCTGGGCCATGGCGCCCACCCCTACGCGGGATACGCGGAGGTGGCCGACCAGCTGGTCACCTTCTCCGGCACCTGGGCCGACTACCGCTGGTCGCAGGTGGCGGAGTGGACGGCCGACCACCCGGCGGGGAAGTTCGTCCACCTGGTCCACGGGGTGCCCCGCATGCACCTGGAGGAGGCCCTGCGGATCGCCCGCTGGCAGGGGGCCGCCACGGTCTTCTTCACCGACCGCAGGGGGCGGCCGGGACAAACCGATCAATTCCAGACGCTGCCCGGCTACTGGGACGAAATTGTCTCGCGTATCGGACGGGGTGTCTCGGAATGAGAAGGGCCATGGCACTGTTGTCGACAGAACAACCGTACTGACTTACCGACCAGCTGCATTGATGAGGTCTCCGTGACGCTGCCACCCCTGGTCGAGCCGGCTGCCGAGCTCACCGTGGACGAGGTCCGCAGGTACTCCCGCCACCTGATCATCCCGGACGTCGGGATGGACGGGCAGAAGCGGCTCAAGAACGCGAAGGTGCTCTGTGTGGGCGCCGGCGGTCTCGGCTCGCCGGCCCTGATGTACCTGGCCGCGGCCGGTGTCGGCACGCTCGGCATCGTGGAGTTCGACGAGGTCGACGAGTCGAACCTGCAGCGCCAGATCATCCACAGCCAGTCCGACATCGGCCGCTCCAAGGCCGAGTCGGCGCGCGACAGCGTCCTCGGCATCAACCCGTACACGAACGTGATCCTCCACGAAGAGCGGCTCGAGGCCGAGAACGTGATGGAGATCTTCGCCCAGTACGACCTGATCGTCGACGGCACGGACAACTTCGCGACGCGCTACCTGGTCAACGACGCGTGCGTGCTCCTGGACAAGCCGTACGTCTGGGGCTCGATCTACCGCTTCGACGGCCAGGCCTCGGTCTTCTGGGCCGAGCACGGCCCCTGCTACCGCTGCCTCTACCCGGAGCCCCCGCCGCCGGGCATGGTCCCCTCCTGCGCCGAGGGCGGCGTCCTGGGCGTGCTGTGCGCGTCCATCGGCTCCATCCAGGTCACCGAGGCCATCAAGCTCCTCGCCGGCGTCGGCGACCCGCTGGTCGGCCGCCTGATGATCTACGACGCCCTGGAGATGCAGTACCGCCAGGTCAAGGTCCGCAAGGACCCGGACTGCGCGGTCTGCGGCGAGAACCCGACCGTCACCGAGCTCATCGACTACGAGGCCTTCTGCGGCGTCGTGTCCGAGGAGGCCCAGGAGGCGGCGCTCGGCTCGACGATCACTCCCAAGCAGCTCAAGGAGTGGATCGACGACGGCGAGAACATCGACATCATCGACGTCCGCGAGCCGAACGAGTACGAGATCGTCTCGATCCCCGGCGCCCGCCTGATCCCGAAGAACGAGTTCCTGATGGGCAACGCCCTCCAGGACCTCCCGCAGGACAAGCGGATCGTCCTGCACTGCAAGACGGGTGTCCGCAGTGCGGAAGTCCTCGCCGTGCTCAAGGCCGCGGGCTTCGCGGACGCGGTGCACGTCGGCGGCGGCGTGATCGGCTGGGTCCACCAGATCGAGCCGGAGAAGCCGGTCTACTGACCGCAGCCACGCCGCGGCAGCTCCGCGCGTACGGGGAAGGCCCGGACCGCCAGACGGTCCGGGCCTTCCCCGTACCTTCGTCCTCAGGAGCAGGTCGTCCCGTACGCGGGCACCTTCCCGTCCACGAGATACGCGTCCACCGTCTTCGTCACGCACGCCGAGGAGCCGTACGCGCCGTGCCCCTCGCCCTTGTTGGTGACGAGCACGCCGACACCCTCGCCCAGCTCCTTCGCCATCCTCTCGGCGCCCTCGTACGGAGTGGCCGGGTCGCCCGTCGTGCCGACGACCAGGACCGGGCCGGCGCCGGGCGCGCTCGCGTCCGAGGTCTTCGCCTCGCCCTTCACCGGCCAGTTCGCGCACCAGCCAGCTGTGTCCCAGGCGAGGAACTCGCCGAAGACGGGGGAGAGCCGGCGGAACTCCGGCAGCAGCGCACGGGCCTGGTCGACCGTCGGCCGCTCGGCGGAGTCGGCGCAGGAGATCGCCCGCTGGGAGTGGGACTGGGTCGCGTAGTGGCCGGACGCGTCACGGTCGTTGTACCAGTCGGCGAGCTGTAGCAGCTCCGCGCCCGAGCCCTGCTCCGCCTTGGTCAGCGCGGTGGTGAGCAGCGGCCAGCTCTGCTCCGAGTACAGCGGCATGACGACACCGGTGAGGGCGAGCGAGTCGGTCAGCCTGCGCTCGCCCACGGCCAGCGGCTTCTCGTCGAGCCGCTTGACGAGCCGGGCGATCCGCTCGGTGCCGGCCTTGGGGTCCTGGCCGGTGGCCTTCAGGTAGTTGTCGAGGGCGCGCTGGAAGCCGACCGTCTGGTTGCGGGCGTGCCCGACGGAGTCGGCGGTCGGGTCGACGACGGCGTCGAGGACGAAGCGGCCCACGTTCCGGGGGAAGAGGTGGGCGTAGGTGCCGCCGAGCTGGGTGCCGTAGGAGATGCCGAAGTAGTTGAGCTTCGCGTCGCCGAGGATCTGCCGGACCAGGTCGAGGTCGCGGGCCGTGTTGGCGGTCGTGGTGTACGGCAGGACCTTGCCGGAACGGCTCGCGCAGCCCTTGCCGAAGGAGGTGGCGTCCTGGACGAAGCGCTGCTCCTCGGCGGCCGAGTCCGGGGTGTAGTCGATCGTGGCCTCGGCGGCGGCCTGCTCCTTGTCGTCCCGGCAGACCACGCCCGCGCTGCGCCGGACGCCGCGGGGGTCGAAGCCGACGAGGTCGTAGCGTCGGCCGAGGGCGCTGTACTCGGTGGCGGCACGGGGCAGGATGTCGACGCCCGAGGCGCCGGGCCCGCCGAAGTTGAAGAGCAGCGAGCCGAGCCGGCCGCTCTTGTCGCCGGCCTCCTTGCGGATGAGGGCGACGGGGATGGTCGCGCCACCCGGCTCGGCGTAGTCGAGGGGGACCTGCACGGTCGCGCAGCGCCAGGCGGAGCCGGGCTTCTCGCCGCCCTCGGGGGCGGCGCAGCTATTCCAGTCGGGCCGCTGGCCGGTGAGCGAGGCGGGCAGGCCGGAGCCCTTGGAGTCGCCGGTGGCCGGGGGAGCGGTCGACGGGGCGGGCGTACCGGACCCGGTGGTGCCGCCGGACTGCGTACAGCCGGTGGCGAGCAGTCCCGCGAGGGCGACCACCGCCATACCGGCCCGCCTGCGTATGGACGTGACTCTGGACGCGCTGGTCATTGGGCAACCCCCCGTGTCTGCGTGCGGACCGCCATCGTAGGCGGCGGCCCGCGGGCTCCTGGCAGACGGCCGCGCCGGCCGACGGCCCGGGCTACTGGCAGACGGTCCCGGAGGCCGGCACCTTGCCGTCGAGCAGGTAGCCGTCGGTGGCGGCCTTCACGCACTTGCTGCCGCTGCTGTACGCGCCGTGGCCCTGCCCCTTGTACGTGAGCTCCACGCCGACTCCCTTGCCGAGGGCGTCCACCATCGCCCCGGCGCCCGCGTACGGGGTCGCCGGGTCGCCGGTGTTGCCGATGACCAGGATCGGGGCGGAGCCGGCGGCCGCGACGTCCGGGTGCTCCCAGGCGCCCGGCACCGGCCACTGGGAGCAGCTCGCCAGCGCCCAGCCCATGAAGTCGCCGAAGACGGGGGAGGCCTCGCGGAACTCGCCGAGCCGCTCCTTGGCCTGGCCGAGGGTGTAGCGCTCCTTGAAGTCCACGCAGTTCACGGCGGCGTTGGCGGCCTGGATGTTGCTGTAACTGCCGGTCTGGCTGCGGCCGTTCATGGAGTCGGACAGGGCGAGCAGCAGGGCGCCGTTGCCGCCGTCGGCCTCGTCGAGGCCCTGCTCCAGATAGGGCCAGAACTCCTTGGAGTACAGCGCCTGCGCGATGCCGTTGGTGGCCTGGGTCTGGGTGAGCTTGCGCTCGCCGATGCCGGCGATCGGCTTCTTGTCGAGCTCGGCGAGGAGGCCGGTGATGAACTCCTCGATCTCGGCCACCGACGAGCCCGGCAGCGCGCACTCGTCGGCCCGTTCGACGCAGTCCTCGGCGAAGTTGTCGAGCGCCAGCTGGAAGCCCCTGGCCTGCCCGAGCGCCCCCGCCTCGACGCCCGCCGTGGGGTCGACGACGGCGTCGAACACGGCGCGCCCCACGTTCTGGGGGAACAGGTGGGCGTAGACGCCGCCGAGTTCGGTGCCGTACGAGATGCCGAAGTAGTGCAGCTTGTCGTCGCCGAGGACCCGGCGCATCAGGTCCAGGTCGCGGGCGGCGTTCTCGGTTCCGACGTACGGCAGCCGGGGTCCCGCGTTCTTGTCGCAGCCGGCGGCGTACTTCTTCTGCGCGTCCGAGAGGGTGCGCTCCTCGGCGGCGTCGTCGGGGGTGAAGTCCAGGGCGTAGTAGGCGTCGAGCTCGTTGTCGTCGGCGCACTCGACCGGCTCGCTGCGGCCGACGCCGCGCGGGTCGAAGGAGACCAGGTCGTAGCGGGAGCGCAGGGTCTCGAAGTCCTTGGCGAAGCTGGGCAGTCCGGTGATGCCGGAGCCGCCGGGCCCGCCGAAGTTGAAGACGAGCGAGCCGATCCGCCGGTCCCGGTCGCGGGCCCTGGCCCGGATGAGGGCCAGGTCGATGGTCTCCCCGTCGGGCTTGGCGTAGTCGAGCGGCGCCGCCATGAACGAGCACTCCCAGGGCGCCCCGTCGGGCAGCGGCGACGGCGCGGGCCCGCCGCCCTCCGCCGCGGACGGCGGCAGACAGGGCGACCAGGACAGCTTCTGCGCCGCCAGCCGGTCGAGCCCCGTGGGCCCGCTGGTCGCGGGGGCCGCCGTACCGCTCCCGCTGTCGGAGCACCCGGCGGTGACGAGCAGGGCGGCTGCGGTGAGCAGGGCGGCACGCTGAGCGGCGGAGGTCGGCATGCACCCATCGTGTGCCGGGGGGCTGCCCGCCGCGCGGGACGGAGGTCCATGCGGGTGGCGCGCCGCCCCCCCTACAGCGCCTCCCGCTTCGTCAGCCAGTTGAAGCAGATCCACCCCGGCAGCACCGGCAGCCACAGCGTCAGGATGCGGTACAGCAGGACCGCCGGTGTGGCGACCTCCAGAGGGAGGCCGACCGCGACCAGGCCGAAGGTGAGCGCGCCCTCGACCGCGCCGACGCCGCCGGGGGTCGGGGCGGCCGAGCCGAGCGCGTTTCCGGCGAGGAAGACGACCGCCACGCTGGCGTAGCTGAGCGTGGTGTCGCCGTGCCCGAAGGCGCGGACCGACGCGTCGAGGCAGAGCACGAACGCACCGGTGAGCAGCAGCATGCCGCCGATGCCGGTGATCAGTTTCATGGGCCGCTGGAGCACGTCCAGCATGCGCGGCACCACGCCCGCGAACAGCGACCGCAGTCGCGTCGACACGAACTTGCGCATGAAGGGGATGGCGGTCACGACGAGCACGAGCACCGCGACCGTCAGGAGCCCCGCGATCACCGTCCTCGACGGCGTGAACGACTGCGACTTCTCCGTACCGGTCAGATAGCCGAAGGCGAGCAGCAGCAGGATGTGCGCCCCGAGCCCGAAGAGCTGCGAGGCGCCGACGCTGGCGACCGCGAGCCCGGGTCGTACGCCCGCGCGCTGCAGGAAGCGGGTGTTGAGCGCGACGCCGCCGACCGCCGCCGGGGCGACGATCTTCACGAAGGACCCGGCGACCTGCGCCACCACGGTCCGCCAGAAGCCGACCCGCTCGGGCACGAAGCCGAGCAGGCTCATCGCCGCCGCGACGTAGCTGACCGCGGAGAAGAGCACGGCGGCCGCGACCCACTTCCAGTCCGCCTCGCTGACCGTCGACAGGGGCGTACGGGCGATCTGCGAGAGCAGGAAGTACGCGGCGACGGCGCCGGCGATCAGGCTGACGAGCGTCCGCGGCTTGATCCGCTCCAGGCGGACCGGCTCCACCGGCGCCTGCGGCCGGATCAGCAGCACCTGCTGGCGGATCTGTGCGAGCAGGTCCTCTTCGCGGGCCTCGTCCAGGGCCTCGTCGAGCGCGCGCTTCTCGGCCTTCTTGTCGGCCTGCTTCTCCGCCCGGGCGACCTTGCGGTCGGCCGTGAGGTTGGCCTCGGCGCGCGCCTCGGCCCGGGCCTGCTTGGCGGCCTCGGACGCGGCGAGGACGGCCTCGCGTTCCCGCGCCGATCGCTCGCGGGCCCGCCGCCGCAGCTCCGCCCGGGTCGAGCGGCTGAGCGCGATCGGCTGGAGCAGCGGCAGACAGTCGGCGATGGCGTCCGGGCCGAGGACCTCGACGGCCGCGGCGACGGCCCGCTCGGCGCCGACCCGCAGACCGAGCGTGGTGAGCAGCTGGGCGATGTCCATGCGCAGGACCAGATCGCCCGCGGCGATCTCGCCGCCGCGCAGATCCGTGAGGATCACCTTGCCGGAACGATCCACCAGAATCGCGTCCCCGGCGAGCCTCCGGTGCGCGATCCGGCGCGACTGGAGCGCCTTCACCTGGCGCCAGGCGCTGCGCACCAGGTCGTCGGTGATCTCCTCGTCGTCGAGCGAGTCCAGCGTCCGGCCGCCCAGGTGCTCGTACACGAGCATGACGGCGTCGGGGCCGAGCTCGGAGGTGGCGATCAGCTTGGGGGCGTTCGCGCCGGCCGCGATGGCCGCGTACGCGAGGAGCGCCTCCTGCTCGAGGGCCTGGCGCAGCGAGACGATGGAGCGGCGGGTGGTGATGGTGCGCAGGGTGATGCGCCGCCAGGCCCGGTAGAAGAAGCCGTGCGCCTGCTGCTCGCGGTCGACGACCGTGACGTCGAGCGGCGGCCCCTCCTCCAGGGTCACGATGTAGCGCCGGCCGCGGTCGCCGCTGTCCGCGGAGTCCGGCACGCCTTCGGAGCGCAGCGCCGTGACGGGCTTGAAGCCGACCCTGCGCAGGCCGGCGAGGAGGGTCTGCCCGGTGGGCCGGACATTGGGCGAGCCGACCGCGTACAGCGTCCCGTACGCGACGGTCCAGCCGATCAGCACGGTCAGGATGATCGAGAAGGCGGTGGTGTACCCGGCGACCAGCATGGTGAACGCGTCGAGCAGCAGCACCACCCACAGCACCACCCGCCAGCGCGGTCTTCGGGCCATGCCGACGGCGGTCATGTACGCGATGACCGGCGCCAGGTAGTTGTGTACGGGGTCGGTGAGCCCGCCCCCCGACTGCGGCTGCGTCAGCGCGTCCTGGATGGTGCCGGGCGCCGCCTTGGCCACCCACAGGTCGGTGGCGAGGGTGACCCCGTGCGCGAGGACGGCGGCGAGCACGCCGTCGGCGATCCGCAGCCCGTCCCGTTTGACCAGCCGTTCGATGGCGAAGGCCACCGGCACGAGCAGGACGGCGATGGACGAGACCAGGCCGGCGATCTTGACGAAGACGTCGGGGGCGCCGCCGGCGCCCTTGTTGATGTCCTGTTCGAGGCCGGAGGTCGTGCCGTGGGCGAAGGCGGCGATGGCGAGGACGACGGCGATGGCGAGGACGCCGATGAGCAGCCGCATCAGGTCCGACGGCCGGTGGACCCGGGCGGCGAGCAGCGGCTCGTCGCCGGAGACCCGCTCGGGCAGGTTGGGCTGCACCTCCCCAGGAGGCTGGATGTCGTGCCCCTTCCCCATCACCCTGTCCGTCTCTGCGTGCCGCGTCGTTGTCGCTGTGCGTTGTTCTTGATCTCGTATCACCAGTCACCGCCCGCACGATGGTGGCACGAAGCGGGGCCGAACGGAGGCATCAGGGGGTTGTCGGTGGGGTGAGGCAGGATGAGTCGAATGGAGAGCGCGGAGCTGCCGGAGTATGCGGAACGGGTCCTTCAGGTCGCTGAGGAGATCCCGCCCGGCCGGGTGATGACCTATGGCGACATCGCCGAATGGCTGGGCGAGGGCGGACCGCGTCAGGTCGGCCGGGTCATGGCGCTGTACGGCGGGACCGTGCCCTGGTGGCGCGTGGTGCGGGCGGACGGCGCGCTGCTGCCCGGACACGAGCGACGCGCCCTCGGTCACTACCGCGCGGAGGGCACCCCGCTGCGGGAGGCCCACGGCGGCGCCGCGATCCGCCTCGACATGCGCCGGGCCCGCTGGGACGGTGCGCCACCGGACCCCCAGGCGTGACGGCGCGCAGGGCGGGGGACGCCGACGGCATCGCGTAACGTCGAAGCTCGCGTCTTTCACCCGTACACCCACCAGCAGGACCGGCGACCCACGTGACTTCCTCCTCCACCCTTCGGCACACCCGGGGCCCCGGCGCGTACCGGCTGGTCCGGACCGTGCCGGCGCCGGTGCGGCCCCCTGTGCTGGACGCAGCGCAGCGCGCGGTGGTTGACCACACGGGAGGACCACTCCTGGTCCTCGCCGGACCCGGCACCGGGAAGACGACGACGCTGGTCGAGGCGGTCGCGGCCCGCATGGAGCAGGGCGCGGACCCCGAGCGGATCCTGGTCCTCACCTTCAGCCGCAAGGCCGCCGTGGAACTGCGCGACCGGATGGCGGCCCGGCTCAGCGGGCGGCGGCCCCCGCAGGCGACGACCTTCCACTCGTACTGCTACGCCCTCATCCGCGCCCACCAGGACGCCGAACTCTTCGCCGAACCGCTGCGGCTGCTGTCCGGCCCGGAGCAGGACCTGGCCGTACGGGAGCTGCTGGCCGGCCAGATCGACCTGGAGAAGGCGGGCCTCGGGCACGTCCGCTGGCCCGACGAACTGCGCGCCTGCCTCACCACCCGCGGCTTCGCCGACGAGGTCCGCGCGGTCCTCGCCCGCTCCCGCGAGCTGGGTCTCGGACCGGGCGCCCTGGACGCCTTCGCCCGCCGGGTCGGCCGACCCGACTGGCGGGCGGCGGCCGGCTTCCTCGCCGAGTACCTGGACGTCATGGACCTCCAGGGCGTCCTCGACTACACCGAGCTCGTCCACCGGGCCGTCCTGCTCACCGAGTCCGCCGCGCCCGGCACACTCCCCGCGTACGACGCGATCCTCGTCGACGAGTACCAGGACACCGACCCGGCGCAGGTCCGGCTGCTGCGCGGACTCACCGCCCCGACGGTGCTCGCCTTCGGCGACCCCGACCAGTCGATCTACACCTTCCGCGGCGCCGACGTGAACGGCATCCTCGACTTCCCCGCCGCCTTCGGCGCCCAGGTCCGGGTCCTCGGCACCTCCCGCCGTTCCGGCGCCGCCCTGCTCGCCGCCACCCGCCTGCTCACCCAGCGCATGCCCCTGCCCCGCCTGCCCGCCGACAAGGTCAGGGCCCACCGCGCCCTCGCGCCGGTACGGGACGGGGGCCGGGCGGAGGTCTACACCTACCCCACCGCCTCCACCGAGACCGACAACATCGCCGACCTCCTGCGCCGCGCCCACCTGGAGGACGGCGTCCCCTGGCACGACATGGCCGTCCTCACCCGCGCCTCCGCCTCCCTTCCCGCCCTCCGCCGCGCCCTCACCTCGGCCGGCGTCCCGGTGGAGACGGACGCGGCCGACACACCGCTACGGCATGAGCCGGCGGTGGCCCCCCTGCTGCTGGCGCTGCGGGCGGCGGCGACGCCGGGCGCGGGCGGCGACGACGCCGACGGGGATGCGGGCCCGGTGGACGGGAGCGCCGCAGGCACGGCCGGTGGCGGCGCCGGATGGCTCGACGCCGAGACCGCTGTCGCGCTGCTCGCGTCGCCGCTCGCCGGGATGGATCCGGCCGATCTGCGACGGCTCGGGCGGGCCCTGCGGGACGAGGAGCGGGCCGGCGGCAACAGTGTGCCGGCGCCGTCCGACGTGCTGCTCGCGCGGGCGCTCGCGGAGCCGGAGCGGTTGGTCGCGCACGACCAGTCGTACGCCCGCGGTGCCCGGCGGCTCGGGCAGCTGCTGCAGGCCGCGCGGGCCAGGCTCGCCGCGGGCGGGACCGCGGAGGAGGCGCTCTGGCTCCTGTGGGACGGCACTCCCTGGCCCGCGCGGCTCGAACGCGCCTCCCTGCGCGGCGGCCCGGGCGGCCGCAACGCCGACCGCGACCTCGACGCCGTGTGCGCCCTGTTCGAGACGGCCGCCCGCGCCGAGGACCGGGTCGGCGGCCGCGGCGCGCTCAACTTCCTCGAAGAGCTCGACGCCCAGGACATCGCCGCCGACACCCTCACCCGCCGCCACACCCGCCCCGACGCCGTCCGCCTCATGACCGCCCACCGCTCCAAGGGCCTCGAATGGGGCCTGGTCGTCGTCGCCGGCGTCCAGGAAGGCCTCTGGCCCGACCTGCGCCGCCGCGGCTCCCTCCTGGAAGCCGACCGCATCGGCCGCGACGGCCTCGCCGAGCCGCTCACCCCCGGCGCCCTCCTCGCCGAGGAGCGCCGCCTCTTCTACGTCGCCGCCACCCGCGCCCGCGACCGGCTCGTCGTCACCGCGGTGAAGGCCCCCGCCGAGGACGGCGACCAGCCCTCCCGCTGCCTCACCGAGCTCGGCACCGAGCCCACGGAGGTGGCCGGCCGCCCGCGCCGCCCGCTCGCCGTCGCCGCCCTCGTCGCCGAGCTGCGCGCCACCACCGTCGACCCCGACGCCACGCCCGAGCTGCGCGCCGCCGCCGCCGAACGGCTCGCCCGGCTCGCCGCCCTCGCGGACGACGAGGGCACCCCTCTCGTCCCGGCCGCCCACCCGGACCGCTGGTGGGGCCTGGCCGAACCGACCCGCAGCACGGTCCCGCTGCGCGACCGGGACCGCCCCGTCGCCCTCTCCGGCTCCGCCCTCGACCAGCTCGCCAACACCTGCGCCCTCCAGTGGTTCCTGGGCCGCGAGGTCAAGGCGGACACCCCCGCCACCGCCGCCCAGGGCTTCGGCAACGTCGTCCACGTCCTCGCCGACGAGGTCGCCTCCGGCCGTACGCCCGCCGACCTCGACGTCCTCATGGCCCGCCTCGACTCCGTGTGGGACGGGCTCGCCTTCGACGCGCCGTGGAAGTCCGCGCAGGAGAAGGAGAACGCGCGCGTCGCCCTGGAGCGCTTCCTGCGCTGGCACGTCATGGACCGTGCCGGCCGCACCCCCGCCGCCACCGAGCACGACTTCGACGTGACGCTCGCGGCGGGCGCGTACGAGGTCCGCATCCGCGGCTCCATGGACCGCGTCGAGGCCGACGAGCAGGGCCGCGCCTACGTCGTCGACTTCAAGACCGGCAAGTCCGCCCCCACGAAGGACGAGGTCGCCCGCCACCCGCAGCTCGCCGTCTACCAGCTCGCCGTCCGCGAGGGCGCCGTCGACGAGGTCTTCGGCGGCCGCACCCCCGAGCCGGGCGGCGCCGAACTCGTCCAGCTCCGTCAGGCCGCCCCCAAGAAGGAGGGCGGCGACGCCCTGCCGAAGGTCCAGGGCCAGGAACCCCTCGCGGGCGAGTGGGTCGGCGACCTCCTGGCCACCGCCGCCGGCCGGGTCCTCGACGAGCGCTTCACCCCGACCACCGGCCAGCACTGCACGACCTGCACCTTCCGCGCGGCCTGCAGCGCCCGGCCGGAGGGCCGCCACGTCGTGGAGTGAGACCCGGCCCGCCACGCGGGGGCGGGAAGTCGCGGGCGCCGGCCCGCCACGCGGGGGCGGGAAGTCACGGGCCCCGGCCCGCCACGCGGGGGCGGGAAGTCACGGGCGCCGGCCCGCCACGCGGGGGCGAGAAGTCGCGGGCCCCGGCCCGCTCCGGCACCCTGGAAGACCGGGGGATCCGCGAGGAGGCTCGCATGGCGTCCCACACCACACTCCGCGCCGCCACCGTCGTCTGCACCGCCGTGCTCGCCGGCGCCGCCCCCGCCGCCCTCGCCCAGGCCCAGGCCCAGGCCCCGTCCCCACCCGCGGTCGTACGGGCCGCCGCCCCGAGCCCGTCGCCCGACCCGTTCGAGAGCCTGACCGCCGACCAGATCGGCGACAAGGCCGTCGCCGCCACCCAGTCCGCGACCTCGGTACGGATGGCCGGCCGCGTCGTCTCCGGCGGTGAGCAGCTCGACGTCGACTTCTCCGTCAACGACCACAACGAGTGCACCGGCGTCATGAAGATCGGCGGCGGCACCGCCGAGCTCCGCCAGACCGGCAAGGTCACGTACATGAAGGGCGACGAGGGCTTCTGGCGGACCTCGATGACCTCCCAGGGGATGCCCGAGCCGCAGATCGACGCCACCATCGAGCTCATCAAGGGCCGCTGGCTCAAGATCCCCCCGGGGCAGGCCGGCACCGGCGAGCTCAGCGGCGTCTGCGACCTGAAGGCGCTCCTCGCCGACCTCGACAAGGACGAGGCCGACCGCAGCGGGCTGACCCGCGGGCGCGACGGCGAGGTCGACGGCACGCCCGTGGCGACCCTGGTGAAGCGAAAGCCCGGCGGGGAGACCACCACGGTGTCCGTCTCCGAGCAGGGCAAGCCGTACATCCTCAAGATCGTCAAGAAGGGAGGGGAGGAGCCGGGCAGCATCGTCCTCTCCGACTACGACAAGCCCGTGAAGGTGGTCGTCCCGCCGGCCGACGAGACGGTCGACATCTCCAAGCTGGACCAGGGCGTCCCCGCCTGACGGCCAGGCACCGCGTGACGGCCACGCCCGGCGGGCGGAGCCGATCTGACGGTCTGACGGGCTGGACTGTCCGTCGTCCCCGTTAGCCTCTTTCGGGTGACCGCACGCATCACCGACCCCGAGCAGCTCAAGGAGCTGCTCGGCATCCCGTTCACCCCGGAGCAGACGGCCTGCATCATCGCGCCGCCCGCCCCGCAGGTCATCGTGGCCGGAGCCGGTTCCGGCAAGACGACGGTGATGGCCGCCCGGGTGGTCTGGCTGGTCGGCACGGGCCAGGTCGCCCCCGAGCAGGTCCTCGGCCTCACCTTCACCAACAAGGCCGCCGGCGAGCTCGCCGAGCGCGTCCGCACCGCCCTCGTCCGCGCCGGCGTCACCGACCCCGACGTCATCGACCCCGAGAACCCGCCCGGCGAGCCCCGCATCTCCACGTACCACGCCTTCGCCGGCCAGCTCCTCACCGACCACGGCCTGCGCATCGGCCTGGAGCCCACCTCACGGCTGCTCGCCGACGCCACCCGCTACCAGCTCGCCGCCCGCGTGCTGCGCGAGGCCCCCGGCCCGTACCCCGCGCTCACCCGCTCCTTCCCCACCCTCGTCGCCGACCTCCTCGCCCTCGACGCCGAGCTCGCCGAACACCTCGTACGGCCCGAGCGCCTCCTCGCGTACGACTCCGAGCTCCTCGGCACCCTCGCCGGCGCCAAGCTCACCAACGCCGACCTGCGCAAACTCCCCGAGGCCGCCGAAGCCCGCCGCGAACTCCTCGACCTCGTCGTCCGCTACCGGGCCGCCAAACGTTCCCGCGACCTCCTCGACTTCGGCGACCAGATCGCGCTGTCCGCCGAACTCGCCACCACCCGCCCCGAGGTCGGTGCGCTGCTGCGGGACGAGTTCCGGGTCGTCCTCCTCGACGAGTACCAGGACACCTCCGTCGCCCAGCGCCTGCTGCTCGCCGGTCTCTTCGGGCAGGGCACCGGACACGCCGTGACCGCCGTCGGCGACCCCTGCCAGGCCATCTACGGCTGGCGCGGCGCCTCCGTCGCCAACCTCGACGACTTCCCCGAGCACTTCCCGTACGCGGACGGCACCCCCGCCACCCGCCACGCCCTCTCCGAGAACCGCCGCAGCGGCGGCCGCC
Organism: Streptomyces sp. NPDC085481; assembly: GCF_044541845.1. Lineage (NCBI taxonomy): Bacteria > Bacillati > Actinomycetota > Actinomycetes > Kitasatosporales > Streptomycetaceae > Streptomyces > Streptomyces sp. NPDC085481. The sequence goes on from NZ_JBITTJ010000004.1 coordinate 378,211, forward strand.
TCCTTGACCTCGCCAACGGCCTCGCCGCGCCCCTGCGTGCCATGCACGCGGGCGTCGAGGCCCTGCGCCCCGCGCCCGGCGCCGAACGCGACGGCGGCGTACGCATCGCCCTCCTCCCCACCCATGCCGAGGAGATCGACTGGCTCGCCGACTCCCTCGCCCACCTGGTCCGCACCGGCACCGCGCCCGGCGAGATCGCCGTCCTGTGCCGCACGGCCACGGACTTCCCCGCGATCCAGGGCGCCCTCGTCGCCCGGGACATCCCCGTCGAGGTCGTCGGCCTGTCCGGGCTGCTCCACCTGCCGGAGATCGCCGACCTGGTCGCCGTCTGCGAGGTCCTCCAGGACCCGGGCGCCAACGCCTCCCTCGTACGGCTCCTCATCGGCCCCCGCTGGCGGATCGGCCCCCGCGACCTGGCCCTCCTCGGCCGCCGCGCCCGGCTGCTCGTGCACTGGCCCGGCGACGGGTCCGCCGACCCCGACCAGCGGCTCGCCGCCGCCGTCGAGGGCGTCGATCCGGCCGAGGTGATCTCCCTCGCCGACGCGCTCGACACCTTCCTGGACGGCGGCGAGGACGACGGCCTGCCGTTCTCGCCCGAGGCCCGGGTCCGCTTCGCCCGCCTCGCCGCCGAGCTGCGCGCCCTGCGCACCTCGCTCGCCGACCCCCTCATGGACGTGCTGCACCGGGTCCTCGCCGCCACCGGCCTCGAGGTCGAACTGTCGGCCTCCCCGCACGCCCTGGCCGCCCGCCGCCGCGAGACCCTCGCGGGCTTCCTCGACACCGCCGCCGGCTTCGCCTCCCTCGACGGCGAGGCCACCCTCCTCGCCTTCCTCGGCTTCCTGCGCACGGCCGCGCAGTACGAGAAGGGCCTCGACAACGCCCTGCCGGGCGGCGAGAACACGGTCAAGGTGATGACCGCGCACAAGTCCAAGGGCCTGGAGTGGGACGTGGTCGCGGTGCCCGGCCTGGTCACCGGCCAGTTCCCGTCCGCCCGCGCGCGCGAGTCCTGGACCTCTCAGCCGCAGGTCCTGCCGCACGCGCTGCGCGGCGACGCGGCCACGCTGCCGCACATCGACGGCTGGGACGCCAAGTCGCTCACGTCGTTCAAGAACGGCATGCGCGAGCACCAGCACACGGAGGAACTCCGCCTCGGCTACGTCACCTTCACCCGTCCCCGCTCCCTCCTCATCGGCTCCGCCCACTGGTGGGGCCCGGCCCAGAAGAAGCCCCGCGGCCCCTCGGACTTCCTCCGGGCCCTGTACGACCACTGCGCGGCCGGGAACGGCGAGATCGAGGCGTGGGAGGAGGCGCCGGAGGAGGGCGCGGAGAACCCGGTCCTGGCCCGCGAGACACAGGACCAGGCGTGGCCGCTGCCCCTGGACAAGGAGAGCCTGGCCAGGCGCAGGGAAGCGGCGGAGGCGGTCGCGACCAGGTTGTGGGCCATCGTCCCGCAGGCCGGAGCGGGCGCCCCCGAGGGTGGGCACGACCCCGCCGGCACGGCGCCCGTCCCCCAGGACCCCGACCCCCAGGACCCCGATCCCGAGGACCTCTGGCTCGGGGAGGACCTGGCGGCGGAGCCGCCGCACCCGGACGTCCCCGCCCCCCGCACCGAAGCCGAGCTCCTGTCCCAGGAAGACGCCAGGACCATCGCCTCCTGGGACCGCGACCTCACCGCCCTCACCGCCGAGCTCCACCGCTCCCGCGCCACCACCCGCGACGTCGTCCTGCCCGCGTACCTGTCCGCCTCCCAGGTGATCCGGCTCGCCGCCGACCCCGAGGGCTTCGCCAAGGAGCTGGCCCGGCCGATGCCGAAGCCGCCGCAGCCCGCCGCCCGGCGCGGTACGAGGTTCCACGCCTGGGTGGAGTCGCGGTTCGAGGAACTGCCGCTGCCGATGCTCGGCCCGGAGGAGCTGCCCGGCGGCGAGGAGTTCGCGGGCGAGCCGGAGATCCGGGACGAGCGGGACCTGGACGCGCTCAAGGAGGCCTTCGACCGCACGCCGTACGCCCGCCGCGCCCCGTACCGGGTCGAGGTCCCCGTGCACCTCTCCCTCGCGGGCCGGGTGGTGCGGGGCCGTATCGACGCCGTCTACCGGGACCCGGACACCGGCGCGTACGAGATCGTCGACTGGAAGACCAGCCATCTGCGCACCGCCGATCCACTCCAGCTCGCGATCTACCGCCTGGCCTGGGCCGAGCAGCACGGACTCGACCCCGAGGAGGTGACCGCCGCCTTCGTCTACGTACGGACGGGGGAGGTCGTGCGCCCCGCCCGCCTGCCCGACCGCCGCGAGCTCGAGGCCCTGCTGCTCGGCGGGGAGACCCCGGACGGGGAGCCCCCGGGCGCCGGATAGGCTCGGAGCCATGAGCGAGACCCCGGACAACGCCGTCCACGCCGTACGCACGTACATCGAACAGCACCGCGCCGCCTTCCTCGACGAGCTCGCCGAGTGGCTGCGCATCCCGTCGGTGTCGGCGCAGCCGGACCACGCGGACGACGTACGGCGCAGCGCCGGGTGGCTCGCGGACCGGCTCGTCAGGACCGGCTTCCCCACGGTCGAGGTGTGGGAGACCGACGGCGCCCCGGCCGTGTTCGCCGAGTGGCCGTCCGGCGTGCCGGACGCGCCGACCGTCCTCGTCTACGGCCACCACGACGTGCAGCCCGCCGCCCGCGAGGACGGCTGGCACACCGACCCGTTCGAGCCGACGGTCGTCGACGGCCGGATGTACGCGCGGGGCGCCGCCGACGACAAGGGCCAGGTCTTCTTCCACACCCTCGGCGTCCGCGCCCATCTCGCCGCCACCGGCCGCACCGCCCCCGCCGTCAACCTCAAGCTGCTCGTCGAGGGCGAGGAGGAGTCCGGCTCGCCGTACTTCCGCGCGCTCGTGGAGCGGCACGCCGACCGGCTCGCGACCGACATCGTGGTCGTCTCCGACACCGGCATGTGGTCCGAGACCACCCCGACCGTGTGCACCGGCATGCGCGGGGTCGCCGACTGCGAGATCGACCTGTACGGGCCGGGGCAGGACATCCACTCCGGATCCTTCGGCGGCGCCGTGCCCAACCCGGCCACCGTCGCCGGCCGGATCGTCGCCGCCCTGCACGACGCCGGCGAGCGGGTCGCGATCCCCGGTTTCTACGAGGGGGTCACCGAGCTCTCCGAGGCCGAGCGGGCCCTCATCGCCGAGCTGCCCTTCGACGAGAGCGCCTGGCTGACCACCGCCAAGTCCCACGGGACCCTCGGCGAGGCCGGCTACTCCACCCTGGAGCGGGTCTGGGCCCGCCCGACGGCCGAGGTCAACGGCATCGGCGGTGGCTACCAGGGCCCCGGCGGCAAGACGATCGTCCCCGCCTCCGCCCACCTGAAGCTCTCCTTCCGCCTCGTCGCGGGCCAGGACCCGGACCGGATCGAGACCGCCGTACGCGACTGGCTGGCCGGCCTCGTCCCGGCGGGCATCCGGTACGAGATCGTCTTCGGCGCCCCGACCCGGCCCTGCCTCACCCCGCTCGACCACCCCGCCCTCAAGGCCGTGGCCCGGGCGATGAGCCTCGCCTTCGACGGCGCCAAGATCCGCTACACCCGCGAGGGCGGCTCGGGTCCGGCGGCCGACCTCCAGGACGTCCTGGGCGCGCCGGTGCTGTTCCTGGGCATCTCGGTGCCGTCCGACGGCTGGCACGCGCCGAACGAGAAGGTCGAGCTCGACCTGCTCATGAAGGGCGTCGAGACCACCGCGCACCTGTGGGGCGACCTGCCCGCCGCCCTCGACGACCATCGCGGCGACCTCCATGTCGCCGAACGCTGAATCCACCGATCCGGGGGAGTGGGAAGACCTGTGAGCACCTTCAGTTACGAGGCCGCGGACCGTCCGATCGGGCTGACCGCGTCGAGCGGCATCGACCGCGCCGCCCACCACCGCATGGACGAGGCGTGGCTCGCGGCCGCCTGGAGCCACCCGACGACCCGCGTGTTCGTGGTCTCCGGCGGCCAGGTGCTGATCGACGACACCCCCGACGGGCGGACCGAGCTGGTCATGACCCCGGCCTTCGAGGCCCCGGTCACCGAGACCCACCGCTACTTCCTGGGCGCGGACGCCGACGGTGTCTCCTACTTCGCGCTCCAGAAGGACAGCCTGCCCGGGCGCATGGACCAGTCCGCGCGGCCTGCCGGGCTGCGCGAGGCGGGGCTGCTGCTGTCGCCGCGGGACGCGGGCCTGATGGTCCACGCGGTCGCCCTGGAGAACTGGCAGCGGCTGCACCGCTTCTGCTCGCGCTGCGGCGAGCGGACCGTGATCGCCGCGGCCGGGCACGTCCGCCGCTGCCAGGCGTGCGGCGCCGAGCACTACCCGCGCACCGACCCGGCCGTGATCATGCTGGTCACCGACGACCAGGACCGCGCGCTGCTCGGCCGGCAGGTGCACTGGCCCGAGGGCCGCTTCTCCACCCTCGCGGGCTTCGTCGAGCCGGGCGAGTCCATCGAGCAGTCGGTGGTGCGCGAGGTCTTCGAGGAGGCGGGCGTCACGGTCGGCGAGGTCGAGTACGTCGCGAGCCAGCCCTGGCCGTTCCCGTCCAGCCTGATGCTGGGCTTCTTCGCCCGCGCGACCTCCTCGGAGATCACCGTGGACGGCGAGGAGATCCAGGAGGCCCGCTGGTTCTCCCGCGAGGACCTGGCCGCGGCCTTCGAGTCGGGCGAGGTCCTGCCGCCGTACGGGATCTCGATCGCCTCCCGGCTGATCGAGCTCTGGTACGGCAAGCCGCTGCCGAAGCCCGGCGACGTGGTCTGAGCGCCGGACACGTCCTGCCAAGCGGAATGAGAGACCGTCCCGGCGCCTGGCGCCGGGACGGTCTGTTTTCGGCCACCTGGGGCCGACGGATTCAGTGGGCGGCGACGACCAGGGCCAGGGCGATCACCGCCGGGACGGTCTGGACGAAGAGGATCCGGCGGCTCGCGGTCGCGGCTCCGTACACGCCGGCCACGGCCACGCAGACGAGGAAGAAGACCCTCGCCTGGAACCCGACGGGCTCGGACGCCACGGCGCCCCAGACCAGGCCGGCGGCGAGGAAGCCGTTGTAGAGCCCCTGGTTCGCGGCGAGCGCTTTCGTCTCGGCGGCGAGCTCGGGGCTCGTACCGAAGGCGGCCCTGGTCCGCGGGGCGGTCCACAGGAACATCTCCAGGACCAGGATGTAGACGTGGAGTGCGGCGATGGCCAGCACGGCCACGGTGGCGGCGGTCGACATGGGCCCCATGATGAACCCCCGGCCGGCCAGGGGGCCGACCGGGGGTTCGGAGCGCGCGGGCGTCAGGCGGCCAGGGCCTGCTTGACCTGGGCCAGGCTCGGGTTGGTCATGACGACCTCGTCGCCGCCGGCGTTCGGGACGATCCGGACGGTCGGGACGGTCTGGTTGCCGCCGTTCGCCTGCTCGACGAACGCGGCCGAGTCCGGGTCCTGCTCGATGTTGATCTCCGTGTACGCGATGCCCTCGCGGTCCAGCTGGCTCTTCAGCCGGCGGCAGTAGCCGCACCACGTCGTGCTGTACATCGTGACAGTGCCCTGCATGGCCAGGCGCTCCTCTTGGTCGGGGGTCGTTGCCGAGGAGAAGAACGTACGCCCGGGTCCGGGCATTCCCCGAATGCGGACGACGTGCGGGACGAGACATCCGCGACGGCACGGGAGCCGGCCCCGGGATCCGGATGACCTCGGGGATCCGGGTGACCTCGGGGACTGTTATGACCCCGGGGGGGATTCGTATGACAGGGGTCACGGGCCTGTGGACAACCGCCGCATCCACCCCACCGGACCTGGCAGCATGGCGGGGTGACAGCAGCAGCGCACTCCACTCTCTTCCCGCGGGTCCCCGAGTCGGCCGACGCGGTGCTCGACGGGCTCGACCCCGAGCAGCGCGAGGTCGCCCTCGCCCTGCACGGACCGGTGTGCGTGCTGGCCGGAGCCGGTACGGGCAAGACGCGCGCCATCACCCACCGCATCGCCTACGGCGTGCGGGCGGGCATCCTCGCGCCCGCCAGCGTGCTCGCCGTCACGTTCACCAACCGCGCCGCGGGCGAGATGCGCGGCCGGCTCCGCGAGCTCGGCGCGGGTGGCGTCCAGGCCCGTACGTTCCACTCGGCCGCACTCCGCCAGCTCCAGTACTTCTGGCCGAAAGCAGTCGGTGGCGAGCTGCCCCGGCTCCTGGAGCGGAAGGTCCAGCTGGTCGCCGAGGCGGGCGCGCGGTGCCGGGTCCGGCTCGACCGGAACGAGCTGCGGGACGTCACGAGCGAGATCGAGTGGGCCAAGGTCACCCAGACCGTCCCCGCCGACTACCCGGCCGCCGTCGCCAAGTCGGTCCGCGAGGCCCCTCGCGACCCGGACGAGATCGGTCAGATCTACGCGATGTACGAGCAGCTCAAGCGCGAGCGCGACGTCATCGACTTCGAGGACGTGCTGCTGCTCACGGTCGGCATCCTCCAGGACCGGCACGACATCGCCGACCAGATCCGCCGCCAGTACCACCACTTCGTGGTGGACGAGTACCAGGACGTCTCGCCGCTCCAGCAGCGGCTGCTCGACCTGTGGCTCGGCGACCGCGACAGCCTCTGCGTGGTCGGCGACGCGAGCCAGACCATCTATTCCTTCACCGGCGCCACCCCCGACCACCTGCTGAACTTCCGCACCCGCCACCCGAACGCGACGGTGGTCAAGCTGGTCCGGGACTACCGCTCCACCCCGCAGGTCGTGCACCTGGCCAACGGGCTGCTCAGCCAGGCCCGCGGCCGGGCCGCCGAGCACCGCCTGGAGCTGATCTCCCAGCGCGAGCCGGGCGCCGAGCCGGTCTACGCGGAGTACGCGGACGAGCCGGCCGAGGCCGAGGGCACCGCCCGCCGCGTCCGGGACCTGATCGCCGCCGGCGTCCCGGCCGGCGAGATCGCCGTGCTCTACCGGATCAACGCCCAGTCCGAGGTCTACGAGCAGGCCCTCGCCGACGCCGGTGTGCCCTACCAGCTGCGCGGCGCCGAGCGCTTCTTCGAGCGGCAGGAGGTGCGCGAGGCGGGCATCGCCCTGCGCGGCGCCGCCCGCGCCGGGGGGAACGACTCGCTCCTCGACGACGTCGTGGACCTGCCCGCCCAGGTCCGTGCCGTGCTCTCCACCAAGGGCTGGACCGACCGGCCGCCGGCCGGCTCCGGCGCCGTCCGGGACCGCTGGGAGTCGCTGGCCGCCCTGGTCCGGCTCGCCGAGGACTTCGCCCGGGCCAGGACCGGCGCCACCCTCTCCGACCTGGTCGCCGAGCTCGACGAGCGGGCCGCCGCCCAGCACGCCCCCACCGTCCAGGGCGTCACGCTCGCCTCGCTGCACGCCGCCAAGGGCCTGGAGTGGGACGCCGTCTTCCTGGTCGGCCTCACCGAGGGCATGATGCCGATCACGTACGCCAAGACCGACGAGCAGGTCGAGGAGGAGCGCCGGCTGCTCTACGTCGGCGTCACCCGCGCCCGGCTCCACCTGTCGCTGTCCTGGGCGCTGTCCCGCTCCCCGGGCGGCCGTCCCTCCCGGCGCCCCAGCCGCTTCCTCAAGGGCCTGCGGCCCGGCTCCGGCTCCCTCGGCCCGTCCGCCGCGGGCGGCGTGGGCGGGGGCATCGAGCGGGCCATCGGTGCCCCACGGCGCAAGCGGCGCGGGCCGGCGCTGTGCCGGGTCTGCGGCGCCACGCTCACCGAGGCGGGCGAGATGAAGCTGATGCGCTGCGAGGACTGCCCCTCGGACATGGACGAGGCGCTGTACGAGCGGCTGCGCGAGTGGCGCTCCGAGCAGGCCCGGGAGCTTGGCCAGCCGCCCTATTGCGTCTTCACCGACAAGACGCTCATGGCGATCGCGGAGCGGGTGCCGGGCTCCGGCGGGGAGCTCGCGGCGATCTCCGGCGTGGGTGCCCGCAAGCTCGACCGCTTCGGCACCGACGTTCTCGCCATCTGTGCAGGTGAGGACCGTGGAGGAAGCCACGAAGGGGTCTGAGGAAAACTCGTCGAAAAAATAGTTTGCGCCCGCCCCGTCAAGCCCCATAGGTTCTTAACCACGGAAACAGCGGCTTCTAAGAAGCCCTGTCTTCGTGCTGTACTTGTCCAAATGAACATGAGGGTCCGGCTCACCCCGAGCCCTCCGAGACGCCGAGAGGAGGCGATTCCAGTGATCAGCAGCATCAAGAACGTCAAGACCAGCACCGCCAAAATGACCGATCTCTCGGTTGTCGTCTCCGCCTGCTCGCTCGGCCTCTCCGCCGTCGCTTCCCCCGCGTTCCTTGGCAGTGGTCTGTCCGGCGCCGGTATGCCCGTTCTCGGCATGCCCGGTCTGCTGATGGACCGGCCGGAGCGCAATGAGCGACCGACCAAGGCACTGGAAGCAGGAGTAGTGGGCAAGGCCCAGGCCACGGCCTATGGCTTTGCGGCGACCGGTGCCGGCATTCAGCAGCAGACGACGCAGCACCACACGATGTGGGCCTTCCGTGGGCTCGAACCCTGGAGTGATCCAGCCTGATCGACGATCAGGCCGGCGCCTTCAGGGCCGCGGAACCCCACCCGGGATCCGCGGCCCTTCTGTTTGTCCCCGAACGGGGCTGACGGAGCGAGGGGGCCTCGGGACCAGCACTGACCGGTACCAGCTGAAACCCCGGCCCAACAGGCCGGAACGACCAGACGAGGAAGAACACCCGTGCAACTCGAAGCGCACGCCCCGTCCGTACCGCCTTCCGAAACGATCCCCCCGCCCGGCCTCACGGAGGACTCCACCTTGACCCCCCTCACCGCGCTGACCGCGCTCGACGACGCGATCGAGAACCTCGGCGTACCCGTCCCCTGCCGCTCGTTCGACCCGGAGGTCTTCTTCGCCGAGTCCCCGGCCGATGTCGAGTACGCCAAGTCCCTCTGCCGGACCTGCCCGCTCATGGAGGCCTGCCTCGCGGGCGCCAAGGAGCGGCGTGAGCCCTGGGGCGTCTGGGGCGGCGAGCTCTTCGTCCAGGGAGTGGTCGTGGCCCGCAAGCGGCCCCGTGGCCGCCCGCGCAAGAACCCGGTCGCGGCATGAACGTCACCGGAACCATCGACCGTCCCCTCACGCACGATCCCCAGAAGCAGGCCCCGATGACCTCGTCCGCCCACGAGCCCTCCGGCTCTGCTACCCCAGACGTTTCGATCAGCGGCGCGAACCGCTCGCGCCAGAACAGGACCCGTGAGATGCAACTCATCCCAGAAGCCCTGGCCCGTGCCCATATGCACGACCGCCGACGGGAAGCCGACGCGGAACGCCAGGCCGTGCGCCTGGTCGCCGCCCGGCGGATGCAGCGGCGCGCCGAGCGCGTGTCACTGCGCGCTCGTCGCGCGCTCGCCATGGCCGTCATGCACTGAGCCAGGCAGAACCGAACAGCCGCGGGGGCCGGTCCGAACGGACCGGCCCCCGCGGTGCGTTGCCCGCGCCTGAGGGCGCCGGTCGGGTTATCGTCATCAAGGTGAACGAAGCGCCCACTCCCGAGGCCCCCATCGTGTGCGCCCGCTGCGGCAAGACCGCTGCGGAGCTGCCCGTCACCTGGACCTGCTCGGTGGAGAACGGCACCCGCCAGTACTTCTGCGAGGAGTGCGCCCGGGCCAACATCCGGGCCATCGAGGGCCGCCTCGACTCCTCCTGGTGGTGATCGACGAGACACTGCCTAAGGCGTGTCCACCGCCACGAAACCGGGCAGCCACTCCTCCAGCTCGTCCCGCAGCCGGACCGTCGCGTTCAGCTGGCACAGCACCCCGATCGTGCTCAGCGTCACCCGGTGTATCAGCAGATACGACGGCGGCAGGTTGAGCTTCTTGCCCAACTGGTGGGCGGGGGAGCGGGGATCGGCGATCCGGGCCGCCTGCGTGCGCATCCAGCCACGGGTGAAACCGAAGGACTCCGCCACGGCCGGCTCGATGATCGGCAGCAGGTACTCCAGGACCGCGTCCGGGTCGAGCGCGATGGACTCCTTCACGAAGCCCTCCGCGCACAGCAGCTCGTAGACCGTCTCCGCCTCGCCGGCCAGCGTCATCCGCAGACAGGTGCCGATCGTCTCCGGCAGCCCGCCCGGCAGCCGGTCGACGGTGCCGAAGTCGAGGACCCCGAGCCGCCAGCCGGCGACCTCGCCGTCGTCGGGCCCGGGGAGGAGCCGGAAGTTGCCCGGGTGGGGGTCGGCGTGCAGCAGACCCGTGCGCGCGGGCCCGGAGAAGAGGAAGCGGGCGAGCAGCTGACCGGCCCGGTCGCGCTGCTCCGGCGTGCCGTCCGTGATCACCTCGGCGAGCGGGATGCCGTCCATCCACTCCGTCACCAGGATCTGCTCCGACTGGTGCACCACTGCGGGGACCCGCACGTCCGGGTCGTCAGCGAACCTCTCCGCGTGCTCCCGCTGGGCCTCGGCCTCCAGGCCGTAGTCCAACTCCTCCGACACCCGGTCCCGCAACTCGGTGATCAGCGGCTTGATGTCCATGCCCGGGATCAGCGGGCCGAGAAGCCGGGCGAAGCGGCTCAGCTGGGTCAGGTCCGAGAGCAGCGCGTCCCCCGCTCCCGGATACTGCACCTTCACCGCGACCTCTCGGCCGTCGTGCCACACCGCCCGGTGCACCTGGCCGATCGAGGCCGCCGCGGCGGGCTTCTCCTCGAACTCCAGGAACAGCTCCCGCCAGTGCTCGCCCAGCCGCTCCTCCAGCACCGCGTGCACCGTGCGCGTCGGCATCGGCGGCGCTGCCTCCTGCAGTTTGGTGAGCGCCGCGCGGTAGGGCCCCGCGACCTCCTCGGGGAGGGCCGACTCGAAGACGGACAGCGCCTGCCCGAACTTCATCGCCCCGCCCTTGAGCTCGCCGAGCACCTTGAACAACTGCTCGGCCGTGCGCTGCTGGAGCTCCCGCGCGACGATCTCCGCGGACTTCCCGCCGATCCGCTTGCCCAGGCCCCATGTGGCCCGCCCGGCGAAGCCCAGGGGCAACGCGGCCAACTTGGCGGTCCGGGTGACCGCCTTCCGGGGAAGATCAGACATGCGCCCTCCAAGTCCCAGACTGCCGCGCCGCGCGGGGCCGTTACCCCGCCATTGTGTCGTGCGCGCCCCGGGCCGCCGAGGCATGCTCCCCCTTGTTCACGGGCCCCGCCCCGCACGGACACGCCGGATGCGCCCCCACCGGCTCCGTACGCCACTCGAGCAGCGGCAGCGACACCTCCCAGCGGGCCCCGGTGCTCGACGGCAGGTCCCCGTCCAGGAACGCCAGGGCATGCGCCGCGGCGAGCCCCGCGACCGCGGTGGCCAGGCCCACGTCGCAGGCGGGCAGCGCATGCGGCGCCCCGGACCGCCACTGGGCGGGCAGCCGCGGCCACACCGGCTCCCGGTCGGTCCGCTGCCGCTGTATGCACCCCGCGCACGCCGTCCCGCCAGGCAGCACCAGCGGGCCGACCACGCCCGTGGCCTCGAGGACCCCCGCGTACAGGTGCGGCGTGCCGGTGCCGAGCCAGCTCTCGGCGGGCAGCGGGTCGGGCACATAGGCCCCGAGCCCGTCCCGTGGAGTCACCACGACGAGTGAGAGCCCCGGTCCGCCGCCCCCTTCACCCGGTCCGGTGCGGACCTCCCGCGGCGCCCGCCCACCCGGGGCCGAGCGTCCCACGAGCCGGCGGGCCGCCACCGCCCTGCGCTCGCCGACCGCCTCGGCCGGCAGTCCGCCCGGCGACACCTCCCACGGCGCGACCGTGCCCGAGTCGAGGACCTCGACCCGGCCGACGCCCGCCGCCGACAGGAGCGCCGCGACGGCCGCGCCGACCCGCCCCGCACCCCTGACCTGGACCCGCAGCGCCCGCCGCGCGGCCAGCGCCCGCGTCGCCCCGTCCGGCGCGCGGTGGACGACGGAGAGCGAGGCCAGGTCCGCGCGCACCGGATCGAGCGCCGGATCCCCCCGGCCGGACACGTCGGCGATCAGTCCGGCGGCCGCGAGCCGGCCGAGCAGGGCCTCCAGATGACCGTCGGGGAGCCCGAGCGCCCGGGCCTCCGCCCGCAGCAGCTCCATCCCGCGCGTCCCGTCGAAGAGCCCGATCAGACTGCCGGTGGTCGTGTCCACCGGGCCCAGGACGACCGCGTGCGCGGGCGTCACCCCGAACTGCACACACCGCAGATTCCGCCAGGCCCGCCGCAATGCCGGCTTCACCATCGGATGCATGGTCCCGCCCCCCCGTAAACGATCTTCGCTCCGAGATCCCTTCGCTCTCGTCGCTCCCGATGTCAGATTGCCCGGGCGGCGCGAGCCGTGCCGAAAGTTGTCCACAGGGCCGGGGGATTAGTCATTCAAATGGTGCTCGGTCGGGCGGGATCGGCGCCGAACCGCCCCGGAGGCGGGACTTCCCCCGCTGACAGCGGGTAACGTCGGGCCCGTGCCGGCCGACCCACAGCGCAGCGTGACAAGCAAACCGCCCCGCGGATCGGGGACGAGTGCGGTCGAGGTCCGCAGAAGCTCCCGCCGGAGCAGAACCGTCTCCGCCTACCGCGAGGGCGACCGGACCATCGTGCTGATCCCCGCCCGGATGTCCGAGGCGGAGGAGCAGCGCTGGGTCGGCGTGATGCTGGACAAGCTGGCCGCCCAGGAGAGCCGCAGCGTCCTCGGCGACCGGGAACTGACCGAGCGCGCCGAGCGGCTGGCCGAGCAGTACTTCGCCGGCCGGGCCCGGCCCACCTCCGTGCGCTGGGTGACCAACCAGAACACCCGCTGGGGCTCCTGCACCCCGTCCGAAGGAAGCATCCGCCTCTCCCACCGGCTCCAGGGCATGCCCGAGTACGTCGTCGACTACGTCCTGTGCCACGAACTGGCCCACCTCCTCGTACCCGGCCACGGGCCACGCTTCTGGCGCCTGCTCGAGGCCTATCCGCGCACCGAGCGGGCCCGCGGCTACCTGGAGGGCGTGGTCGCCGCCGACCACCTGCCGCACCTGCCCGCCGCTCGCGGAGAGTGATTCCGGCTGTGCTCCGGTTCTGTACCGAATGTGTACGGGCCTGCCGCAAGGTCACGACCAGCCGTTAGCCTGGCGCGACGCAATCGTCGTTTTGAGGATGGGGGACGGTCGTCAGACATGGCCAGGGAATTCCAACGCGGCCACAAGGCCAAGATCAGTGATCTCACGGCGGGAACCGATCTGTACGTGGGTGTGCAGATCGCGGCGCCCGGTCTGAGCTTCGACATCAGCTGCTTCGGCCTCGACGCGGACGAGCGGCTCTCCGACGACCGCTACTTCGTCTTCTTCAACCAGCCGAAGTCGCCCGAGGAGTCCATCCAGCTCCTCGGCGCGCAGGCCGGTGACACCGAGTCCTTCCGGGTCACCCTCGACCGCATCCCCGCGAACATCCACAAGCTGTCGTTCACCGCGACGATCGACGGCGCCGGCCAGATGTCGCAGGTCGGCCCCGGCTGGATCCGGATCGTCGCGGGCGGCGAGGAGGTCGCCCGGTACGCCTTCACGGGCGCGGAGTTCAGCACCGAACGCGCGGTGATGCTCGGCGACTTCTACCTGAAGGACGTCTGGCGGTTCGCGGCCGTCGGCCAGGGCTTCGACGGCGGCCTCGACGCGCTCCTGAGGAACTTCGGCGGCGAGGTCGCCGAGGAGGAGCCGGCCGCGCAGCAACCGCCGGCCGCCGCCCCCGGCTTCGCGCCGCCGGCGCAGGCCACCGCGCCTCCGGCGTTCGGCGCGCCCGCCGCCCCCGCACCCCAGGCGCCCGCACCGGCTCCGGCGTTCGGGGCCCCACAGGCCCCCGCACCGGCGCCCGCCCCGATGCACGCCGCCCCGACGATGGCCGCGCCCCTGGCGCCGCCGGCCCCCACGCCCGCACCCGCTCCGCCGGCGCCCGCCCCGGCGCCGTACGGCCAGCCGCAGCCCCCGCAGTTCGGGCAGGTCCCGGGCCAGACGCCGCCGCCCGCGCCGTACGGCCAGCCCGCCCCCGCCCCGTACGGCCAGCCGCAGTACGGCCAGGCCCCGGGCGGTCAGGTCCCCGGCCAGTACCCGCCGCAGCACGGCATGCAGCACGGCATGCCGCAGGGCGTTCCCCAGGGCGCGCCCGCCACCGGTGCCGGGCTCGCCGCCGCGCTCGCGCCGTACAAGGAGACCGCGACCGGCGCCCGCTGGACCCCGCAGAACCAGCAGCTCATGCGGGTCGACCTCGCCATGGGCGGCGTCCCCGTCCTCGCCCGCCAGGGCTCCATGGTCATGTACCAGGGCAAGGTGGACTTCTCCTACAAGGGAGCCGGATTCGCCGGCCGGATCGTCGGCAACGCCACCGGCCAGGAGATGCAGCTGATGCGCTGCAGCGGCCGCGGCCAGGTCTTCCTCGCCGAGGAAGGCGCCCACCTGCACCCGATCGAGCTCCAGGGCGACGGCATCTGCGTCTCGGCCGAGAACGTGCTGGCCTTCGACGAGTCGCTGCAGTACGAGGTCCGGCGCATCGAGGGCCACGGCATCCCCGGCGGCGCCCTGTTCACCATGCAGTTCCAGGGCTCCGGCACGGTCGTCGTGAAGACCCACGGCATCCCCGTCGTGCTGCCCGTCACGCCGACCACCTTCGCCGACTGCAACGCCGTGGTCGCCTGGTCGTCCGCGTCCCAGGTCATCCTCTCCAGCCAGGTCAGGCTGCGCCGCAACGCGTACCCCGGCCACAGCGGGGAGACCGTGAACCTCCAGTTCCGGGGCGCCCCCGGCAACTTCATCGTCGTCCAGCCCTACGAGGTCTGAGGGAGCCCGGATCCATGAACCAGCAACTCGCGGGCTACGCCCCCACCCCGGTCACGGCCCGGATGGAGAACCACGGCCGCTCCATGCTCAAGGTCGCCATGGCCTCCGGCCAGGACCTGTACGCGCGCACCGGCTCGATGGTCGCCTACGAGGGCTTCGTCACCTACGAGCCCAACCCGCCCGCCGTCCGCCAGGTCGCCCAGCAGTGGGCCACCGGCGAAGGCGCGCCGATCATGAAGTGCTCCGGCGACGGACTGCTCTACCTCGCCGACTACGGCGCCGACGTCGTCGTCATCAACCTCAACAACGACTCCCTGTCCGTCAACGGCACCAACCTGCTCGCCTTCGACGCCCACCTCCAGTGGGGCGTCGAACGGGTCAAGGGGCTCGCCAAGTTCGCGGGACAGGGCCTGTTCAACGTGGAGATCGCCGGCACCGGCTGGGTCGCGCTCACCTCGCGCGGCACGCCGATCGTCGTCGACTGCGGCCGCGGCGAGGACGAGACCTACGTCGACCCGGACGCGCTCGTCGCCTGGTCGCCGGCGCTCAAGGTGAAGGGCAAGCGCAGCTTCAAGGCCTCCTCCCTCATCGGGCGGGGCAGCGGCGAGGCCTTCCAGATGGCCTTCTCCGGCCAGGGCATCGTCGTCGTACAGCCGAGCGAGGACAGCACCGACCGCCTGCGGGTCCGGGGCTGAGGGGGAGCGAGAACACATCATGCAGAGCCCGCTTTTCAACCACGCGGAACAGCAGAGCCAGGAGCGGTACGCCATCCAGAACCCGCAGCTGCTGCGGGTCACCCTCGGCGGCCAGGACGACATCCTGGCCCGCAAGGGCGCGATGGTCGCCTACCAGGGGCTCGTCGACTTCGACGGCGAGTACCAGACCCCGAACCAGCGCCGGGCCCGCGCCCGTACCGGCGAGGGCCTCGACCTCATGCGCTGCTCCGGGCAGGGCACGGTCTACTTCGCCAACCTCGCGCAGTACATCCACGTCGTGGACGTCGAGCCGGAGGGCATGACCGTCGACAGCGCCTACGTCCTGGCGCTCGACTCGACGCTGCACACCGAGGTCATCGCCGTGGACAGCCAGTACGGGGTCTCCGGCACCGGCAAGTACCAGCTGAACGTCTCCGGCCGCGGCAAGATCGCCCTGATGACCTCGGGTCAGCCGCTGATGATGCAGGTCACGCCCGAGAAGTACGTGAGCGTGGACGCGGACGCGATCGTCGCCTGGTCCACCGGGCTGCGGGTGCAGATGCAGGCGCAGACCCACAACTCCAGCATCCGGCGCCGCCGCGGCAGCACCGGCGAGGGCTGGGAGCTCAGCTTCCTCGGCCAGGGCTTCGCCCTGGTCCAGCCGAGCGAGGTCATGCCGCCGCAGAACGCCGCCATCGGACAGGGCGTCGCGGCCCAGTTCGGCGTCGGCCAGCACGGCGCGCACGCCCAGAACCAGAACAACGCCTGGAACTGAGTACGGGTAAGGGGCGGCCTCCCAGGGATGCCGCCCCTTACCCGTCCCTCCATGTCCCTCTCGCGCGTCCCTCGCTCAGAGGCGGGCGCGCGTGCTCTCCAGGAGCCGCACCACCGAGGTGTCGGCGACACCGGCCACCTCGTCGTACCCGTACCAGCGCAGGTCGAGCGACTCGTCGCTGATCTCCGCCACGGCGCCGGGCGGGGCCAGCGCCGCGTACTGCACGTCCAGGTGCCAGTGGCACGGCGCCGGGATCGGGTGCCGGTCGAGCCGGACCGGACCGCCCGGCAGCAGGGTGAGACCGGTGATGCCGGACTCCTCGGTCGCCTCGCGCAGCGCGGCCGCCGCCACCGTCTCGTCACCGGGCTCGCAGTGGCCGCCCATCTGCAGCCACATGCCCAGCTTCTTGTGCAGGGTCAGCAGCACCCGCTCCCGCGAGGGGTCGATCACCAGCGCGCTGCTGGTGAGATGACCGGCCCCGCAGGGCTTGTACATGCCGTCGGGGTGAGCCGCGAGGTGCTCCAGGTAGACATCACGGAGCTCCGGCTGGTCCTCGTACCCCTTCAGGACGAGGACCGCGTCGTCGTGCAGGGTCACTCCTTGCCGCCCTCGTCCTCGGAGTCGCCCCGCGCCGCCTCGCCCAGCATCTTGTCGATCTCGGAGAAGTCCAGCTGCTCGCGGTGGACGAAACCGTCCGGGTCGTCCAGGTCGGTCGCCGTCGGCAGCATGTCCGGGTGCTCCCACAGCCCGTCCCGGCCGTCCACCCCGCGCGCGTCCGTGAGCGAGGCCCACAGCCGGGCCGCGTCCCGCAGCCTGCGCGGCCGCAGTTCGAGGCCGATCAGCGTGGCGAAGGTCTGTTCCGCCGGGCCACCCGTCGCCCGGCGCCGGCGCAGCGTCTCGCGCAGCGCGTCCGCCGAGGTCAGCCGGGACTTCGCGGCCTCGTGGACCACCGCGTCCACCCAGCCCTCGACCAGCGCGAGCGCCGTCTCCAGACGGGCCAGTGCCGCCTTCTGCTCCGGGGTGTCCTCCGGCTGGAACATGCCCTGCTGGAGCGCCTCCTGCAGCTGCTCGGGGTGGGTCGGGTCCAGCTGGCCCACCGCCTCCTCCAGCTTGGACGTGTCGACCTTGATGCCCCGCGCATAGCCCTCGACCGCGCCGAACAGGTGCGAGCGCAGCCACGGCACGTGCGCGAAGAGCCGCTGGTGGGCGGCCTCGCGCAGGGCCAGGTACAGCCGCACCTCGTCCGAGGGGACCCCGAGGTCCTTGCCGAAGGCCTCGATGTTCAGCGGCAGCAGCGCCGCCTTGCCGGCCGGCCCCAGCGGCAGACCGACGTCCGTCGAACCGACGACCTCGCCCGCGAGGACGCCCACCGCCTGCCCGATCTGCTGGCCGAACATGGCGCCGCCCATGGAGCGCATCATGCCGATCAGCGGGCCCGCCATGGCCTGCATCTCCTGCGGCAGCACGTCGCCCATCGCCGCGCCGACCCGCTCCGCGACCGGGTCGACCAGCTGCTGCCAGGCCGGCAGGGTCGCCTCGACCCACTCGGCACGGCTCCACGCCACCGCCGTGCCCGCGCCCGAGGGCAGTGAGGTCACCTGGTCGAGCCACAGGTCGGCGAGCCGCACCGCCTCCTCGACCGCGGCCTTCTCGGCCGGGCCGACGCTGGCGTCCTTGGTGCCGTCGGAGGTGCCCTGCGCGACCACCTGGCGCGCGATCTGCTTGGCCATCTCCCAGTTGACCGGGCCGCCCTCATAGCTGAGCATCTGGCCGAGCTGCTGGAAGGCCGCGCCCAGGTCCTGGGGGTTCATCGAACCGAACATCGCGGCGAACGGATTGTCCGCACCGCCCATGCCGGGCAGCCCGCCGAAACCGAACGGGTTGCCGCCCTGGCCACCGGACCCCTGGCCACCTCCGGCGGGGTCCTTCTTCTTGCCCTCGTCGCCGTTCTCCGGCTCCTCCGGCGGAAGGCCGAATCCGAATGGGGTGTCACTCACAGGTTTCCTCGGCTCGTAGGGCCGCCGGCCTCTGCCGACGGCGGGCTCTCGGCTCGGCTCGCCTCCCCGACTCCACACCACCAGCGTAGACATCCGCACCGGATCCGGGCTCGGTGCTCCGCCGGGCCGTGGCCTGCGGCAGGATGGACGCCACCTGGTACGTACGCGTCATTCGCGCACGTACTGAAGACAACCGCTGGAGACGCCCGGTGAGTTCCCCAGATCCTCAGGTTCGCGCAGCGCGAAACCACTCCACCAGGTCCGCCGCGCGCGGCCCCGTCGTCGCGGTCACCGGTGCCGCGTCCGGTGTCGGAGACCTGCTGACCAGGCGCCTCGCCGCGTCCGAGGAGGTCAAGCAGGTCGTCGCGATCGACGAGCGCCGGGGCGAGGTCTCCGAGGCGACCTGGCACATCCTCGACGTACGCGATCCGGCCATCGCCGAGAAGCTGCGCGGCGCGGACGTCGTCGTGCACCTCGCCGTCGACCTCGACCTGGAGACCGACGCGGCCGCCCGCACGGCCTACAACGTGCGCGGCACGCAGACCGTGCTCACGGCCGCCGCGGCGGCCGGGGTGCACCGGGTGGTGCTGTGCACCTCCGCGATGGTCTACGGGGCGCTGCCCGACAACGACATCCCGCTCTCCGAGGACGCCGAGCTGCGCGCGACCGCCGAGGCCACCGGCGTCGGCGACCTCCTGGAGATCGAGCGCCTGGGGCGCCGGGCGCCGCGCGCCCACCCCGGCCTCAACGTGACGGTGGTCCGGCCCGCGGTCCTGGTCGGCGGCACGGACACGGCGCTGACCCGCTACTTCGAGTCGCCCCGGCTGCTCGTCGTCGCCGGATCACGGCCCACCTGGCAGTTCTGCCACGTCGACGACCTGGTCAGCGCGCTGGAGTACGCGGCTCTGGAGAAGGTCGAGGGCGAGTTCGCGGTCGGCTGCGACGGCTGGCTGGAGCAGGAGGAGGTCGAGGAGCTGTCGGGCATCCGGCGCATGGAGCTGCCCTCGGCCGTCGCCCTGGGCGCGGCGGCCCGGCTGCACCGGATCGGGCTCACCCCGTCGCCGGCCGGGGACCTCGCGTACACGATGCACCCCTGGGTGGTCAGCGTCGGGCGGCTGCACGACGCCGGCTGGCGGCCGCAGTGGACCAACGAGGAGGTCCTTGCGGCGCTCCTCGAGGAGGTCCAGGGCCGGCACACGGTCGCGGGCAGGCGGCTCGGCCGCAAGGACGCCACCGCGGCCGGTGCGGCGGGCGCGACGGTGGCGCTGCTGGGCACGGCGGCCCTGGTCCGCCAGATGCGCAAGCGACGCGGCCTGTAGGAGCCGGGCACGGAGCGGTCTGTAGGACCCTCCTACGGAGGGTCTGCCGCCCCGGGCGAAAGCGCTATTCCGCCTCCCCGGCTCCGTACGGCACCATGGCCACATGGCAGACAAGCACGACCACCCCGGCGAGCTGGGCGCTGACGACCCGATCAGGCTCCTCGCGATCCGTGACACCCCGCTCTCGGTCGACGAGGTCTTCCGCGCGGTAGGCGACGACGCGGCGGGCGGCACGACCCTGTTCGTGGGCACGGTGCGCAACCACGACGGCGGCGCCGACGTCGACGCGCTCGGCTACTCCTGCCACCCCTCCGCCGAGGCGGAGATGCGCCGGGTCGCCGAGAAGGTCGTGGCCGACTACCCGGTCCGCGCGCTGGCCGCCGTACACCGGGTGGGTGACCTCCATGTGGGTGACATCGCGGTGGTCGTCGCGGTCTCCTGCCCGCACCGCGGAGAGGCCTTCGAGGCCTGCCGCAAGCTCATCGACGACCTCAAGCACGAGGTCCCGATCTGGAAGCACCAGACGTTCTCGGACGGCACCGAGGAGTGGGTGGGGGCCTGCTAGCAATGCACGACTCGCCGCAAGGCGCCACGCCGACCGGCTGTAGTCGAACGCCCCGATTTGCGTAACCGGCCCCCAGGGCAGAGCGTTGGTTTCGCGGATGACTAATCTGCTGATCAACTCACTGGGGATGGGAGGTCGGGATGGCAGCGCTGGCCTGGTTGCTGATTCCGCTTTTCGCAGTCGTCGGCGCGGCGATATGGGGAAGCTGGGCTTCGAGGAACAAGACCATAGGCGACGTCGCCGAGCTCGCGGGCTATGCGCGGTTCCGGGACGCCATGGAGCGGTCGCACCCGACCGCCGCTTCCGCTTCGGCCCGCCCGGAGCACGAGTCGTCCCCGGCGACGGCGTCCGCCGCGAGCCCCGCAGCGACCCCCGCCGCGTCCTCCACCACCGGCTGAGCCCCCGTACGGACCGCCTCGCGCGCCCGCCCCGTACGGACCGCCCCGGGGGTGCACTCACAGACCAGTCCCGTACTGTCGTTCCATGCCACGCCGCACCGCGACGATGCTCGCCTCCACCCTGGTCCTGATCACTCTGCTCTGTGTGGGCGTCCTCATCCCGGTGAACTACGCGGAGATGAGCCCCGGTCCGACGGTGAACACCCTCGGCGAAGCGCGCGGAGAGCCGGTCCTGCAGATCTCCGGCCGGAAGACCTACCCGACCGGCGGGCACCTCAACATGACGACGGTCCGGGTCACGAGCGCGGACTACAAGATGAACGTCGTCGAGGCCGTCTACGGCTGGCTCGCCCACGACAGCGTGGTCGTCCCGCACGACACCCTCTACCCGGACGGGAAGACCGAGGAGGAGTCGAGCCAGGAGAACGCCGAGGAGTTCAGCCAGTCGCAGGAGAGCGCCAAGGTCGCGGCCCTGAGGGAGCTGGGCATCCCGGTGACCACCCGGGTCGTGGTCGCCACCGTCGTCAAGGGCACCCCCGCCGAGGGGAAGCTGCACGCCGGTGACGTCATCCGCGCGGTCGACGGCGTCGCCGTCAAGGAGCCGGGCGACGTCGCCAAGCAGGTCACCAAGCGCAAGCCCGGGCAGGACGTCGAGTTCACGATCGTCCCCGCCAAGGAGGCGGCCGACGCGGAGAAGGCCCACAAGGACGCCACGGCCACCAGGAAGGTGGTCCTCACCACGACCAAGTCGGAAGAGGGCGACCGGGCCATCGTCGGCATCCAGGCCGGCACCGACCACGTCTTCCCGTTCACCGTCGACATCAAGCTCGCCGACGTCGGCGGCCCCAGCGCCGGCCTGATGTTCGCGCTCGGCATCGTCGACAAGCTCACCCCGGAGTCCCTCACCGGCGGCAAGTTCATCGCCGGCACCGGCACCATCGACGACCAGGGGAAGGTCGGCCCGATCGGCGGCATCGAGATGAAGCTGGTCGGCGCGCGCAAGGCGGGTGCCGAGTACTTCCTCACCCCGGCCGAGAACTGCGCGGCCGCCGCCTCCGACACGCCTGAGGGCCTCACCCTGATCAAGGTGAACACCATCGACGACGCGACGAAGTCGCTGGAGAAGCTGCGCAAGGGCGACACCGCGTCACTGCCGAGCTGCTCGAAGAGCTAGAGCGGGTACGCGAAAGGGGCGCCCCTTCCGGGCGCCCCCTGGGGCTGAGAAGCGAACCGCGCCTACGACGCGAACGTCGCCGCCAGCGCGTCGGCAAGCCCCGGCACCAGGTCAGGACCGGTCAGCACCTCGCTCGGCGAGTCCTTCTCGCGCAGCCGGATCGCGGCCTCGCGCGCCCCGTCCCGCAGCACGGCGACGGTCATCCGGACCTCCTGGCGTTCCGGGTGCCGGGCCACCCACTTGGCGAGCCCGGCCTCGTTCAGGCCCTTGGGCACGGCGGCCTCCGCCGACGGCGGCAGCATCAGCCGCTCCACCGTGAGCGCGCAGCCGGCCACCGCGTCGGGCCAGGCGATGGTGCCGAGGAACTCGTCGAGCGGCTTCCCGGCCGGCAGCTCCTCCTGCTCGATCGGGGTGTAGGCGGTGGCGGCGTCGCCGCCCGTGAGGCCCAGCTGGGAGGCGAGCGAGGGCTCCTTGGCCCGCAGCCGGGCGGTGTCGACCAGGGCGAAGAGCCGGGCCGGCCGGTCCCAGCCGAGGCCCGAGGCGTACTCGTCGATCTCGAGCACCGCGCGGGTGAGGGGGCTCGCGGCCATCTGAGGGCCGGAGGGGGAAACGTTGGACATGACCCATATCCTGCCTCGTCTTTCCCCGAACCCCCTCTTTCCCCGGAAACGGGAACTAGGTAAAGCCTCAGTAAGTTGCATCAGTGGGCTCTACGATCGCGGAGCCTGCTTATCGACGCATCAACCTCGAGGGGCGCACGTTGGCTTTCCAGATGCCGGACCGCGGAGGCGGCACAGGCCCGTCCGGGCCAAGGATCAGAGTCGGCCGGCCGTCCCGGCGCGCCCGTACGCTGCTCATGACGCTGGGCGTCCTGGCCGTGCTCGCCATGGCGTTCGTGATGTTCGCCGGATTCTGGACGGACTGGCTCTGGTTCCGCTCCGTCCACTACTCGTCCGTGTTCACCACCACCCTGTGGACCAAGATCGGCCTTTTCCTGGTCTTCGGTCTGCTGATGGCGCTGGCCGTCGGCCTGAACATCTGGCTGGCGTACCGGCTGCGCCCGCCGCTGAGCGCGATGTCGCTGGAGCAGCAGAGCCTCGACCGCTACCGGATGGGGATCGCCCCCTTCAAGAAGTGGCTGCTGCTCGCCGTCACCGCGCTGGTGGGCCTGATCGCCGGCGCCTCCGCCTCCGGGCAGTGGCGGACCTGGCTGATGTGGGTGAACGGGGTCTCCTTCGGCGAGAAGGACCCGCAGTTCCAGCTGGACGTGTCGTTCTACGCGTTCGACCTGCCCTGGTACCGCTTCCTGCTCGCCTTCGGCTTCGCCGCCACCGTGCTCTCGCTGATCGCCGCCGCCCTCACGCACTACCTGTACGGCGGGCTGCGGATCACCAGCCCCGGCGCGCGCGCGACCGCCGCCGCCACCGGGCACCTGTCGGTGCTGCTCGGCGTCTTCGTGTCCCTGAAGGCCGTGGCGTACTGGCTGGACCGGTACGGCCTCGCGGTGAAGTCCAGCGACTTCAAGGCGACGGGCAACTGGACCGGACTGCGCTACGTCGACGCCAACGCCTACCTGCCCGCGAAGACGATCCTGTTCTGCATCGCCGTGATCTGCGCCGTGCTGTTCTTCGCCACCCTGTGGCGGCGCACCTGGCAGCTGCCGGTGATCGGCTTCGGCCTGATGGTGCTCTCGGCGATCCTGATCGGCGGCCTCTACCCGGCCATCGTGCAGAAGTTCCAGGTCCAGCCGAACGAGCAGGCCAAGGAAGCGCCGTACATCAAGAAGAACATCGATGCGACGCGCAAGGCCTACGCCATCGACTCGACCAAGCCGGAGGACTACTCGGGCAAGTCGACGGTCAAGGCCAAGGACCAGCTGCGCAACGACGCCGACACGGCGGCCAGCTACCGGCTGATCGACCCGAACATCGTCTCGCCGACCTTCCAGCAGCTGGAGCAGAAGCGGAAGTACTACCAGTTCCCGCTGACCCTCGACGTCGACCGCTATCAGGGCAAGGACACGGTCGTCGGCCTGCGTGAGCTGAACATCAAGGGCATTCCGAAGCGGAACTGGATCAACGACCACTTCACCTACACCCACGGCTACGGCGCGATCATGGCCACGGGTACGCAGACGGACGCCAACGGCTCCCCGATCTTCACCGAGCAGGGGCTGCCGACCACGGGCCAGCTCGGCCCGTACGAGCAGCGCATCTACTACGGCGAGAAGACCGACCAGTACTCGATCGTGGGCGGGCCCCAGAAGGAGCTCGACTACGAGGAGAACGGCGAGAAGACCACCAGCTACGAGGGCAAGAGCGGGGTCAACCTCTCCAACGCCTTCAACCGGGCGGCGTACGCCGTCGCGTTCAGCGAGCCGCAGATCCTCTACTCGGGGGCCATCGGCGACGGCTCGCGGATCCTGTACAACCGCACGCCCAAGGAGCGCGTCGAGGCCGTCGCGCCCTGGCTGACCATCGACGGCGACGCCTACCCGGCGGTCGTGGACGGCCGCATCCAGTGGATCGTCGACGCGTACACCACCACCAACGGCTACCCGTACGCCTCGCGCACCACGCTCGGCGAGACCACGGCCGACGCCCTGACGGTCGGCAACCAGCAGCGCGCGGTCGTCGCCCAGCAGAACCAGGTCAACTACATCCGCAATTCGGTGAAGGCCACCGTCGACGCCTACGACGGCACGGTGAACCTCTACCAGTGGGACAAGCAGGACCCCGTCCTCAAGACCTGGATGAAGGCCTTCCCGGGCACGGTCAAGGCCCGCGAGGACATCGCCCCGGACCTCATGAAGCACCTGCGCTACCCGCAGGACATGTTCAAGGTCCAGCGCGAGCTGCTCACCCGCTACCACGTCCAGGACCCGGCCCAGTTCTACAGCGGCTCGGACGCCTGGCAGGTGCCGGACGACCCGACCAACAAGGACGGCAACGCGGTCCCGCCGTACTACCTGAGCATCAAGATGCCCGGGGACTCGGCGCAGAATTTCTCGCTGACGACGACGTTCACGCCGAACGGACGCCCCAACCTGGGCGCGTTCATGGCGGTGGACGCCGACGCCACCAGCAAGGACTACGGGAAGATAAGGCTCCTGACGGTCACGGAGGAGGTGCCAGGGCCCGAACAGGTGCAGAACAAGCTCAACGGTCTGCCGAGCGTGGCCCAGTTCGTCCGTGACATGAAGGGCGCCGACTCCGACATCCAGTACGGCAACCTGCTGACGGTGCCGCTGGACGGCGGCTTCCTCTACGTCGAGCCGGTGTACGCCCAGGGCCGTAACGCGCACTACCCGCTGCTCAAGAAGGTCGCGGTGTCGTACGTGGACGCGGACCAGCCGGACGGGGACACCACCAAGGACACGACGGTGTTCGAGGACAACCTCACGGCGGCGCTGAACGCGGTGTTCGGCGTCGAAGGGACCACCCCGCCGCCGGCGCAGCCGCCGGGCACCACCAAGCCCCCGGCGCCGACGACGAACGACGCCGCGCTGAAGCAGGCCATCGCCGACGCGCAGAAGGCGTACGACGACGGCGAGGCGGCGCTCCAGAAGGGCGACTGGGCGGCCTACGGCAAGTCCCAGGAGGCCCTGCAGGACGCGCTCCAGCGGGCGGCGGACGCGGGAGCGAAGCTCCAGAGCGGCGCCGGGGGCGGCAAGGCGGGCGACAAGGCGGGCGACAAGCCGGCCACTCCTCCGTCCTCCAAGCCCACGCCGAGCGGCTCGCCCAGCCCAGGCGGCTGATAATCCGGTCTGACTCCGTCCCGCGTCGTGATAGGTTTAAGGAACCGACGCGGGGTGGAGCAGCTCGGTAGCTCGCTGGGCTCATAACCCAGAGGTCGCAGGTTCAAATCCTGTCCCCGCTACTGAATGACGAGGGCCCGAATCCATGTGGATTCGGGCCCTCGTCATGTCCGGAGCGCGACGCGGGCCCCGAAGAGCGCTGTGGAGGGGGCGAGTTGGGGTGAGACGTGTTTGACTTATCTCTCTGTGGGCATGTCGACAAAACGCTGAAGTGACCTCACTGGCTGCGGTATACCAGGTGTACGCGGGTTGCGGGTGGTGCGACGATGGTATTTATGGGGGACAGGGCAACTCTGTTGGAGACAGGGCGGTTTGTGCAGCGGCATGCCAGGAACGCCGCAGACGAGATCATCGAGGCCGCGGGGGCCGTCGATGCGGCCCTCGACACCACCGCCGACCACGAGACCGAGGCCGGTCACCGGCGTGCCGCCGAGAACGGCGACGCCGCCGCGATGAGCGTCCTCGGCGCACTGCTGCTGCGCCGCGGCGACCTGGACGGCGCCGAGCCGTATCTGCGCGGAGCCACCGCCGAGGGCGACCGTGCCGCCGCCAACAACCTGGGCGTGCTGCTGCACCAGCGCGGCTACCCCGACGAGGCCGCCGGCTGGTGGCGGGTCGCCGCCGTCGCGGGCTCCGCACCGGCCGCGCACGCGCTCGGCCGCCACCACCGCGAGCGCGGCGACGAGCCGGCCGCCGAGTACTGGCTGCGCCAGTCCGCCGAGCAGGGCCACGCCCTCGGCGCGTACGCCCTCGCCGACCTCCTGGAGCACCGCAGCGACGTCGGCGCCGAGCGCTGGCTGCGCGCCGCCGCCGAGCAGGGCCACCGTGAGGCCGCCTACCGGCTCGCCCTCGCCCTGGAGCGCCGGGCCACCGAGCCGGCCGCCCGCGGCCCGCACGCGTACGACACGGGCACCGGCCTGCGTACCTCCGCGGCCGAAGGCGCCCCGGGCGCGACGGGCCCGCGCACCGCCGCGCCCGCCGAAGCCGCCGCCGGTACGGGCGAGGGCACCGTGCCGCCCGGGAATCCGTCGCCCACGAAGGGGCTCGCCGAGGCCGAGCAGTGGTTCCGGCAGGCCGCCGCGCGTGGCCACCGCCGGGCCGCGCTGCACCTGGGCGCGCTCCTGGAGAAGCGCGGGGAGCTCAAGGAGGCCGGGCGCTGGTACCTGACCTCCGCCAAGGACGGAGAGGCCAAGGCCGCCTGCGCGCTCGGATTCCTGCTGCGCGACGCGGGCGACGAGGAGAGCGCCGCCGTGTGGTGGCTGCGAGCCGCCCAGGACGGCGACGGCAACGCCGCCAACGCGCTCGGCGCGCTGCACGCCGCCCGCGGCGAGCAGCAGACCGCCGAGCGCTGGTACCGCGCCGCCATGGACGCGGGCGACGTGAACGGGGCGTACAACCTCGGCCTGCTCTGCGCCGCCCAGGAGCGGACCGCGCAGGCCGAGCAGTGGTACCGCCGCGCCGCCTACGCGGGTCACCGCGAGGCCGCCAACGCGCTCGCCGTCCTGCTGCTGCAGGCGGGCGACGCGGGCGGCGCCGAGCCCTGGTTCTCCAAGGCGGCCGAGGCCGGCAGCGTGGACGCCGCCTTCAACCTCGGCATCCTGCACGCGGGCCGCGACGACGACCGTACGGCGCTGACCTGGTACGAGCGGGCCGCCGCCGCGGGGCACACCGAGGCCGCCCTCCAGGTCGGCATCGCCGCCCTGCGCGACGGCGACGAGCAGGCGGCCGAGCGTCATCTGCGGTGCGCGGCGGGCGGTGGCAGCGCGGAGGCGGCCTTCCGCCTCGCCACGGTCCTCGACGCGCGTCGACCCGCGCCGGGACCGCCGGTGCTCGGCGCGCCGCGCGAGGAGAAGAGCGAGTGCGAGGAGTGGTACGAGCGCGCCGCCGAGCAGGGCCACCGCCGCGCCCAGGTGCGGGTGGGCATGCTCGCCGCCGGTCGCGGCGACGTGGCGGAGGCCGCCCGCTGGTACCGGGAGGCCGCCGAGGCGGGCAGCCGTAATGGCGCCTTCAACCTGGGGCTGCTGCTCGCCCGCGAGGGCGGCGAGCGGGAGGCCGCGCTGTGGTGGACGCGCGCCGCCCGGGCCGGCCACGGCCGGGCGGCCCTCCGGCTCGCCCTGCTCGCGGCGCGGCGCGGCGAGCTCACCGAGGGGCGCCGCTGGTGCGCCCGAGCGGTGGAGCTCGGTCCCGCGGAGGTGGCGGAGCGGGCGGCGCGGCTGAGCGAGGCGCTCCACCAGGAGCTCACCGCCTAACGGATTTGCTCTGCTCCGAACGGTCCCGTAAGGTTGGGTTCACCGACGCGGGGTGGAGCAGCTCGGTAGCTCGCTGGGCTCATAACCCAGAGGTCGCAGGTTCAAATCCTGTCCCCGCTACTCAGTAGCACGAAGGCCCGGATCCGGAAAACGGATCCGGGCCTTCGTCGTTCCAGGATGCCTCGGATGCCTCGGATGCCTCGGATGCCTCGGATGCGGGCAGGCCGGCGTACGAGAAAGCCCCCGCCGGTGACGGCGGGGGCTTCCCTCATACAAGCGTCGAAGAGCGTCAGGCCGACGTCGCGCAGCTCGGGCAGATGCCCCGGTACGTGACCTCCACGTCCGAGATCGTGAAGCCGAAGCGCTCCGTGTCCGGCAGGTCGGCCAGCGGGTCGCCGGCCGGGTGGACGTCGCGGATCGCGCCGCAGCGGCCACACACCAGGTGCTGGTGCGGGCGGTGGGCGTTCGGGTCGTACCGCTTGGCGCGGCCGTCCGTGGCGACCTCCATCACCTCGCCGAGCGTCACCATCTCGCCCAGCGTGTTGTAGACGGTCGCCCGGGAGATCTCGGGCAGCTTGCCCACGGCGCGGGCGTGGACCTCGTCGGCGGTCAGATGCACGTGATCCCCGTCGAGGACCTCCGCCACCACACGCCGCTGCGCGGTCATCCGCCAGCCGCGACCGCGCAGTCGTTCCAACAGGTCACTCATGGGGGTCAGCCTAACAGTCGGGGGAGCCGTGTCCCGAACCGGTGTGAGTTTGGAAGTGAGCTTGACTTAGACATTGTCTATCATAGGATCGAATACGGCAAAGGCCAGGACAGGGCTTGCCGCAGAAGCGATGGCAGCAGGAGGCGCACGTGACGCAGGGACCGCTCACCACCGAGGCCGGGGCGCCGGTCGGGGACAACCAGAACAGCGAGACGGCGGGCGTCGGCGGACCGGTCCTGGTCCAGGACCAGCTGCTCCTGGAGAAGCTCGCGCACTTCAACCGTGAGCGCATTCCGGAGCGCGTGGTGCACGCCCGCGGCGCGGGCGCGTACGGCACCTTCACGGTGACGGCCGACGTGAGCGCGTACACCCGGGCCGCGTTCCTCTCCGAGGTCGGCAAGCAGACCGAGACGTTCCTGCGCTTCTCCACGGTCGCCGGCAACCTCGGTGCGGCCGACGCCGTGCGCGACCCGCGCGGCTGGGCGCTGAAGTTCTACACCGAGGAGGGCAACTACGACCTCGTCGGCAACAACACGCCCGTGTTCTTCATCAAGGACGCCATCAAGTTCCCCGACTTCATCCACACCCAGAAGCGCGACCCGTACACGGGCAGCCAGGAGGCGGACAACGTCTGGGACTTCTGGAGCCTGTCGCCCGAGGCCACCCACCAGGTGACCTGGCTGTTCGGCGACCGCGGCATCCCCGCCTCGTACCGCCACATGAACGGCTACGGCTCGCACACCTACCAGTGGAACAACGAGGCCGGCGAGGTCTTCTGGGTCAAGTACCACTTCAAGACCGACCAGGGGATCGAGAACCTCACCCAGGCCGAGGCCAACCGGCTGGCCGGCGAGGACCCCGACAGCCACCAGCGCGACCTGCGCGAGTCCATCGAGCGCGGCGACTTCCCGACCTGGACCGTGCAGGTGCAGATCATGCCGGCGGCCGACGCGGCGACCTACCGCTTCAACCCGTTCGACCTCACCAAGGTGTGGCCGCACGCGGACTACCCGCCGATCGAGATCGGCAGGCTGGAGCTCAACCGCAACCCGCAGAACGTCTTCGCCGAGGTCGAACAGAGCATCTTCTCGCCCGCGCACTTCGTGCCCGGCATCGGCCCGTCCCCGGACAAGATGCTCCAGGGCCGGCTCTTCGCCTACGGCGACGCCCACCGCTACCGCGTCGGCATCAACGCCGACCACCTGCCGGTGAACCGCCCGCACGCCACCGAGGCGCGCACCCACTCCCGTGACGGCTTCCTCTACGACGGCCGGCACGGCGGCGCCAAGAACTACGAGCCGAACAGCTTCGGCGGCCCGCAGCAGACCGGCCGCCCGCTGTGGCAGCCGCTCCCGGTCACCGGCGTCACCGGCGACCACGCCGCCCCCTCGCACGCCGAGGACGACGACTTCGTCCAGGCGGGCGACCTCTACCGCCTGATGTCCGAGGACGAGAAGGGCCGGCTCGTCGAGAACCTGGCCGGCTTCATCGCCAAGGTCTCCCGCGACGACATCGTCGAGCGCGCGATCGACAACTTCCGCAAGGCGGACGACGACTTCGGCAAGCGGCTCGACGCCGCGGTCCAGGCCCTGCGTGGCTGAGGGCGCCTGCCGTAGGTAGAAGAGGGCCGGACCTCCCGTATCCGTACGGGGAGTCCGGCCCTCTCGCGTGCCGCCGGACGCGCACCAGCCGTCAGGCGCCGAGGCGGGCCGGCTCAGACGCCGAGGTGGGCCGGTGTCCAGCAGCGGATGATGTCGCGCACCGAGACGATGCCGACCGGCCCGTGGTCGTCCAGGACCACGAGATGACGGAAGCCGCCGCGGGTCATCGCCTCCGCGGCCTCCGCCAGGGTCCAGGTGGGGGCGGCGAAGACGATGTCCTTGGTGGTGTGGGCGTCGGCGGTCTCGAGGTCGGGATTGCGGTCCGCGCCGATCGCGTTGAGGATGTCGCGCTCGGTGAGGATCCCGAGCCCGCTGGTGTCGGTGTCGAGGACGACGGCCGCGCCGACGCGCCGCGCGGACATCAACCGGGCTGCCTGGCGGAGGGTATGGGCCGGGCCGATGGTGAGGACCATCGTGCTCATGGCGTCACGGACGAGCATGGAGGGACCACCTCCTGTTCGAGAACTCTTTCACAAGTTCACAAGTGGGGGGAGTCTCAGAGTGACACCGGTCGAGGCGCCCAACAAGAGGGCGCGCGCGGCGCGTTCAGCCGCCGAGGTAGCTCAGCAGTTCCCCGTGCAGCAGCCCGTTCGACGCGACCGCGTTCCCGCTGTGCGGGCCGTGCCGCCCGTCGAGGCCGGTGAAGGTGCCGCCCGCCTCCTGGACCACGATCGCGGTGGCCGCCATGTCCCACAGCGACAGTTCCGGCTCCGCGCACATGTCGACCGAGCCCTCGGCGACCATCATGTACGGCCAGAAGTCGCCGTACGCCCGGTTCCGCCAGCACGCGCGGGTGAGGTCGAGGAAGCCGTCGAGCCGGCCGCGCTCCTCCCAGCCGCCGATGCTGGAGTACGCGAACGAGGCGTCCTCCAGGCGGCCGACCTTCGACACCCCGAGCCGGGTCGCCGAGGCCAGGCTGCGGCCCGTGTACGCGCCGAGCCCCTTCGCGGCCCACCAGCGGCGGCCGAGCGCGGGCGCCGATACCACGCCCACCACCGGCTGGAAGCCGGTCTCCCCGGCCTCCATCAGCGCGATCAGGGTCGCCCACACGGGCACCCCGCGCACGTAGTTCTTGGTGCCGTCGATCGGGTCGATCACCCAGCGGCGCGGGCCGGTGCCCTCGACGCCGTACTCCTCGCCGAGGATCGCGTCACGCGGCCTGGCGCGCTTCAACTGCCCGCGGATCAGCTCCTCTGCGGCCTTGTCGGCCTCGCTCACCGGGGTCATGTCGGGCTTGGTCTCGACCTTGAGGTCGAGCGCCTGGAACCGGTCCATCGTGGCCGCGTCCGCGGCATCCGCGAGGACATGGGCCAGACGCAGATCGTCGTGGTAATCGGCCATGGTCGAAACTCTATCCCCCGGACAGGGATCGGCCTGCGGCGGCCCTTGACAGTGCGTGGCCGCCCGTCAACGCTGAGCGCAGAACCGACCCGGCTGGGAGGCGAGGATGCCGACTGCCCGAGAGACCCTGCTCGACGCGGCCCTCGCGGCCCTCGGCGCGCTGCCCTGGTCCGCGGTGCGGATGGTCGACGTGGCCGCCGCCGCCCGGGTCTCCCGGCAGACCCTCTACAACGAGTTCGGCAGCAAGGAGGGCCTCGCGCGGGCCCTGGTGCGGCGCGAGGCCGACGGGTACCTGCGGGGTGTCGAGGCCGCGCTCGCCGAACCGGGGCCGCCCGCCCGCCGTCTGGTCGCCGTCGCCGAGTGGACGGTCGCCGCGGCCGCCGCCCGGCCCGTGCTGCGCGCCCTGCTCACCGGCGCCTGGGGCGAGCGGCTGCCCGTCCCGCGACCCGCGCGCGCCGGGTCCCGCAGCGCCGCCGTACCCGAGCAGCGGCGCGCCGACGCCGGGGTGCCGTCACCGGGGGAGCTGCTCGCGCAGGCCCGGGACCGGGCGGCCGCGGTACTCACGGCCGAGCCCGGGGCCGCCGTGCACTCCTGCGAGCTCGCGCTGCGGCTCGCCCTGTCGTACGTCGTGGCCTCGGCGGGGGTGGCGACTCAGTGGGAGGACCCGGACAGCTGGAGGCCGATGACCCCGACGATCACCAGCGTGATCGAGACGATCTTGAGCGTGGACACCAGGTCGCCGAGGAAGATCATCCCGTAGATCGCCGTCCCCGCGGCGCCGATCCCGGTCCACACCGCGTACGCCGGACCCACGTCGAGCTTGCGCAGCGCAACGGTCAGCAGGCCGAAGCTGCCGAGCGCGAAGCAGGCGAACGCGACCGTGGGCCACAGGCGGGTGAAACCGTGCGAGAGCTTCAGGCAGACCGCGAAGCCCGTCTCCAGGAGACCGGCGACCACCACCAGCAGCCACGCCATCGTCAGTGCCTCCCACGCCGTCGGTGACTGCTTCGTCGCACTTGGTGCGATTATGCACTTACCAACAGCCGGCACCCCCGCAAACGTGCGCGACTCAGTCGCCCTCGCGTCGCTCCCGGGTCGCGAGCAGCCGCCGCAGCGAGTACAGCCGGGCCGGGTCGGCGTGACCCTCCTCGACCCACGCGTCCAGGGCGCAGTCCGGCTCGTCGTGGGAGCAGGCCCGCGGGCAGTTCTCCGTGCCCGGCTCCAGGTCCGGGAAGGCGTTGATGACCCGGGACGGGTCGACGTGGTGCAGACCGAAGGAGCGCACGCCCGGCGTGTCGATGACCCAGCCGTCCGACTTGTCCAGCGGCAGCGCGAGCGCCGAGGTCGTGGTGTGCCGGCCGCGGCCCGTCACCGCGTTCACATGGCCGGTGATCCGCCGCCGCTCCTCCGGCACCAGCGCGTTCACCAGCGTCGTCTTGCCCACGCCCGAGTGCCCCACGAACGCCGTCACCCGGTCGCCCAGGTACTCCCGCACCCGGTCCGCCGCGCCGCCGTCGTACAGCTCCTCACGGTTGACCACCACGTACGGGATGTCGAGCGCGCCGTACAGCTCGAGGATCTTCTCCGGCGGCGCCAGGTCCGACTTCGTCATCACCAGGAAGGGGTCGAGCCCGCCGTCGAAGGCCGCGACCAGACAGCGGTCGATCAGCCGGGGGCGCGGCTCGGGGTCGGCGAGCGCGGTGACGATCGCCAGCTGGTCGGCGTTGGCGACGACCACCCGCTCGAAGGGGTCGTCGTCGTCGGCCGTGCGCCGCAGCACCGAGCTGCGCTCGCCGATCCGCACGATCCGCGCCAGCGTGTCCTTCTCGCCCGACAGATCGCCCACCAGGGAGACCCGGTCGCCGACGACCGCGGCCTTGCGGCCCAGCTCCCGGGCCTTCATCGCCATCACGATCCGGTCGCCGACCAGACAGGTCAGCCGGCCCCGGTCGACGGTGAGGACCATGCCCTCGACGGCGTCCTCGTGCTTGGGGCGGATGGTCGTACGGGGGCGGTTGCCCTTGCGGTTGGGCCGCTGGCGGATGTCGTCCTCGTCGGTGTGCTTGCCGTAACGCCGCATGACTCAGGCTCCGAGCATTTCGGTCCACATCCTCGGGAAGTCGGGCAAGGTCTTCTCGGTCGTCGCCACGTTCTCGATCTCGACACCCTCGACGGCGAGGCCGATGATCGCGCCCGCGGTCGCCATCCGGTGGTCGTGGTACGTGTGGAAGACGCCGCCGCGCAGCGGGCGCGGGCGGATGCGCAGCCCGTCCTCGGTCTCCGTCACGTCGCCGCCGAGCCCGTTGATCTCCTTGGTCAGAGCAGCGAGGCGGTCGGTCTCGTGGAGTCGCAGATGGGCCACGCCGCGCAGGGTGGAGGGGGAGTCGGCCAGGGCGGCCACGGCCGCGATGCCCGGGGTGAGCTCGCCGACCTCGCCCAGGTCCACGTCGATGCCGTGGATCCGGCCGGTGCCGGTGAAGGTCAGGCCCCGCTCGGTCAGCTCGCAGGAGCCACCCATCTCGGTGAAGATCTCCCGCAGCGCGTCACCGGGCTGGGTGGTCCGGGCCGGCCAGTCCGGCACCGTGACCCGGCCGCCGGTCACCAGGGCCGCGGCCAGGAACGGCTGGGCATTGGACAGATCGGGCTCCACGACCAGGTCGCGGCCGAGCAGCGCGGACGGTGCCACCCGCCACACGTCGGGGCGGCCGCCGTGCTCCGGCTCGTCGACCTGGGCGCCGACCGCCCGCAGCATGTCGACGGTCATCCGGATGTGGGGCAGCGAGGGCAGCCGGTCGCCGACGTGCCGTACCTCCACGCCCTGGTTGAAGCGCGCGCCCGAGAGCAGCAGGGCGCTGACGAACTGGGAGGACGAGGAGGCGTCGATCTCCACGACACCGCCCTCCACGCCGGCGCCGCCGTGCACGGTCATCGGCAGCGCGCCGCGCCCCTCGTCGTCGATCCGGGCGCCCAGCGCGCGCAGCGCGTCGATGACCCCGTGCAGCGGGCGCTCGTGGGAGCGCGGGTCGCCGTCGAAGCGGACCGGACCGTCGGCCAGGGCCGCGACCGGCGGCAGGAAGCGCATGACCGTACCGGCGTTGCCGACGTCCACGGCCGCCGGGCCGCGCAGCCCGGACGGGATGATCCGCCAGGCCTCGCCGGTTCCGTCCGGGCCCACGCCCTCCTCGATCTTGACGCCGAGGGTGCGCAGGGCCTCCGCCATCAGCAGGGTGTCGCGCGAGCGCAGCGGCCGGCGCAGCCAGCCCGGCTCTGCGGCGAGCGAGGCGAGGACGAGGGCGCGGTTGGTGACCGACTTGGACCCGGGCACGGTGACGGTGGCGTCGACGGCACCGCCCGCATAGGGGGCGGGCCAGAGGCCGGTGAGCGGATCGGTGTGCGGGGAGCTTTCGGTCATGCCCTCACTTTACGGGGGCACACGGTGCCCGCTACACGCCGAGCAGCCAGCGTCCGCCGCCGATCAGACAGCACAGCGACACCGCGTGGAAGAACAACAGCCACAGCGTGGGCGGCACATGGGTGAGCCGCCCGAGCTGGTCGGCGTCGGAGTCCCCGGCCCCGCCGTGGCGCCGCTTCGCCTGGAGCTCGAACGCCGGCCGCACCCCGCCGACGAGCAGGAACCAGACCACCGCGTACGCGAACGCGGACTGGACGTCGGGGCCGGTCAGCCAGGACACCAGGAGGAACAGGGCGCCGGTGAGCAGCACGATGAAGATCCCGTACGCGTTGCGGACCATCACCAGCAGCGCCACGAGCAGCGCCGTTGCCAGCCACAGCAGCAGCGTCACCCGGTGTCCGGCGAGGAGCGCGGCCCCGCCGAGGCCGAGCAGCGGGGCGGCGGTGTAGCCGGCGGCGGCGGTCAGGATCATGCCGAGGCCCGTGGGGCGGCCGCGCGAGACGGTCAGCCCGCTGGTGTCCGAGTGCAGCCGGATCGACTGGAGCCGGCGGCGGGTGGCGATCGCGACCAGGCCGTGGCCGCCCTCGTGGGCGATGGTGACGGCGTTGCGCGACAGCCGCCATATGGAGCGGGGCACGACCGCGGCGAGCGCGGCGACCGCGGTGGCGATCACGATCCACTGCGTGGGGGCGGGCTGGGTGCCGAGAAGATCGAGGGTCATTTCCTGGACGGCTCCTCGGTAGGGGTCGGGTCCGTGGCAGTGTGGCACTCATGTGCGGACGTTATGCAGCGAGCAGGCGCCCCGAGGACCTGGTGGACGTCTTCGAGGTCGAGAGGTGGGAGCCGAAGGAGACTCTCGAACCCGACTGGAACGTGGCCCCGACCAAAGAGGTCCACGCGGTACTCGAGCGCCCCCTCAAAGACGCGGAATCACGCCGCCCGGTTCGCCAGCTGCGCACCCTGAAGTGGGGGCTCGTCCCGTCCTGGGCGAAGAGCCCGGAGGGCGCGGCCCGGATGATCAACGCCCGGTCGGAGACCCTGCACGAGAAGCCCTCCTTCAAGCGGGCCTTCTCCGCCCGCCGCTGCATCCTGCCGGCCGACGGCTATTACGAGTGGGTGACCGGGGCGGGCGAGCGCGACCTCGAGGTAGAGGGGAAGAAGAAGCGGCCGCGCAAGCAGCCGTACTTCGTGGCCCCCGCCGACGGCTCGGTCTTCGCGATGGCCGGTCTCTACGAGTTCTGGCGGGACCGGACCCTGCCCGACGACCACCCGCAGGCCTGGTGGGTGACCTGCTCCGTGGTCACCACCGAGGCGGAGACCGGCCCGCTCGGCGTGGCCCCCGCCGAGGGCCCGCACTCGCTCGCCGACATCCACCCGCGGATGCCGCTGATGCTGACCCCGGACCGCTGGGACGCCTGGCTCGACCCGGCCCGCACCGACCCGGAGGAGCTGCGTGCGCTGCTCGGCGCGCCGCCCGGGGGCCTGATGCGGGCCTACCCGGTGGCGACCGCCGTCAGCAACGTACGCAACAACGGGCCCGAGCTGCTGAAGGAGCTGGACGGCCCGGAGGAGGCGACGCTGTTCTGAGGCGACGCCCTCCCGGAGAGACCTCGAAGAGACGCCGTTCCCCCGCCCCTTCGGGGCAGGATGGGGACGTGACGAAGAGCGAGATCGTATCCACCGACGCCGGGGACGCCCGGATCACCTGGGTCGCCGCGAGGAAGCCGTGGACCGTGCTCGCCGTGAGCCACGGCGCCGGCGGCGGCATCGGGGCCCGCGACCTCCAGGCACTCGCCGCCGCGCTGCCCGCCGAGGGCGTGACCGTGGCCCTCGTCGAGCAGCCCTGGCGGGTCGCCGGCAAGAAGGTCGCCCCCGCGCCGAAGACCCTCGACACCGGCTGGCGCGGCCTGTGGCCCGCGCTCGCCGCGCCCGGCCTGCCGGTGATCGCCGGCGGCCGCAGCGCCGGGGCGCGGGTCGCCTGCCGCACCGCCCGCGAGCTCGGCGCGAGCGCCGTGCTCGCGCTGAGCTTCCCGCTGCACCCGCCGGGCAGGCCCGAGAGCTCCCGGGCCGGGGAACTCCTCGACGCCGGCGTCCCCACCCTCGTCGTCCAGGGCGGCAACGACCCCTTCGGCAGGCCGGCCGAGTTCCCGGACGGTCCGTACACCCTCGTGGAGGTGCCGTACGGCGACCACGGCTTCGCCGTACCCCGGCGCGCCCCGCTCTCCCAGGACGAGGCCGTCGAGGCGATCGTCCGTGAAGTCACCGGGTGGCTCACGTCACTTCGGTGACCGGCGGCCGCGCCGGGAATGCCGAGCGCGGGCTCGCTGTTGTGAGGGACAACGGTGTGTGAAGAGCAAAGAAAGAGGGAGCCGTCGCATGGGTTCGACCATCTGCCCCGAGCGCCGGCAGGCCGCTGACCTCGACTGGACAGTCCTGCCCGGCCCCAAGGCCGCTCCTATTCGGGCGGCGGGCGGAGGGGTTCCTCGTCTATCCTCCGAAGCGAGCGGGTCCGCGTTCGGATTCGCCGCAGCGCTGGAGGAGGTGGGTCCGGTCACTGGGACCGACACAGGGACCGACGACGGCCCCGAGGAGACGACCGAGGAGCGCAACGCGCGCTTCGAGCGGGACGCCCTCGGCTACCTCGACCAGATGTACTCGGCCGCGCTGCGCATGACGCGCAACCCCGCGGACGCGGAGGACCTGGTGCAGGAGACCTATGCCAAGGCGTACGGCTCCTTCCACCAGTTCCGTGAGGGCACCAACCTCAAGGCGTGGCTGTACCGCATCCTCACGAACACCTTCATCAACTCGTATCGCAAGAAGCAGCGCGAGCCCCAGCGCTCCGCTGCCGAGGAGATCGAGGACTGGCAGCTCGCCCGCGCCGAGTCGCACATGTCGACCGGTCTGAGGTCCGCCGAGTCGCAGGCCCTCGACCACCTGCCTGACTCCGACGTGAAGGAAGCGCTGCAGGCGATCCCCGAGGAGTTCCGCATCGCCGTGTATCTCGCCGATGTAGAGGGCTTTGCCTACAAGGAGATCGCGGACATCATGGGTACACCCATCGGTACGGTGATGTCCCGGCTGCACCGGGGCCGCCGCCAGCTGCGCGGCATGCTCGAGGACTACGCTCGCGACCGCGGGCTGGTTCCCGCGGGCGCCGGAGAGTCGCACGATCTGAAAGGCTCGGGCTCATGAGCTGCGGAGATCCGCACGAGACGGACTGCTCAGAGGTCTTGGACCA
Organism: Streptomyces sp. NPDC085481; assembly: GCF_044541845.1. Classification (NCBI taxonomy): domain Bacteria; kingdom Bacillati; phylum Actinomycetota; class Actinomycetes; order Kitasatosporales; family Streptomycetaceae; genus Streptomyces; species Streptomyces sp. NPDC085481. Next base: position 416,300 of record NZ_JBITTJ010000004.1, read on the forward strand.
TCTCTACGAGTTCCTCGACCACGAGATGCCCGACACGGACTGCACCAAGTTCGAGGTGCACTTCGAGGAATGCTCCCCGTGCCTGGAGAAGTACGGCCTCGAGCAGGCCGTGAAGAAGCTCGTCAAGCGTTGCTGCGGCAGTGACGACGTGCCCGTCGACCTGCGCGCCAAGGTCATGGGCCGGATCGAGCTGATCCGCACCGGCCACATGGTGCCCGAGCAGGACATCACGGCGGCCGCGCCGCAGGAGCAGTAGCACCCCCGTACCGAAGGGCCGGGCGACGGACCTCGCCCGGCCCTTCGGCGTTCCCGCCCCCGGTGTGTCCATCGGCTTGTATCACCCGATGGTGCGAATCGCCCCCGGCGGGCCGTCGCGGCCGCGCCAACTCGCTAGCGTGACAGGCGTGATGGGCGTCAAGGTCATTCCGCGAACGGCACGGGCGTACATCGGCTGCGCCCTGCTCGCCGCCGCCGCGGTCACCCTGCCCGCCTTACGCCCCGGCGCGGCCACGCCCTGGCGGAGCGTGCTGCTGCTCGCCGCCCTCTACGCGCTGTGCGAGCTGCCCGCCCGCTGCCGGTTCGTCGGCCGGGTGTTCGGTGGCCCGGCCCCGCTGGGCGCGGGCTCCTTCTTCCCCGTCCTGATCGCCGCCGCGCTGCTCCTGCCGCCGGCCGCCGCCGCGCTCACCGCCGTGCCGGGGGCCGTTCTCGGCCGGGTCGAGCAGCCGCCCGCCGGGGTCCGCCGCGCCTGGCGGGCCGCCCAGCTGGCCCTCGCCGTCTGGGCCGCCGCGCACGCCGCCCAGCTCTTCCGCTGCCACGCCGTCCTCGGGCTCGGGCCCGACGCCCCCGACTTCCCGTACGCGCTGCTGCCGGCCGGCGCCGCCGCGCTCGCCCTCTGCCTGACCCTCACCGCCCTCGACGGCGGCATCCGGGCCACCGCCGAACAGCTCCCGCCGCGCACCGCCTGGCGCGGACTGCTCGGCCGGGCGCTCGCCCCGCACGCCGTGCACGGGCTCGCCGGACTGATGATGGCCGTGCTGTGGCGCAGCCCGTACGGGCCGGTCGCCGCGCTCTTCGTCCTGCTGCCCATGTACATCTCCTGCTGGGTCTTCGCCCAGTACCACCGGGAGCGCGCCGCCCACCAGGCCACCATCCGGGCCCTCGTGCAGGCCGTCGACATCAAGGACCGCTACACCCGCGGCCACAGCGAACGGGTCGGCCACGCCTCCGTCCTGATCGCCCGTGAGCTGGGCATCGCCGAGCCCCGCCTGGAGGTCGTACGGTTCGCCGGCATCCTGCACGACGTGGGCAAGCTGGGCGTACCGACCCGGGTGCTGCGCAAGGACGGGCCGCTGACCCCCGAGGAGCGCCGGATCATCGAGCTGCACCCCGAGTACGGGCACGAGATGGTCCGCGGCATCGGCTTCCTCGGCGAGGCCCGCACCGCGATCCTGCACCACCACGAACGCATGGACGGCAGCGGCTACCCGTACGGGCTCAAGGGCCACCGGATCCCCGAGTACGCGCGGGTGGTCGCCGTCGCGGACGCCTTCGACGCCATGACCTCCACCCGCTCCTACAGCCGGGCCCGCCCCGTGGCGACCGCCCTCGCCGAGCTCCAGCGGTGCGCGGGCAGCCACTTCGACCCGCGCATGGTCGACGCGCTCGCCCGCGCGCTCGACCGGCACGGCTGGCAGACCGAGGTCACGGCGGACGAGACGAACACCCCGCCGTTGCCCGCGCCCCGCACCCCGCCGCCGGCGCCCGGGCCCGAGGCCGCGCCGGCCCCCGAGCCCACCGCGGCGCCGGAGGCCACCACGGCCACCGAGCCCACCCCGCGCAGGGAGCACGCGTGAGCGCCGACCGGGTCACCGTCGGCGGCGTCACCGTCGGCGCCGTCCACGGCGCCGCCCTCCTGCTCACCCTGGGCGGATTCGGCGCCACCCTCTGGCTCGGCGTCGAGGAACCCGCGGTCGCCCTCGCCTTCGGCGCCCTCATCGTCCTCGGCGAGCTCGCCCGCTGGGGCGCCCAGCCGGGCGAGCGTGAGCCCGCCCCGCTCGCCGCCGCCGGAGCCCTCGCCTACGCCCTGCTCGGCGAGAACGCCGGTCACACCACCACCCACGGCGTCCTGCAGACCGTCGCCGTCGTCGTCGCCGGCGGGCTCGCCGGGGTCGTCCCCCACGTGGCCCGCGGCCGCGGGCCCGACCCCGACCACCTGGCCCGCCGCATCCTCACCGTCGGCTTCGCCGCCCTGTGCTTCCAGCCCCTCTACAACGCGGGCACCCTCACCGCCCGCCTCGGCCACGGCCCGTCCTACGCCCTCTTCCTGCTCCTGCTGCTCCTGCTGACCGCCCTGTGCGACGCCGTCCTCGGCGCCCTGCTGCACCGCGCCCGCACCGGCCACCCCTACGGCCCGCTGCTCCGCGACGAGCTGCGCGCCCTGCTCGGCATCGGCTCCGCCGTCTGCGCCACCGGCACCGTGATGGCCCTGGGCGTGGCCGTCGCGGGCCTGTGGGCGCTGCCCGTCTTCGCCGTACCGCTGCTGCTCACGCAGGTCTCCTTCCGCCGGTACGCGGCCGTGCGCACCACCAACCGGCAGACCATCGCCTCCCTGGCCCGCGCCACCGAGATCGCCGGCTGCACCCCGCAGGGCCACGCCCGCCGGGTCGCCGCGCTCAGCCGGGCCGTGGGCCGGGAGCTGGGCCTGTCCGGCTCCGAGCTGACCGTCCTCGAATACGCGGCGCTCATGCACGACATCGGACAGCTCTCGCTCGTCGACCCCGTCGAGGGCGGCGCCACCGCCCTCCTGCCCGCCGAGGAGCAGCGCAGGATCGCCCTGCTCGGGGGCGCCGTGGTCCGCCAGACCGGGGTCCCGGCGGCCGTGGCCGTGGTCGTCGAGCGGCAGGCCGACCCCTACCGGGAGCAGCCGCTGCCGGCCCGGATCGTGCGGACCGTCAACGCCTACGACGACCTCGCCGCCACCAGCGCCGGCGGCGGCCTCGGCGCCCTGGAACGGCTCCGGCTCGGCACCGCCCGCGACTACCACCCCGAGGTCGTCGAATCCCTGGCCAGGGTCCTTGCGCGCGGGGGCGTCAAGAGGGGCATCGCCCCAGTCCCACCGGGGTAACCCATGGGTAATGAGCGCGTGTCCGACCGGGCATGGTTGGATGCGAACAAGAGGGTGAAGCGACCGGCAGGCGGGAATCGTGAGGATCTTCGGGAAGGTACGGCATCGGCCCTCCGCCTCGTGGCGGCAGGCCACCGACCGCGCGTTCACGCTGATCGGCGACGGCCGGTACGAGGACGCGGGCGCGCTGCTCACGCGCGCGGCGGACCTGGAGCCCTGGCTCTCGGAGTCCTGGTTCAACCTCGCGCTGCTGCACAAGTTCCGGCACGACTGGGAGCAGGCCCGGGCCGCCGGGCTGCGCGCCGTCGCCCTGCTCGACAAGGAGACCGGCGCCCCCGACTGGTGGAACGTCGGCATCGCGGCCACCGCGCTGCAGGACTGGCCGCTGGCCCGCCGTGCCTGGCAGGCGTACGGGCTCAAGGTCCCCGGAGCCGCCGCCGGCACCGGTGAGCCGGCCGGGATGGAACTGGGCAGCGCGGCCGTCCGGCTCTCCCCGGAGGGCGAGGCGGAGGTCGTGTGGGGCCGCCGGCTCGACCCCGCCCGGATCGAGGTGCTCTCCATCCCGCTGCCGTCCTCCGGGCGCCGCTGGGGCGAGGTCGTCCTGCACGACGGCGTGCCGAACGGCGAGCGGACCACCAGCGCGGGCCCCTCGTACCCCGTCTTCGACGAGATCGAACTGTGGGCGCCCTCGCCCGTGCCCACCTGGGTGGTCCTCCTGGAGGCCGCCACCGAGGCCGACCGGGACGCCCTGGAGCAGCTCGCCGCCGACGCGGGCTTCGCCGCCGAGGACTGGTCCTCGTCCGTACGGCTGCTCTGCCGTGCCTGCTCGGAGTCGACGATGCCCAGCGCCGAGGGCGAGGGCGAGCACCTGGACCCGCACGATCACAGCGAGCCCGGCCACCCGGGCCCGCTCGGCCACCGCTCGCCCGGCGAGCTGTGGGTCCCCGAGCGGGAGTGCGGCATCGCGGCCCCCGCGGGCCTGGTCCGCGGGCTGCTCGACGGGTGGGTGGCGGACAGCCCGGACAGCCGCGAGTGGCGTGATCTCGAAGAGGTCTGCTGATCACACGCCGCCGGGCCCGTAGGCTGTCCTCCGACGGAATCGGGTTTTCAGGAAGGCGCGGCCGGACATGGCGCAGCAGGAGACGGACGAGCAGATCAACGAGGGCTTCCTCGTGGACACGGAGGACTGCGAGGCGCGCGAGCTCGCCCACCGCGAGCGGGGCACGTCGCGTCCGATCACGGTCGTCGGCAACCCCGTGCTCCACCGCGAGTGCAAGGACGTCACGGAGTTCGGCGACGAGCTCGCGGCGCTCATCGACGACATGTTCGCCAGCCAGAAGACCGCGGAGGGCGTCGGCCTCGCCGCCAACCAGATCGGCGTCGACCTGAAGGTCTTCGTCTACGACTGCATGGACGACGAGGGCGTCCGGCACGTCGGCCACGTCGTCAACCCGGTCCTCCAGGACCTGCCGGCCGACCGCCGCCACCTCGACGACTCCAACGAGGGCTGCCTGTCGGTGCCGACCGCGTACGCCGAGCTGGCCCGCCCGGACTACGCCGAGGTGCACGGCCAGGACCGGCACGGCAACCCGATCAAGGTGCGCGGCACCGGCTACTTCGCCCGCTGCCTGCAGCACGAGACGGACCACCTGTACGGCTTCCTGTACATCGACAAGCTGTCCAAGCGTGACCGCAAGGAGGCCCTGCGCCAGATGGCCGAGGGCACCCCGCGCTACGAGGTCGTCCCGAACGACTGATCTTCCGGTACGAGGAAGGGGCCCGCTCGGCATCGGCGGTTTCTAGCGGTCGTTGCAACACACGGTTGTGTTGATCAAGCCGTGAGCAGTTTATGCAGGCGCTCGGCTGGGGTTTCCCAGCCGAGCGTT